>NZ_QUIU01000019.1:0-81780 GCF_003480225.1 Clostridium sp. AM34-9AC
TCCACTCTATTTTTGCATGGCTCGTAGCTAGGCTAACTTTCCATTTACATTAATGGAACGTAAAGGAATCTCCATCTTCGATAATACAGATCATGGTCTTGCCGGTATTGAGGATGATCTCGTCCCCGTTGTCATCGTAATATCTGGTGGCACTGTAATCGGAAGTCTTCTCCCAATTCACATGTATTCCTCTGCCATTGGTGAAGAACCAGCCGTCCCGGGTGGTGTCATGACACTGAAAAGCCAGATACCCCTCGCCCAGTTCCTCGTGAAACGTATTCTGTACCAGAATATTTTTGAAAGTCAGCTGCTCTCCGGTGGCGGCATCTATATGAGGGCCGTCTGTGCTGCCGGACAGATGCTGGGAACGGTAATAGAGGCCGTCATCCTCGTTAAATTCAAAATAACACCTTGTCAGCGGATAACACCCGGACATATCGATATAGGTGGCATCCTTTGCTTTGGCACCATACTGCCCAAGGGTGTTCGGTTCCGCCTTGGTGGCAAACCGGAAGTGATTCTCATCGCTGAGTCCGCGGTATCCCAGGCTGTAGCCCTTTTTCTCGATCACCTTCTGCAGACCTTCACCGGAAGCATAAGCATTGTGAGGCTTGTTGCGGTCGGTAGTACGGAAAAAGGCAGCCTCATCACTCCCGGAGGTACCGTCCACATCCTGAGTATCCGGCTGCACCAGCAGCTCATTGATGAAAAACGGACCGCCGAAATGTACGATAAAAGCATCCCATTCGAATGCCCAGTAAGCATAATAATCACGAAGACTGCGTATATTGCCGATCTTGTCCAGATTCTGCCAGTCTTCGTAGATTGCCATCATCCGGGTCATACGGTTTTCAACATTCGCCTCATAAATAATAGAAGCATCGGACAGACTGTATTGTGGAATTGCAGAGGCCTCATTAGGAATCATTACGGCAATGGGGCGTGTGGCAGCCACATCGGCATCCACCCATTCGTTCGTAAGACGGCTGCGGACCATGCCCTCAGCGGGAGGAGTGGAATCATCCTCTACAACGATCGTTACGGGATCCGGAAGCTTTTCCCCGGAAGAAACTGTGGAGGAATCCGGGCTGTTATCCGGGAGGATCGGACGGACCGGGGAATCGGAGTTACCCGTCTGTCCACATCCGGTAAGCATCATGGAGACAGTCAGCAGAAGAGGTACCGCAGTCTGCAGAAACTGCCGTCGAAATTTATATTTACACATATAATCACACCTCGATTGGTTATCAGAGTAAGAAGCTGTAAATGACCACGCCGCATAAAATGCCTAACAGCGCACCCATCAACACCTGCAGGGGAGTATGTCCCACGAATTCCTTTAATTTATCATGGGCGGAAATCTCACTGCGGCCCATATCTTCGAAGACCTTCAGCATTTCGTTCAATACCTGTGCCTGAATACCGGTCTCTCTGCGTACTCCCATAGCATCATACATTACAATGATCGCCAGGATCAGGGAAATGGCAAATTCAAAGCTTCCCGCACCGTATTCGTAGCAGACCGCTGTTACCAGGGCACATACGGTAGCAGAGTGAGAACTGGGCATACCGCCGCTGCCGACCAGACGCTCCGCAACGAATTTCTTGGAGACGATCAAATGGATCAGCGTCTTCAGAACCTGTGCCACCAGCCAGCCGAAGGCTGCAGTCAGGAAAATGGTATTGCTGAAAAACTGTTCAAAAAAAGTCATAAATAACCTCGTTTCCTATATGCTGTAGTTTGCAGAACAGACATATATAAATCCAGTATAATCCAAAAAGCGGAAAAAGTACAGTGTTGACCTTGAAATGATGCATCGAAGGATAGTATAATATAGCTGTTACCTGTCGCACAGTGGCGCAGATAAGCCTGAAAAAGCGACAGGAAAACATAAGGAGATTACAAAATGAGCTTATTGAGCGTGATCGTTCCCTGCTATAATGAAGAAGAAAGCGTTGCCCTGTTTTATCAGGAATTGACGAAAAATGATCCTTTTTTCAAGGAAAAGGAAATAGAACTGGAGCTTCTCTATATTGATGACGGTTCCAAAGACGGCACTGTGAGAGAAGTGAAAAAGCTGATCGAACAGGATTCCCGTGTGCATATTGTCTCTTTCTCCAGAAATTTCGGAAAGGAAGCGGCGATGTTTGCCGGACTGGAAAAGTCGAAGGGCGATTACGTGGTTATGATGGATGTGGATCTGCAGGATCCGCCTTCCTTGCTGCCGGAGATGTTTGAATGGATCTGGCAGGGGTATGATTCTGTAGCGACCCGCCGCGTGACCCGCAAGGGCGAACCGCCGATCCGCAGCTTTTTTGCCAGAAGCTTTTATCGTCTGATGAAGAAGATATCCCAGACGGAAATAATGGACGGAGCGAGAGATTATCGCCTGATGACCAGACAGATGGTGGATGCCATCCTGTCCATGCGGGAATATAATCGTTTTACCAAAGGAATCTTCGGCTGGGTCGGCTTTAAGACCAAATGGCTGGAATATGAGAATGTAGAGCGCGCCAAGGGCGAGACCAAGTGGAATTTCTGGAAGCTCCTGGTATATTCCCTTGACGGTATCACCGCATTTTCCACGGCACCGCTTTTGATCGCTTCCTTTGTGGGCGTGCTGTTCTGCATCATTGCCTTTTTGATGATCATATTTATCATCGTGCGGAAGCTGATCTTCGGAGATCCGGTGTCCGGCTGGCCTTCTCTGGTGTGCATCATCCTGATGACCAGCGGCGTACAGTTTTTCTGCACGGGTATTCTGGGGCAGTATCTGGCAAAGGCATACATGGAAGTAAAACGCCGTCCGATTTACCTGGTAAAAGAGGAAATTTAAGAAAAACAGCATAAATATCCGTTTTTTATGTACGTAAAAATGTTACAAAATATGGGTAAAATGTAACATTTTTAGTTTCTTAACTATATTTTAACGGAAAAATGTCTTTTCAAATATCGACAGCTATGATATGATTTCTCTATCAGTCACTGCAGAGGAGCAATACTCGACAAGTAAAAAGGGGGACTTGTTTTGGATATTGTTGCAGTAAAAGATTCAGAGTTAGAGAGATATGTAACCAAAATCATGTTGGAGATAGGGGTGCCGGCGCATTTGAAGGGTTATCACTATTTGCGTGATGCAATCATTTTGTCAGGGAAAGACATGGAGGTAGTAAGCAGCGTTACCAAGCTGTTATATCCCACCATCGCGAAACATTTCAAGACCACAGATCAGAAAGTGGAACGTGCGATCAGGAACGCCATTGAAGTGTCCTGGTCCAGAGGAAATGTGGAGACATTCGAAAAGATTTTTGGCTATTCTGTAGCCTCCGGAAGGACAAGACCTACGAACAGCGAGTACATCGCACGTATCGCCGACAACATCCGGCTGGATTATAAGGCTATGTAACATATTGATTTTAATTGTTTGGAACAGGGAGAGTTTGTTAATTAAGCAGATGCAGTATTCTCCTCTGCAGACTGAGAAAGACTGCGTATCGGAATGGGAAGTTTCCGGTACGCGGTTTTTTGTTGCAGGGAAATGCTGTTATATTTGTCAAGTCCATATAAATATGGTAAGATGTACAAAAGCCCGTGTAAGAAAAAGGCGGGTATGGGAGATGAAATGACTTTTCGGACATCGGATATTTTGATCGGGGGGAGCCTGATCATTATCGGGCTGACAGAGATCGCCCATTTGGCAGGCTGCCTGTTAGGGTGGTCTTTTTTGACTGTAACGGATCTGCTGCTGGCAGAGGTGGGAATCGTTCTGCTGGCGGCGATATTATTGTCTGTAATATCCAGACAGACACGAAAACGGGCCACAGCCGGTAAAAATGATCCAGTTGCGGATCAAAACAGCGGGACAGATACGGCAAAGGAAAAATACACACAGATCCTCACGGGCGTCCTGGCATTTCTGATTCTGCTGCAGATTCTGCGGATTCTGACGGGGAACCGTATGTGGCTGACCGGAGATATGACGGTGGAGACCGTGAATACATTTCTCAGGGAAAATGCTGTTTATACCGTGAATCCTCTCACGGGGACGGCATATTCGATGGGGATGTCCTTACGGTTGAAAATATTGTGCCTGCCCACTCTGTACGGGGCCATCAGCCGTTTTACGGGTATGGCACCCGTAGACGTGGTGTATCGTCTGATCCCCTGCATTACGTTGCTGTTGTCTTATGTAGCTTACGGAAGCCTGGGGAAAGCACTTTTTCCGGAAAATTCTGTGAAAAGACGGACGTTTTTGCTGATCGTGGGAATACTGTTCAGTACAGGGGCCTATATGCCCGGAGTGGATGGTTTTGATGTGTTTTACGGAGGATTCCGCGGTGTGACGATCCGGGCGGCGGTGTTGCTTCCGTATCTGCTGTCCTGTCTGATGGACAGAAAATATACGGGCGTGATCCTTTGCATCCTGGCGGAGGCCTGCATAGTCTGGACCCTGTATGGCGCGGGAGTCTGCCTGCTTGTTACTGTGGCATGGCTGATACTTGGAGCGTTGGTTTCCCAGTTCCGGAAACGATGGGAAAAACGGGAAATGACTGATGCACATGGCAGGTCAGGAGAGGAGGCTACAGAATGATGACACTTCTGCAGTCCGCCCTGACAGGCTGGACCGACTATACACAACATGGAAAATTTGCGGCACTTTTGCTGCTGGCGATCCTGTATCTGGGATTTGTCCTCTATGGTTCCGGAAAGGAAGCCAATGCATCCGGGGCGGAAAAAGCACGGAAACGGCTGTATCTTTACGGAGCGCTGGCGACATTTGGCTGTATCTGTCCCGTAACGGCACTGATCCTGTTAAAATACCAGACCGCCTTTTACTCTTATGTATGGATCTGGGCGGCGGTACCCCAGACAGCATTGATCGCATGGGCAGCAACGGACTTTCTGTGTAACTTATTAAAAGAGAAAAGCCTGCGAAACGGGATGGCTGCGCTGATCCTGCTGGGCATCCTGTTCCTGGGTGGAAACCCGGTGTCGGAATGGACCGTGGCACAGACAACGCAGATACCGGCACTGACGGGAATGCCCGGACAGCAACAGGGAACTCCCGCCAGGGAAATTCTGGAGCAGCTTTCTGTATACAATGCGGAAAAAGGAAACTCACGGGAATACAGTCTGTGGGCGCCGAAGGAGGTCATAGAGGCTGCCAGAGCCTACAGCGCTGAGATCCACCCGGTATACGGCAGAAGCATCTGGGATGCATCGCTGGGCAGCTACTCCTATGATACCTATGAGACCTGGCAGGAAGATATGTATCTGTGGATGAGCCACCTGGAGACTACCGGGGAGACGGAATATCTGCGGACAGATGAAAATACCACGACAGAAGCCGGTGGCAGGAAAATAGATTTTGCTGCGTGCCTTGACAGCGCCGGGAAGGCCGGTATAGACTACATTTTATTGCCGGAGGACCTGTCGGAGGATGTACAGAAGGAATTGCAAGAGGCTGCGGACGGCAGACTGCGGTCCTTTGGCGGATATTTCCTGATCGTGATGTAAGTAGGCATCTTGCGGAAAGATAGGGAAAACTATAACGATTTGTAAGAATTAGGAACAGGAAAGCAAAATGGAACAGGAACTGATCAGTATTGTGGTGCCGGTGTACCGGGCAGAACGTTATATAGAAGAAACGATGGACTGCGTCCGGGCACAGACGTATCCACACTGGGAACTGCTGCTGGTGGAGGATTGCGGCTCGGACCGCAGCAGGGAGATCATAGAACAATATATTCAGAGAACCGGAGATACGAGAATCCGCATGCTGACTTACTCTACGAATCTGGGGGCGGCGAGAGCACGTAATCTGGGAGTCAACGAAGCAAAAGGCCGGTATCTGGCCTATCTGGATGCAGATGACCTGTGGACACCGGACAAGCTGGAAAAAGAGCTGGCTTTTCTGAAAGAGAAACAGGCAGCCTTTGTGTTTACCGGCTATGAATTCGCCGATGAGAATGGCAAGGGCACCGGAAAGATTGTCCGTGTGCCGGCCACGATTACTTATAAAGAAGCTTTGAAAAATACCACAATTTTTACCAGTACCGTGATGTTCGATATGGAACAGCTGTCGAAAGAACAACTGCAGATGCCCCAGATCAAGAGTGAGGACACTGCCCTGTGGTGGAGAATACTGCGGGAGGGTTATGTAGCTTGTGGTTTGGATCAAAATTTGGTAAAATATCGGAGAGCAGGGAAATCCCTGTCATCGAATAAGCTGGAAGCTTTGCGGAGGATCTGGAATCTGTACCGTAAGGCGGAAGGCATGTCAGTGCCGAACAGTGCCTGGCATTTCTGCTTCTGGGCGGTACGCGCCGTAAAACGCAGAGTATAGGAGGAGTTTGTTTTGAATACAAACGGTAATTATTATGAAAACCGACTGCGGAAAAGGGAATCCTTTAAGCGTCTGATCAATATAGGGTTGTCGATGATCTGTCTGTTGCTGGAGATCAGCCTGTTTGCCTACATGTGGCAGTTCCATTTCCAGTTCCAGCTGGTAGATCCCCTGCAGAAGATCTGGTATCGTGGCTTTCTGCTGGAAAACGGTATCTACAGTGCAATCCTGATATTTTTCTCCGTGACCTACGGCGGCATGCGTCTGGGATACATGAAAAACACGGAGATCATTTTCTCCCAGGTGTTTGCAACCCTGATGGCGGATGTACTGATCTATGCGGAGCTGTGTATGATGGCCCGCAGCATTTTCCCGGCGGACATGTTCCTGCTGATGGTATTTTTACAGATCATAGCGGTGATCATCTATGCCAATATTGCCAACAAGATCTATCGTACAGCATTCCCGCCCAGAGAGCTTCTGCTGATCCACGGTGATCGTCCCATCGAAGACATTGTCAACAAATTTGAAAGCCGTAAGGACAAATATAAGATCACAAAATGCGAGCACATCAAAAAGGGTACAACAGAGCTGTGTCGGGAGATTCTGGTTAATTATCAGAATGGTGAGATCAATGCGGTAGTGATCTGGGATATTAATGAAAAGGATCGCAATATTATCCTGAAATTCTGCTATTCCCATTCCATTCGTGTCTATGTCATGCCTAAAATATCAGATGTTATTTTAGTTGGCTCCGAGGAACTGCATGTATTTGACACTCCGATCCTGCTGACCAGAGAGTACTCCCTGAGCATGGAGCAGCGGTTCATCAAGCGATCTATCGATGTGATCTGTTCGTTGATCCTGTTGGTGGTGACTTCACCGCTGATGCTTCTGACAGCGCTTGCCATCAAGCTTTATGACGGCGGACCTGTATTGTACAAGCAGGTGCGCTGCACCACCGGACAGAGGGAATTCTATATTATGAAGTTCCGCAGTATGCGCACTGATGCCGAGAAGGACGGCGTGGCACGTCTGGCACAGAAAGGGGATAAGCGTATCACTCCCGTGGGTAAGGTGATCCGCAAATGCCGGCTGGATGAACTGCCCCAGCTGATCAATATTCTGCGGGGAGATATGTCTTTCATCGGCCCCAGACCGGAGCGCCCGGAGATTATTGCACAGTACATGGAAGTCATGCCGGAGTTCGCATTCCGTATGAAGGTGAAAGCGGGACTGGCCGGTTTCGCACAGGTATACGGAAAGTACAATACTTCTCCGTATGATAAATTAAAACTGGATTTAACATATATCGAGAATTATTCTGTGTGGCTGGATCTTAAATTGATGCTTCTGACACTGAAGGTATTGTTCTGGCCGGACAGTACCGAGGGTGTGGAGAGCGAACAGGTAACGGCTTTCAAGGCAACCTACGATGGTCGTGCCGAGAAGGATGACGACTGAGAAGGCAGGAGGTAGACGCATGGAAGTAAGCTACGGAAAAGAGCCCTTCGACCTGAGACTTATGTGTCTGCGGCTATGCCGCAATCTGTGGAAAATACTGGCTGTGACAGTAGTGGGAACATTACTGTTCGGTGGCGGTTATTATGTAAAAAATGTGGTGCTGCAGCCCGATCCAGGGTATGCGGCTTCTTCCACTTATAAGGTAGAATATAAAGAGAACCCCAATGCGGCGGGTGCGTACTACATTAACGAGGCTACATGGAACACCATGATCCATACGGGAGAATTCCTGGATGGTGTGGAGAAGCATCTGCAGGAGGCTGTGGAACGGGGAGACAATGGAGCTTCGGAAGCACTGTCTCTGGGCAGAGATCAGTGGATCGCAGACCTCTCGGCAACACTTCCCTCGGATTTCAGTGTTCCGGTGACACAGGCGGCAACTCAGGATCCGGAGATGAGTATTGCTCTGGCCCATGCAGTGGAGGATACCATGTGTGACGAATTTGCAGAGAGTATCGTGGAGATCGACCGGATCAAAGTGCTGGATCACGGAGATTTTGCAGAAGTCGTGGTACCGGATGTGCGCCCGGTGCGGGCAGTCATTCTGGCGGCGGTATTGTCTCTGTTTTTTGCAGTAGTGCTCTTTTTGCTGGTGGAGATCTCGCAGGACAGCATCTGGCTGCCGGCAACACTTCGCAGACGCTACGGACTGAACAGTCTGGGAACGGTGCGCAGTGTGGGATTTGCGGAAAATCTGATGTATACGCTGGAGAAAGTGTACGATAAAAAGCAGGCAAAGGAGTCCGAAAATGCGGAAATCTGCCGTGTGGCAGTATGTGTGGCACTGCCGGAAGCGGATCCGAAGGAAGTCGTGGAGAATTTGCAGAAGCTGGCTAAGACAGGTAAGATCCGGAAGGGAATACCGGTGGAATATGTAGCGGTTCCCAGTCCGTTGTTATGCCCGGAGAGTGGAGAGACACTTCGTAAGGCAGATGCCTTTCTGCTGGCGGTGCCGGCCGGAGAACGGGTGGGAAAGAGACTGGAAGCGGTATTAGAGTATCTGCATACCCAGGACTGCTCTGTGGACGGAGCCTTCCTGTGGAATGCGGATGAACAGCTGATCCGCAGCTATTATTTTCTGCCGGGAGCCATGCAGACACAGAATACAGAACACGGAGGAGAGCAGGCATGAAGGTAGAAGTTCTGGCATCGGTAATGAATGCTTCTCTTCCGGAGACCGTACAACATATGAACCTGCAATCGGATGCGGTGATCATCAATCAGTGCGACCGGCTGGGGCAGGAGGAAATGCAGATATCTCCGGGGAACGGAAGAATCCGTTTCTGCAGTTTTCCCGATCGTGGCATCGGCAGAAGCCGCAATGAGGCCATTCTTCGGGCGGAAGGGGACATCTGCCTTTTTTCGGATGCGGATATTGTGTATGAAGATGGTTATGAGGCGGCTGTTCTTGCGGAGTTTGAACGGAATCCCCGGGCCGATATGATCATTTTCAATATCGAGGTGGAGGAAGAACGCCGCACCTACCATATTACGGAACGGAAACCGGTACGTTGGTATAATTGCGGGCGGTATGGCGCAGTCAGTTTTGCTGTACGCAGAGAAAGCCTGCTGCAATCTGGTATTACGTTCTCCCTGCTGTTTGGCGGCGGTGCAAAATACAGCAATGGAGAAGACAGCCTGTTTTTGACAGAGTTTATAAAAAAAGGATACCGGGTATATACCGCACCGGTGACCATCGGCAGAGAGGAAGCCGGGGAATCCACCTGGTTTCATGGCTATAATGAAAAATTTTTCCATGACAGAGGAGTACTGTATCATTATCTGTATGGATGGCTGGAATGGCCGCTGGCACTGCGGTTTTTGTATGCTCATAAGGGTACGCTGTGCACAGAGGTAAGCCTGCAGCAGGCAAAACAGTGGATGCGGGAAGGCATCCGGGAGGCAGGAAGACGATAGCTTGCTTTTTGGAAAAAAGGCCATAAAGAAAGGAGGTTCCACATGGAGAAGAGCGCACTGGTGTATATCATATTGACAGTTGTTACCGTAGCATTCGGTTTTCTGGTAAAAAATCGTGACTATACGACAGAATATCTGTCCGGCAGACGCTCCTTTCGTGGAAATACCTCCGGGGATCTGATGGCGGCCGGGCCGGACAGACAGCAGGCGTGCAATGCTGTGGCGGAATTCGCCATCTTCTGTCTCCTGGCCGGGGTTTCTGCCTGCCGCATTGCTGTGGGCGGTGATTACTGGGTCTACTGGCTGAAATTTCAGCTGATCGATCAAGGAAGGCATGTCTCCTACGAAACCGGTTTTGTGTATCTGGTGAAATTTTTCCATCTGATTTTCGGAGAGGGATCTTATCTTCCGATCTTTGGCTTCTTTTCCCTGATTACGGTCTTCTTTTTCCTGAAGGCACTGCATGATCAGGCGGACTGGTATGTATTTTCCCTGTTCCTGTTATTGACACAGGGATTTTACTTTAATAGTATGAATTCGGTACGTTACTATTTCGCACTGGCACTGGTCATGTATGCGCAGAAATATGTGCTGCGGGGAGAATATGGGAAGTTTCTTCTCTGGGTGCTGCTGGGCTGTACGATCCACAAATCGGTACTGCTGGTCATCCCGGCATATATTGTGATAGATCTCTTGTCCCGGATCCAGCTGAAAAAGTGGCACTATGCGGTTGGCGTATTACTGATCTTATCTCTGATCTTCGGACAGGATGTGTACCGGAATATTATCTTCCGGTTCTATCCCTATTACAAGGATTCCATGTTCGACAACGGACAGTTATCCTATGTCAACATCGCCAAATGCCTGGCAGTGCTGATACTGTGCCTGATCTATTGGAAGGACAGCGTTCAGGAAAATCGCAGAAACCGTTATTACTTCTACCTGAATCTGGCGGGACTGGTGCTCTATTCCTGCGGCTCCTTTATCCCGGAAGTATCCCGAGTAGCATATTACCTGATCCAAAGCCAGATTTTCCTGATTCCGGGTGTGCTGAAGGATGCCAAAAAGGGATGGTTCCGAACCCTGTGTATTATTGGCGTTGTTGCAGCATATCTATTGTATTTCGTAATGCTGTTGCGGGGAATGTATGATGTGGAGATACGGCTGCTTCCGTATCTAAACTGGATCTTTAATTAAAAGAGGATTTAATTTATGAAAGTGCTGTGGGTCTGCAATATCATGCTTCCGGTCATAGCCGAAGCATTGCATAAAGAAGCTTCGAATAAAGAGGGCTGGCTGTCCGGTCTGTTGGAGCAGGTAGCCGCGGAGAATTCCAGTGACCTGGAGCTGGCTGTGGCATTCCCGGTGCCGGCAGATACGGAGGTGCCCTGGAGACTGCAGATAGCAATGCCACGGGAAAAAGAAGACCGGGAGCATTTACAGACAAGTGCAGATGCTGAAACATATAATATCACATGTTATGGATTCCACGAAGACACCGTACACCCCGACAGATATCAGCCGTTACTGGAAGAAGAACTGCATCGGATCACGGAAGACTTTTCACCGGATGTGATCCACTGTTTCGGCACGGAATATCCACACACACTGGCAGTATGCCGGGTGTTTCCCCACAAGGAGAAGATACTGGTGGGAATTCAGGGAATCTGTACGTTGTGTGCGGAGGCATATTTTGCCGATATGCCGGAATCGGAGATCCACAAGACCACTTTCCGGGATCTGGTGAAGAAGGATACCCTGCGCAGCCAGCAGGAAAAATTTGCCCGCAGAGGTGTAATGGAGAGGGAAGCAATAGGACTTGCCGGCAATATCACCGGAAGAACCGCCTGGGACAGGGCAGTGACTACCGCGTGGAATCCCAAGGCACATTATTATACGATGAATGAGACCCTGCGGGCTTCCTTTTATGAAGGACAATGGCAGCCGGAGCACTGTGAACCCTATTCCATTTTCGTCAGTCAGGCGGATTATCCTCTGAAAGGACTGCACTATCTGCTGCAGGCCTTGCCACAGATCCGGGAGAAATATCCCCGGGTACAGGTGTATGTGGCAGGAAATGATCTGACGGCATACCGGACGCCGAAGGAAAAGCTGAAAATATCGGCATATGGCCGTTACCTGCGCAGACTGATCCGGGAAGGACAGCTGGAGGACAGGGTACACTTCCTCGGAAAACTGACCGGAGAAGAAATGAAGGAAAGATTTCTGAAAAGTCATCTGTTCCTGTGCTGTTCCTCTCTGGAAAATTCACCGAATTCCCTGGGAGAGGCCATGCTTCTGGGAGTTCCCTGCATCAGCACGGAGGTAGGGGGAATCCCCAGCCTGTTTGATGGCGGAAGGGACGGCCTGTGGTGCCGGGGACATCAGCTGTCGGAAGTGGCTGAAAATGACAAATATGCGTCAGATGCTTCTGAAAGTAAAAATAACATGCGAAATTATAAAACGACAAAAACAGAAGAATTGGAAAATATTGTAAATTCCATGGCAAATTCTATTATCGAAATGTGGAGTTCTCCGGAGAAAATGTTGGAATACTCAAAAAATGCAAGAGAACATGCAAGAAAAACCCATGATAAAGAGCAGAATTTCGCAAAATTGCAGGAAATCTATGCAAACATAGCAGGGAGGAAGGAATGAAGCTGATATTTGTCTCAAACTATTTTAATCATCATCAGCTGCCCTTCTGTGATGCTCTGTATGAATTGCTGGAGGGAGATTTCTGTTTCCTGCAGACACAGCCCATGGAAGAAGAGCGGATGAAGATGGGCTGGCAGGCCGAGGAACGTCCCTACGTGCGCTACGCTGCGAAGAATTCGTGTGCACATAAGTCTGGGGTGGAGAAAACGCCCGGCTCTGAGTCGAACAGCAACGCCGTCACAAATGCGGAAGATTTTGAGAAACTATTGCTTACCGCGGATGTGGTGATCTTCGGCGGATGCGATGACGAAAGCTATATTCAGGAGAGACTGACTGCCGGAAAACCGATCTTCCGTTATAATGAACGCTTATATAAGGAAGGGCAATGGAAGGCTGTTTCTCCGAGAGGCCTGTTGCAAAAATACAAGGATCACACCAGATACCGTAAGGCACCGGTGTATTTCCTGTGCGCAGGAGCCTATGTGCCTTGCGATTATCACCTGATCCATGCCTACCCCGGCAAAATGCTGCGCTTCGGCTATTTCCCGGAGACCAGGCATTACGAGGCAGGGCAGCCCTTCAATCACAAAGAACCGGGCAGTATTCTGTGGGCGGCCCGGATGATCGACTGGAAGCATCCAGAGCTGGTGGTGAAAACAGCATCTTATTTAAAAGAACATCTGGAAGAAAATACGTTTCATATTACCATGATCGGCGGAGGGGAACTGGAGGAAGAGACGCATCGCCTGGCAGAGGAACTCGGAGTGACCGACGTGATCACCTTTCCCGGTTTTCAAGGCCCGGAAGAAGTCCGGGCGGCCATGGAAAAGTCAGAAATCTATCTGGTCACCAGTGACCGCAAAGAAGGCTGGGGGGCAGTGGTGAATGAAGCCATGAACAGCGGCTGTGCTGTGGTGGCAGATCATATGATCGGAGCGGCTCCCTGGCTGATCCGTCAGGGAGAAAACGGCAGTATGTACCGGGACGGTGAGGAACAGGAATTATTTCGGACCGTGGAACGGCTTCTCAGGGATCCCGGAGAGTGCCGCAGACTGGGAGAAAACGCACAGCAGACCATTGTCGGGGAATGGAATGCCCGGACGGCTGCGGAAAGATTGATCGAACTGTGCCGGAAAATGAAGTTCTTGCCAGAAATGTCAGAAGAACAGGAAATGCCGGATGCCGGCCAGGATGTGATGCAGGACATCACAACACCTGCCCCGGTGATTCCACAATTATGGAATGACGGCCCCTGCTCTCCGGCCCCTGTGATCCCGGAGCGGTCTATGTATAGGAGAATAAACAGTGAACAGTAGTGTAACCAAGCAACCGCTGATCAGCGTGATCGTGCCGGTGTACAATATCATACCGTATCTGCCCCGCTGCGTGGAAAGCCTGCGGACACAGACTTACGAAAATCTGGAGATCCTGCTGATCGATGACGGTTCCACGGATGAGACACCGGCATTATGTGACCGGCTGGCAACGGAGGATGAGAGAATCCGCGTCTTCCATAAAAAGAACGGCGGGCCTTCTTCCGCCCGGAATTTCGGATTACAGCAGGCCGGGGGAGAATATGTGGGCTTTGTGGACAGCGATGACTACGTGGATGCGGATATGTATGAGCGGCTGTACGGGGCAATCGAAAAGACCGGAATGCCCGTAGCGCAGGTCGGCAGAGATGAAATCGACAAAGACGGCAATATTTTACCGAATATCTGCGAGCCGGTGGCAACGGAACAGGTGATCCCGGCAGAAGGTTTTCTGAAGGAACTTCTGATGCACCGCGGAGACTGCTCCTTCTGTACCAAGCTTTTGCGGAAGGACCTGTTTACCATAGAACAATTTCCGGTGGGGGCACTGAATGAAGATTTTCATTTATTAGTAAAAATGCTGACCCGGGAGGAAAGTGCAGTTCCGGGGATTGCATGCATTCCAGGACAGGCGTATCATGTATTTTATCGTCCGGACAGCAATACCAGAGACAAGAACCGGTTCTCCAGAGTATTCGCCGACAATATCGACAATGCGGACATGGTGCTTGCGCTGGTGGATAGAAAATATCCGGAGCTGTCGGAAATCGCATTCCGGTTCGGTATTTTCCAGCGGCTGGATTATCTGCTGCACATCCCTATTGCACAGATGACCGGGGACAACGCATTTTACCGCAGGGTGGTACGCGATTTGCGCCACGGCTGGTGGAGAGCCATGAAAATTCCCTGGCTTACCAAAAAGAACAAGTGTTATCATACACTGTTTGCCATTGCACCGAAGGGAATCCGGGTACTGCATAAGAAACTGAAGCACATAGAGTGATGCCCGATGTAGAGGCAGGATAGAACGGGCAACACAGCAACCATAGAATAAGGAATGAGTCACGTTACATGAAGAGAAAATTGGCATTTCTGGGAGCAATTCTCCTGGCGGCATTTATATTCACCTACGAGGGAAATACCTATCAGACGCATGCATTGGATGAAGAAGATCAGGCATGGATCGAAGAAGCACGAGGGGCTTTGCAGAATATAGTAGAAGACCGGGAAGTCATGGCACTGGTCTATCTGTGCGATGATCTGACGATCCGTGCGGAAGCGTCGGAAGACAGCACAAAAGTGGTCACCGTGCCCAGTGGACAGATGGTGGAGATCCGGGATGTGACGGTGGATGAAGATTATCAGGTCTGGGAAAAAGTATCCGCCGAGGTAAAGGGCAAGGTCTACGAGGGATATATCCCCCGGGATTATCTGGCATGCTCGGATGAACGTTTTCTGGAATGGGAAGAACTGTACGGCATGAATCCCGGAGCGGCGGTTATGCTGGCAGAGGAAAATGCCACCGGTGTCTATGCGGACATCGAGCAGTTTCCGGAGAGCTACCGGCAGGCATTGCAGGCTTTGAAACAGAAACAACCCAACTGGACTTTTGTACGACAGAATACCGGACTGGATTTCCAGACCGCAGTCAACAACGAACTGCAGGGCGGAAAAAGTCTGGTCTATAAGAGTTACGGGGATTATTGCAAGGAAGGACAGCACAGCCCCAACTGGTATTTCGCTTCGGAAGATGTACTGAAATTATACATGGATCCGAGAAATTCATTACATGAGAATGCCATTTTTCAATTTGAACAGCTGACATATAACGAGAGTTACCACACGGAGGCAGCAGTAGAGACCTTCCTGAAGAATACTTTTATGAACAGCAACAGCCCGGCGCCTAAGACGGATATGACGTTTTCCCATATCTTCTGGGCAATCGGCGCGGAGCAGCAGGTCAGCCCGTTCCACCTGGCGGCAAGAGTCTACCAGGAGCAGGGACAGGGTACCTCACCGCTGATCTCCGGAAACTATCCTGGCTATGAAGGATATTATAACTATTTTAATATCTCAGCCAGCGGCAGCACCAACGAGCAGGTGATCACCAATGGACTGAACTACGCCCGGAACAATGGCTGGGACAATGCCTATGCATCTATCCTGGGCGGTGCCAATGTCATCTCTGCGAATTACATAAAAAAAGGACAGGATACCCTGTACCTGCAGAAATTCAATGTGTCTACTACGGCCAGCAACCCGGTATATACCCATCAGTATATGCAGAATATCGCAGCCCCTACCAGTGAAGCACTGAGCATGAAAAAGCTGTACGAAAGCGCGGGAGCATTGGAGAACACCTTTGTTTTCAAAATCCCGGTCTATGAAAATATGCCGGCCAGCCCCTGCCCGATGCCGACTTCCTCTACCAATGTGGTATTGCAGGTACCGTCGGGTTACGATGCTTCCACGATCTACGTGGACGGCATTGCCTATACACCACAGGTGCGGAATAACCGCCGTATCGTCAAACTGCCGAACGGAAATGCCCAGTCGGCGGTTGTGTACCGGTATAATGAGAACGGAGCGCCCATCGGCATGTATGTCTGGACCCTGGAATATCGTAACAATGCCTATGTGGCCACAGAACAGCCGGGACTTACGGATCTGCTGACCTATCACGGATTTTCCATCCGGATTACCGGAAAAGCGGGAATCCGCTTTAAGACAGGTATCAGTGCGGATCTACGGAACACCCTGTTAACCGGCGGTGTCAATGGCTATTACCTGAAAGAATACGGAACCCTGGTCATGAACAATGCCAACCGGAATACATATCCCATGATCAAAGGTGGCGAAAAAGTCATCAGCGGACTTGCTTACGGTACGAATGCCAACGGCACCCATCAGGATAGTATTTATGAGACCGTGAGTGGCAGATACCGGTTCACTTCCGTACTGGTCGGCCTTCCGGCAAACCAGTATAAGGTGGAATATGCATTCCGCGGATACATCATCCTGAACAAGGATGGCAAGGACATTACCATTTACGGTCCGGTGCAGGCCCGCAGCATCTATGCTCTGGCACAACAGGTACTGAATATGGGAACCTATGCACAGGGATCGGAGGCGGATACTTTCCTGCGAAAACTGATCAGTGATGCACAATAGTTAAGAATGAAAAACAGATAGGACAAAAAGATGAAAAGAAAAGCAACAAGATTTCTGGCACTGGCCATGAGCGCTGTTCTGGTAACATCCCTGACGGCCTGCGGAGATGGCAGTGATGAAAATGCGAAGGATGCCGTGACTCCCGTAGAGGCACAGCCGATGCTCTCAGAGCTGGAGCTGGAGATTCTCAATCTGGAGACAAAATATAATAAAGGAGAGTTTACCCAGGAGGATTATCTGACATTGGCCGATGCCTACAACAGAGCGGGATACATCCGCAAACAGCGGGATATGCTGGAACAGGATTACCGGCTCTATGCGGATGAGGAAGCATTTGCTGCTCTACAGGAGATCAGCGTGAATCTGGAGGAAGAGACAGAGGGGATCCGCAGCCGTGCACAGGAAATGCAAAATGATCTGGAGCTGACCGAGTATCTGAGTGAGAGCGTGAATCTCATCGACAGCGAGGACTGGTTCACCACCATGATGCCCAAACTGAAAGAGGGACAGCGAAACTACTATCTGGAAAGAGACAGTCAGCCTCTGCTTTATGTACAGACCGGCTATACGGAAGAGGGACAATGCTTCTCCAGGGTGTGGTATACCGGAAACGACACGAAACGATTCCTGAGCCAGGAGGGTGCAACGATCCGGCTGGTAACAGTGACAGCGGCCGGTGCGGACGAGAACATCGCGGATCCGGCAGAAACTGAGAATTCCGATGCCACACAGGAAACGGGAACCACAGAAGCCAGAGCCCGGGAAAATACAACGACAGAGATTTCGGATACAACAGCGCCTCTGACAGATACACCGGAAACCATGAAGGACTGGAACGGTACCTTCGAAGCCTGGAGCGTGGACAGCGCTACCGGGAGCATTACCCATGAACAGGGAACCATGCAGGGCGGTGTGCTCACGGGAGACTATACCTGTGATGTCCATACCGGAGAAGGTGCGCTGGATGTCTATTCCCTCTGGAGCAACCGGGAGGGTATGGAATATATCACTTACACGGGAAGTTTTGATTCCGAAGGAAAGATCCTGACAGAGCAGCCCTCCGAAGAAATCAAGAAAAAACTGCTGGAGGGAACAGATTATACGGATCTGATCCTCTATGCCTATGATGCTACCGGTGAGAACTGCCTGTGGCAGGGAATCGGCGGGGATATTACCGCAGAGGAGTATCGTTTTTGCGGGGAAATGATAGGACTGGAGACCCGTCCGGAATACACGTCCTATGAGGTGACAGAAGATATGACAGCAGAGGACAATGCAAATACAGCAGAGGGAACCGGTGCCGCCACGGACGGCGGAGAGAAAGGCAACGCAGCGGACAACACCACGGGTGCCATAGACAGTGATACCCCGCAGATCCGTATTTTTGACGGAGAAGTACAATGGTTTGACGGAAAATACTGGGTCAGCGCCGGTGCGGTCAGAGAAATGGCAAAACAGGATCCTTTTGCGGCTTATGAAGAAAACCATGATACCACTGCATCCGGAAGCATCACAGGAAGCATTACCGGCAAAATCACCGGCAGTGCAGATGGCAACAGTACAGCCGGTAACGATGGGCAGACGATCACCGGCAGCGGAACCGTGTCGGGAGACAAGACCGGTGGAAGTATTCAGAAACCTGCAGCCACCCAGAATCCCGGCACCACGCCAAAGCCAACGACCAAACCTGCTGCGACAAAGCCTGCAGTCACTCCGACCCCTGCGCCCACACCGGCTCCGACCCCGGAACCTGCGCAGGATGATGACGATGACGACGATGATGACAGCGGCAGCAGTGATTCCGGCAGTAGTGATTCTGGCAGCAACGATAGCGGAAGCAGTGACAGCGGCAGTTCCGGTGGAGACAGCGGCGGAAGTGATGTAGATATGGACTGGACACCGGATCTATTGTAAGAAAGGATATTTTATACCAATGAAACTGACAGAACGAAAGAAAATGATATTGATCCACATCGCGTGGATCCTGGCACTGGCGGTGATCCTGTGGCCGCTGTTTACGATCGCAAAATACGATTATCCCTCTGCGGATGACTGGTCTTTCGGAAAATATATGTACCGGGCAATGCAGGCCGGAGAAGGAATCGCCGGTGTATTTCATGCGATATACCAGACATTGGCACAAAATGTGTGGGAAGCCAGATTTTCCATACTGATTCTGTCGGCTTTGCAGCCTGCGGCATTTGGAGAACATTTTTACCGGATCACCCCCTATCTGATGATCGGTTCCGTGATCCTGTCCCAGTTCCTGCTGCTCAGAGAATGCATTGCGGGCCAGGCAAAGGAGAACCGTTGGCTGATCCTGCCCATCGGTATTCCCATGGCAATTCTCCAGGTGCTTTACTGCCCCTATCCGGAGGAAAGCTTTTATTGGTATAACGGTTCGGTGAATTACACTTTTGTGTATAGCTTGTCACTGGTCCTGCTGACACTGTATCTGGAAATTGCGCTTCGCGAGACCGGCAAGGCAAAGCGGGTCGTGCTTACCGTGCTGGCCTGCCTGCTGGCGATTCTGGTGGGTGGTAACAATTTTTCCACCAGCGTATCCACCATGTGCCTGTTGATCTGTCTGCAGATATTATTTCTGATCTGCCGTAAAGATGCTTTCCGCCGGACCTGGATCGTGACACTGTTAGAGACACTCAGCGTATTGATGTGTGTGACTTCTCCGCTGACAGCCACCAGACTCAACGGCAATTTTGGCGGCAGCACAGCCAATTCCCCTTTGATGGCCATCTGGCTGTCCCTGGAGAGAACTTTTCTGAATATTATCAGCTGGACGAATCTGAAGGTCCTGCTGTTACTGGTTCTGCTGATCCCTTTCTTCTGGAAAGCGGTCAGAAAAATGAACTATGAGTTTCGCTTCCCCGGCCTGTTTACTGCGCTGACTTTCGGAGTATACGCCTCCCAGGCTACTGCAACGATCTACGTGGACGGCACCATGGGCGGCGGCAGGCAGGGAGCTATCCTGTGGTATTTTTATGTGCTGTGGATGGTGGCCAATGTACTGTACTGGTGTGGCTGGATCGCAAAGCGGGTTCTGAAAGCGGAAAAGAGTGAAAAGGCAGACCTGTTGGCACAGAAATACCTCCTGCGTTATTTTGCAGTGACGGGGGCACTTCTGGCAGCAGTCGTTCTGTTCGGCAATGTCCAGAGCACCACCAGTTACCGTGCCTACCGCATGTGGAGAAACGGCTGGGCACAGGCCTACGGTGCCGGTTGGGAAGAGCGGATCGCCGTGTTGAAGGACGATTCCGTAAAAAATCCGGTGTTCCAACCGCTGAATTATGTGGAACTGCTCATGTATACCGATCTGCAGCCCGAGAATGGCTATGTGTGGGTAAATACGGCCTGCGCGGAGTATTATGGGAAGGAATCTGTGACGGTGACAACCGGGACGGCGGGAGAATAATTGCAGGATATTATGGAGAGTTGCTTTTCTTCCAGACAACAGGTGAACAATTACCTGATCGGGGCAATCCGGATGATCAACAGTCCGGTAAGTACAATAGCAAAGACACTTCTTGAAGATGAGGGACTTCGAAATATAGTAGAAGAGAAAAGCAAAAACACGCAGGACTTTTATACGCGTTTTTTCTCCGGTGTGTGAAACAATAAGGAATCCGGAGACAACCTTGGGGAAGAAATGCTTGCGGTATGTCTGCATGTTCTTGTGAAATTACCGGAAGAAGAGGGAAAATTTTGCATAATTACAGATGATAAAGGTGCCGCAGGTAAAATAGATGCCTCTTTCAGACGGGTGAACCGGAGATACCGGCAACAATGGAATCATCAAAATCCTTGGAGCTGAAATCTACGATATAGACAATCGGGAGATTACATTGGACTGTGCAGAGGCGGCCCGGAAAATAGTGGAGAAGAAGATACATATTGCGTTGTAGCGAAGGCATCGGTGGAATATCGGTGCCTTTCAGATTTGGAAATACTTTAATGAAAATGAGAATTTATGGACCGATAAAGAAAAGCTTGTACTTATACCGCAAATTGTTTAAAATATAGAAGAGTATGCAATGACAGCAAAGAAAATGAGGATAGCAAAATGGACTTTTCAATAAAGGGCAAGACGTTTCATATATGGTCATGGAAGAGGATAGTATATACCCTCTGCTTTTTCATGTTCTGCCTGATCGATCAGCGAACCAAGACCGGTTCCGGCAGAGAGGGCTATATTGAGACTTTCCGCAATATGACCGGCAGCATTATGGCAGTGATACTGCTGTCCCACTGCAAATGGGGAGAGATCAGGGCACATAAGCTTCCTTATCTGCTCTGGACGATTCTGGGTGGAGCTGTGGGGATTGCCTATGTAGTGGGAGTAACTTCGTTTGATCCTTTTGTGAACGGTCGAGTGTCGGCAGCGCTGGCAGTGTTCCTGACCGGTTATGCCCTGATCCATACGGTGATCCGTGTGGCCGTTGAGAAAAAATATCCTGTCCTTGAGAAGAAATTTCTGGCAGTGTGGGGAGTGATGATGTTTCTGATGATCTTCTCCAGAAGCGATTACATCTGGCCGCTCTGCTATCTGGTGATGTTCGGCTGTTTCTATCTGACAGATTATACCGCCGAGGAAAGAGAAGATCTGTTTCAGGGATGCCTGAACGGTATCATACTGGGATTTTTCGTGTTTCAGGGATTCTGTTGTGTGTTCCGGCCTTATGACAGCGTAAGATATCAGGGAATGTATAACAACCCGAACCTGAATGCCCTGTTTTACCTGGAAGTACTGGCAGCAGTCTTTGCCAAAATCCTGTATGTGACGAAAAACCGGTGCAGCAAATGGATCTGCCTGTACTACTGGCTGGGGGCCGGTGTGGTGTTAACGTTCGAACTGCTGACCATAGGGCGCACCGGATGGGTGGTGGCGGTTCTGATGATCGGTGGCTTCCTGTGGATGATCTGTAAACTGAAAAGTTATAAAAAATGGTTCAAGAATCTGATGGCACTGTCATTGTGCGTGATTCTGACATTTCCCATCTGCTTCAGCGCTACCAGATATCTGCCGCCGGTGTTCCATCATCCGGTATGGTTTTGGGGAGAGTGGAGCGAGGGAAAGGTTCATTCCTGGGATCCCTGGAACTCGGAAAAATTCGTAGATATCGATGAATATCTGGATGCCGCTCTGGGCAGAATTTTCGAAACTTTTGAGAATGCATTGGAGCATTCTCCGTTTGCCATGAAGGCAGAAGCTGCAGAAGCACAGACCGAGATTCCGGCGAACAAGATTCCGGTATTGCGGTCGGATCAGGATACGGATACTCTGTTGGTGCGAAGCACCATTTACAAATATTATATCAGCCAGTTGAATCTGACGGGACATCCCTATTCCGAACAGGGATTCCAATTGCACGAGCACTACTGGGTGGGACATGCACACAACATTTTCCTGCAATACGGTACGGACTTCGGCGTTCCGATGATGATCGTATTTGCAGTTCTGGCGCTGTGGTCTCTGATAAGGCTGGGCAAGACCTACGCGGAAAAGAAAGATCCTGCGGCAGCAGCGGCACAGTTATTCGTGCTGATTCCGGTGGCATTCGGCCTGCTGGAGTATTCCTGGGGAGTATCCAGTCTGACGATCACCCTGTTGTTCATCGCTTGGAGAAAGGCAATCTGTGATGGAGAATAAATACAATTCAAAAGTTCCTCTGCAAAGGATCATTGCATTGGTGATCATGGATATTATGTCCATATTGCTGGTATCCTTTGCAGCATTGTATATTCGGTATGATTTTTCTTTTCAGGATATTGATCCTCTATTTTTTAAACATTGTGAAAACCTCCTGATCCCGAATATTATAGGAACTCTGATATTTTTCGTAATATGGAAACTGTACCGCAGCGTATGGCGTTATGCCAGTGCCAATGAACTGGTCAATATCGTGGGGGCAACTGCCTGCGCGTCACTGGCGCAGTTCGTCTATTGCAAATTTACAGACAACCGGATGCCCAGAAGCTATTCAGTATTGTATTTTTTCCTGCTGACACTGGCCATCTGCTGTATCCGTTTCGGCTATCGTATCTTACGTCTGATCAATAATAAACGCATGAACCTGTTGGGCAAGGAACATTGTGTCAATGTCATGATCATCGGCGCAGGAGCCGGTGGTGACATGATCCTCAAGGAGATCGAGAACAGCCGTTACTTAAGCATGCGGGCCAAGTGCATTATCGATGACCAGCCCGGATGCCACGGTAAACTTATGCGTGGCGTGCCGATCGTTGGCGGCAGAGAGAGTATTCTGGATGCTGTGGGACGATATAGTATTGATGAGATCATCTTCGCAATTCCTTCTGCCAGTGTGCAGACGAGAAAAGAAATTCTGGATATCTGCAAGGAGTCCGGCTGCAAACTGCGGACCATTCCCGGAACCTATCAGCTGATCAACGGAGATGTCTCGGTATCCAGTCTGAAAGAAGTGGAGATCGAGGATCTGCTGGGCAGAGAACCGATCCGTATCAATACGGAAGAAGTGTTGGGACATGTCGGCGGCAAGGTGGTATTGGTGACCGGAGGCGGCGGTTCCATCGGAAGTGAACTGTGCAGACAGCTGGCAGCCCATCATCCGAAGCAGCTGATCATCCTGGATATCTATGAAAATAATGCTTATGACATCCAACAGGAGCTGATCCGCAAGTATCCGGAGCTGGATCTGGTGGTACTGATCGCATCTGTGCGTAACAAAGAGCGTATTGACAGCATTTTCGAGACATATCGACCGAATATCGTGTATCATGCAGCTGCACATAAACATGTGCCGCTCATGGAGGACAGCCCACACGAGGCTATTAAAAATAATGTATTCGGTACCTATAAGGTAGCACAGGCAGCAGACCGGTACGGAGTGGATAAATTCGTACTTATCTCCACGGATAAGGCGGTAAATCCCACGAATATCATGGGTGCTTCCAAACGGCTCTGTGAGATGCTGATCCAGTCCATGAACCGCAACTCCCGGACCAATTATGTGGCGGTCCGGTTCGGTAATGTACTGGGGAGCAACGGCAGCGTGATCCCGCTGTTCAAGAAACAGATTGTCGAGGGTGGTCCCGTGACTGTGACCCACCCGGATATTATCCGGTATTTTATGACGATTCCGGAAGCAGTATCTCTGGTACTTCAGGCGGGAGCCTATGCGAGGGGCGGAGAGATCTTCGTGTTGGATATGGGAGAACCGGTGAAAATTCTGGATCTGGCCACGAATCTGATCAAACTGTCCGGCTATCGTGTCGGGGAGGATATTCAGATCGTATTTACGGGCTTACGTCCCGGTGAAAAAATGTATGAGGAACTGCTGATGAATGAAGAAGGACTGAAGGAAACAGCCAATAAGATGATCTTCATCGGCAAACCCATTGAATTCGATGAAGAAGTGTTCCGCAGCCAGCTGGTGGAACTGGAACGGGAGGCTATGGATGAGACCAGTGACATCCGGGCAGCGGTGGAAAAAATTGTAACCACCTACCACCCGGCAGAGGAGTAGCCGATGGCCCCATCCTAATAAGAGTAGTACGAATGGTTTCCGGGCAGGGAAACAGGGCAAGAGCAACACGAAGGGAGAAGATACATGACGACAGCAACGCAGAAGCGGATCCGTACTTATACACCGATAAAGAGAACCATTGACGTCCTGTTAAGCGGCATTGGTATTCTTGTATTGTCACCAATCCTTCTGCTCCTGTGCATTGCCATTAAACTGGATTCTCCCGGACCAATCCTGTTTACCCAGAAACGGGTAGGCATCCATAAGAGTCATTTCCAGATCTATAAGTTCCGGACTATGCGGACGGACACGCCGAAGGATATGCCGACCCATATGCTGAGCAACCCGGAGCAGTATATTACCAGAACCGGAAAATTTCTGCGTCGCACCAGTCTGGATGAGCTCCCGCAGATCTTCAATATCTTCAAGGGAGATATGAGCATCGTGGGGCCGCGGCCGGCTCTCTGGAACCAGTATGATCTGATCGCAGAGCGGGATAAATACGGAGCCAATGATGTGCTTCCCGGGCTCACCGGTTGGGCACAGATCAACGGCAGAGATGAACTGGAGATTCCCGTCAAGGCAAAGCTGGACGGTGAGTATGTGAAAAAATATGGTCTGGGTATGGACCTTCGCTGCTTTTTCGGTACCTTTGTAAGCGTACTCAGGCAGGATGGTGTCGTGGAAGGCGGCACCGGGAGCATGAAAATGCATAAGGAGAATTCCGATAAAAAATGAAAAAAATACTGATTCTGGGTGCCAATAGCTATATTGGCACTTCTTTTCATAATTACCTTACAACAAAATATCCCGGACAATATCAGACAGATATTGTCAGTCTGAGGGGAACCGACTGGAAAAACAGGGACTGGTCCGGGTACGACAGTGTGCTGAATGTCACCGGAAAAGCTCATGCGGATATCAGTAGTCTCACAGAGGAGCAGAAAAAGGAATACTATGCTGTCAACTGTGATCTGGCCGTGGAAGCAGCCAGCAAAGCTATTGCAGACGGGGTTGCACAGTATATCTACTTCAGCAGTATCATTGTCTACGGAGACAGCAGCAATAGTTGGAAGCCGGTCCGGATCACGGCGGATACGAAGCCGGCACCTTCTAATTTTTATGGAGACAGCAAATGGCAGGCGGAACAGAAGCTGCAGGGATTGTTTGCGGCGGAAGCGTCCACAGGGACAAGGCTGGCAATTTTACGCCTCCCCATGATCTACGGCCCCGGCTGCAAGGGAAATTATAGGACATTGGTTAAAATGGCACAGAAGCTGCCCTTGTTTCCGACTTACCACAATGAGCGCAGTGTGCTACGGATCGACCATTTGTGTGAGTATCTGCGGACACTGGCGGAGTCCGGAGAGGGCGGACTCTTCTGGCCCCAGGAGGATGCTTACCGCAGTACCCCGGATATGGTCTTCGAACTGGCACAGGCCTCCGGACGACACATATTTCACGCCGGATGGATGAATCCCTTCGTTAAAATGGCGTTTTATCTTCCGGGAAAGCCGGGAAAACTGGCAAGGAAGGCTTTCGGAACATTAACCATTGCCCGGAATGCCGGTAAGAAAGAGAAAAAAGAACCCCTGGTCAGTATTATCACGGTGTCCTATAACAGTGAGCAGACACTGGCTCATACGATAGAATCCGTACTGGCACAGACCTATACAAACATCGAATACTGGATCATAGACGGCGCCAGCAGGGACCGGACCGTAGAGATTGCGGAATCCTATCGGACGGCGCTGGAGAGCAGAGGAATCACTTATCATGTCCTCAGCGAACCGGACGGCGGGATCTACGATGCCATGAATAAAGGAATCCGCAATGCTACCGGAGACATTATCGGCATTATCAACAGTGATGACTGGTACGAGCCGGAGGCGGTCCAGACAGCGGTAGAGACATTCCGGAAGACGGGATGTGACCTCATGTATGCCAATATCCGGATGCACAAAGCAGATGGAAGTACCTTTGTGAAAAAGGCAAGAACCCGGAAATTCCAGACTTCCAGAGATTGGAACCACCCCACGACTTTCGTAAAAGCGGAGTGCTATAAGAAATATCCTTTCCGCCAGCTGGGAATTCATGACGATTATGGATTTTTCCTCCAGATGCGGAAGCTGGGCAGACAGATTGTCACCGTGGATCAGGTGCTGGCGAATTTCCACATGGGCGGTGCTAGCAATCACAAGGATCTGAAAGCGGCGAAGAAGCGGATCCGGGACAGATACCTGTACTGTTATCGTATTAATGGGTATAGCAGGTGGTATCTGATTGAATGTGTAGCTATTGAAGCGGCAAAAATGATTCTGGGATAATAAATCAGTAAATTAAATCGTCAGAAATCAGAGAAACGGGGCTTACAATGAAGATATTACAGATTAATTCTGTATGCGGTGTGACCGGAACCGGACGTATTGTCACAGATTTGTACGATACTGCGGTGAGCGGTGGACATGACTGTATGATTGCTTATGGAGAACATAAATTTCATAATGATCCGGGGGGCAGGAAGACGATAGAAATCGGATCAATGCAAGATTGCAGGATGCATGCGATGGCAACAAGACTTTGGGACGCTCAGGGATTTGCTTCCCGTCGTGCAACAATAGAATTCCTGAAAAAAGTGGAGGAGTATCATCCCGATGTTGTCCATTTACACAATCTGCATGGATATTACATCAATATAGAACTGCTGTTTCGATATTTGAAACAGAAAAAGATAAAAGTGGTATGGACATTGCATGACTGTTGGCCTTTTACAGGGCATTGTGTACACTTTCAACAGGCAGGATGCAATAAATGGAAGGAAAAATGTCATCATTGTCCGTTGACCCGTCAATATCCGGCCAGCATGGGAATAGACCGTTCCAGACAGAATTATCTCAGGAAGAAGGAAGCGTTTACCGGAATAGAAGATATGACATTGCTGGTTCCCTCTTACTGGCTGGCAGAAAGGGTGAAAGAGAGCTTCCTGAAGGATTATCCGGTTCGGGTGATTTATAATGGAATTGATCTCGATATATACCGGCCGACACCAAGCGATTTCCGTAAAAAATATCATCTGGAGAATAAATTTGTGGTTCTGGGAGTTGCCAACGTGTGGGTAGAGAGAAAGGGGCTTTCTACATTTTTGGCATTGGCTGACAGACTGGGGGAGGAATATAAGATTGTATTGGTCGGACTTAGCGAAGGGCAGCTCGCTTCTTTGCCAGCAAATGTTTTAGGCCTGCCAAGGACGGATACCCCCGAAAAACTGGCACAGATTTATACGGCGGCAGATGTATTTGTAAATCCAAGCAGAGAGGAAACGTTTGGCCTGACGGTGGCAGAAGCTATGGCATGCGGCACCTGGCCGATTGTATATGCCGATACAGCATGCGCGGAAGTTGTGAAAAAAGGAGCCGGAACCATAGTGACAGGGGACTTAGCGGAGATTGAAAAGGTTATTCGTGAATGCAGAAAAAAAGGTATTAGCGGGGAAATGGAAGAAGCAGTAACATTTTTTTCAAAGCAAAGATTTGGACAGGAAGTCCTGGCTGTCTATGAGGAAAAAAGATGAAGGTATTATATATAACCAATATCCCGTCTCCGTATAAAGTAGACTTTTATAACGAACTGGGAAAATATTGTGAACTGACAGCACTGTTTGAAACGGATGCTTCAACAGAACGAAGTGAAGAATGGAAAAAATATTGTTTTGATACCTTTGAGGGAATCATATTAAAAGGCCGGCGAATGAGTGCAGATACTGCGTTTTGCCCGGAGATCGTAAAACATTTACAGAAGGGGTTGTATGATATTGTGGTATTGACAGTATTGGCATCTCCTACGGCACTATTGGCGGCATATACTTTGCAACATAGGAAGATTCCGTACTATTATGAAGGAGACGGGGGATTTGCAGGGCAGGCTTCCGGTGTGAAAGCAACATTAAAACGTTATATTATCAGAGCGGCAGAAAAATGCCTCAGCAGCTCAAAGGAATTCGACCGGTATTGCATGACTTATGGAGCAAAACCGGAAAATATTATCCGATATCCTTTTACTTCTGTGAAAAAGGCCGACTGCCTGACAGAGAAACTGACCGCGGAAGAGAAAAAGCAGTGGAAAGAGGAATTCGGAGTTGCGGAGGAATGTGCTGTTATATCCGTGGGACAGTTCATCCCCCGGAAAGGCATGGATCTGTTGTTACATTGCTGTAAGGACCTGCCGGAAAATACAGGAGTCTATATCGTCGGGGGAACCCCTCCGCAGGAATACCTGGCGATCTGTGAGGAAAATCATCTGCAGAATGTTCATTTCCTGGATTTCATGCCGAAAGACCGGCTGATGAAATTCTTCCGGGCCATGGATATTTTTGCACTCTTCACCAGGGAGGATATCTGGGGACTGGTGATCAACGAAGCCATGGCAGCAGGACTCCCTGTGATCAGCACAGACCGTTGCATTGCCGCACTGGAACTGATCCGAAACGGAGAGGAAGGCTACATTGTGGTCAACGAGGATCGGGAACAGATGAAAAAGGCACTGCTTGCGCTGACAGAGTCTTCGGAACGCAGAGAAGAAATGTCTGCCCGTGCCATCGACAGGATCCAGAGCTACACCATAGAAAATATGGCGGCAGAACATAACAGGATACTTACGCAAAAAGGAAATCGTTCATGAAGAGAACCCAGAAATCAATCATCAATGTCATAGCATCCGTAGGCACCAACGCCATCATCCTGATCACGGCTTTTATCGTGCAGAAAGCGCTGGTCTCTACCATGGGCGGGGATTATAACGGCATCAACGGATTGTTCAGCAGTATTATTTCCATGATGTCGCTGGCGGATCTGGGGATCGGAACTGCCATTATCTACCATATGTATCAGCCGGTGGCAGAACGGGATACGGCGAAGATCAATACACTGCTGCATTTTTACAAGAAATGTTACATAGTGATCTCCGGCGTAGTGCTTCTGATCGGCGTTGTAGTAGGACTGTTCCTGCCGATGCTGGTCGGGGATGTGGAGATCCCGGACAGCATTTATCTGATCTATGCCCTGTTCCTGGTGGACTGCCTGTGTTCTTATTTTCTGGCATATAAGAAATCACTGCTCTACGCGGACATGATGAATTATATCCCGGATACCATCTATTTTGTTACGTATCTGGTACAGAATGCTCTGCAGGTCTATGTGCTGGTGGCATTCCACAATTTTATCCTGTTTCTCATTGTGAAGACTATGGGGAAGGTGGTATCCAACCTGCTGATCTCCCTGTATATCAGCAAAAAATATCCCTTTACCCGGGAAAAAGAGGTGGCACCGGTCCCGGAAGAGGTCAAGACGGATATCGTGACCAAGGTAAAAGGTCTGCTGTGCCATAAACTGGGAAAAATGCTGGTCACCGGAAGCGACAGTATCGTGATTACCGGCGTTCTGGGACTGGGAGTTATGAACCTCTATACAAACTATCATCTGATCATCGGCGGTATCACAGCCCTGTTGAATCGGATCTTCGAGACCCTGACCAACAGTGTGGGCAACTTCCTGTTAGACAGCAACCGGGAGGGAAATCGGGAGGTATACCGGAAGATCGACTTTATCAATTTCTGGTGCTTCGGCTGCGTGGCAGTGGGAATGTACGCCGTGCTGCAGCCGATGGTAACACTGTGGCTGGGAGGGGACTTCCTGTTTGATAAGACCGTGCTGTTTGTACTGGTGGTGAATTTCTATATGGAGGGAATGCGGGCCTCGGTGAATACTTTTAAGGAGGCAGCAGGCATTTTCCATGAAGACCGCAGGATCCCTCTGGTGGAAGCTGTTGTGAACCTGACGGTATCCATTGTGCTCACCAAGCTGATGGGGGCAGCAGGAGTATTCCTCGGCACGATCCTGAGCAGCCTGGTAGTCTACCTCTACAGTTACCCGAAATATGTGTGCAAACCACTCTTCGGTATGGGCTATGGCCAATATGTGGGACAGACACTGCGACATCTGCTGGTACTATTGGGAATCCTCGGAATGACGGAACTGTGCATCCGCCCGATGGCCGGATGGAGCCCGATCCCGAACCTGCTGGCTTCGGGAACCGTGGCCGTGATCCTGTTCCACGCGGTATTTTTCCTGCTGTATGGCAGAAGTGAGGAAATGAAATATTACTGGATGCTGGTGAAAAATAAAGTGAGAAAATAATGAGACAAGGAGGTGCATGAGATGCCCGTAATATCGGCTGCAGCGTATCCACAGCTGATATCCGCAGTGACAGACAGCGAAAAAATCGTATATTTATGCGGCGCAGGGGCATCCATGTCTCTGGGAGCTCATCAGCTGAGTTGGACAAAGTGGCTTCTGGCCGGGAAAGAGTATCTGACGGCTGCGGAACAGACCGAACTGGAGCAAAAAATCGGCAGATGGACAACGTCGGAACTGATCGATGCGGCTACCTATCTGCTGGCGGGATTAAAAGCGGCAGGAAACTATCAAAATTTTATGGATCAGACCATCGCATCGGTACATCCTGTCAATCAGATTCTCATGGAGGTATTACAGAAGATCTGGCGTGCGGGAGATCTGATCACAACGACAAATTATGATATGCTGATCGAGGAATCGGTAGGAAACCCTGGGATCTCTTATACGACACCGGCGGATATCCTCTCTGTGATCCGGGGAAAAAGCCCGAACCGTGTGATCCATCTGCATGGAAGATATGATAAGGAAAACGGGGTGGATGACATCATCGCGGACGGCTCCCAGTACCAGAGCATTCTGGATAACAGCGGAGCGCAGTTTATCCAGAATCTTCTCAGCACCTATCCGATCATAATCGTCGGCTGCGGTGGAACTGTGGAAGACCCGAATCTGGCGGGATTTCTGTCTTTTGCGGCGGAAAAATTAGAAACATTCGACATCCCCTATTTTTACCTGATGAAAAAGGGAGATACGGCACCACTGCTGCCGGGCAACGCGGTAATCATTCCCTATGGGGACGAATATACGGATCTACCGGAATTCCTGAAAGAGCTGGCACTGCTGCGGCTGCAACGAAGAAGTGGATTAAAAGAGCTGATTTCTGTGAATCCTTATCGGGAGAGCAGAAAGGCAACATCGGCTTTCGGCAGAATGCATTTTACCAACGGATTCCTGAAATTTATTGGCAGAGAGACCGAGCAGACAGCACTGTATCATTTCCTGGAAGAGGACAAGAAGTTCTCCTGGTGGACGATTCTTGGGGAGGGCGGTATGGGCAAAAGCCGCTTGGCGCTGGAATGGCTGCGGAAAATGCCCTCCCACTGGTTCGGTTATTTTGCAAAAAAGAAAGCGGATGCAGTGTGGCAGTTCCGGCCTTTTACAGATACCGTTGTGATCTTCGATTATGTACTGGGGCAGGAGCAAGCGTGTGCGGATACCATTGCGGCTTATCTTACGGCTTTCGAAAATACGCCTTTTAAACTTAGAATTCTCCTGTTGGAGCGCCGGAAACGAACCACAGAGGATGACTGGCTGATCCGCCTGAAACGGGAGATGGTCCCCGATGCAAGACTGGAATTTGAAGCCGGAAGCTACAGAGAACAGGCACTGTGTCTGACAGCACTGGGAGAGCAGGAGGAACTGATTTATACGGAAAACTATCTGGAAAGCTATCTTCCCCTGCTGGAAAAGACAGAATTTATTGAGCACTGCAGTGATTACAGACAAAATACGGCGGAAGAAATACAGAAATCATATCACGGATCCATGGCGGCAGATTGTGACCGTCCGCTGTATCTGAGTGTGTATATCGAAGTATGGATCAGTAAAGAGGGGCATATCCAGCTGAATTCCACGGAAGAACTTTTGTCAGAATATCTGAACAAGGAAAAGAAGCGCTGGGGAGTCCTACTGGGGCAGGAAGAACTGGTGGATTCCTACCTGCGTGTCCTGGCGGTGGCCTGTGCTATCGGTGAATTTAACCTTACCGACAGATATGGAGATGACTATCTGAGTGAAGACTGCCGGAAACTGACCCAATATTTTGATGAGAAAAGTGCACGTCCCGGGGCGGAAAATTTGTTCCTGGATCTGTATACGCGGATGGATGAACCGGTGGAGACCGAAGAGGAAGATTCCATCGTGGAAATGCTGAACGATCCGGCCAAACTGGAAGAAAACAGAAATGAAGAGGCGGCGGAGGTCATCCGAAGCTTAGATGAGGATGAGCGGTTCGCATATATGGTAGCCTACGCAAAACTGGATGCCAACCCAGAGGAAATGTATCTCTGGATGCTGGTCAATGCCGGCGCTGCAACGCTGGAACAAGAAAGAAGAGCACAGGAACTCCATGAGGCTGAATGCAAAAGAATTGCTGCATTACCGTCGTATGCATGGATCGTGGAACCGGTCTTCCCGGATATCATCAAAGAATATATCGTATCGTATGCAATCAATGAAAGAGATATCGAACGCTTCGCCAGACTGGCAAGAGCGAATTCTGTGTTGGGACTGGCTCATTTTATTACGCTGGCACTGGAAGACTGGCCGGATAACCGGAAGCTACAGAAACTGGCAATCACGCCGCCGGCGGAAGTGCTGAATTACTTTGAATATTATATGGGATTGCTGCCGGATCTGCGGGCAGTGAAGGACCTGCGAGCTGTAGAAGACGTTCTGCTGCAGAGCGAACCGTTTTTCTACAAGTATGCACTGGAAGTATGGAGAAGAATCGCCATTACGCTGACGGAACGAGGAGATATGGAGCGGTTATTCGAAAGCAGCTCTCGCTTCGTGACCTATTTGCAGGAAACCACAGAGAAAATAAGCTTCCGAAAAGAAGCCATAGATATTCTGGAGGCCTACGGTGTAGGACTGCATAACGCGGAACAAGTGGAGAAATACAGCCTGTTCCTGGACAAATGCACGGAATTAGCAAAAGAACTGCAGGAAGTCCTGGAAATCGGCGAATTCTGCTGCAACAATTATGCTAGACTACAGCACCTGAAGCTGTACGAAGACAGGAAAGCAGATCTGCAGCCCGAATGGGAGAAGATCGGCGAACTTCTCGCCCAGTGGGAATACCCGGAGAGAATGTGCCGGCTGTCCATGGAAACAGCCAGAGAGGCCATTCAATACCTGACGAGAAAAGGGGATGTTTCAGGATTGCAGCGCCTGGAGGATCTGACACATACTATATGTGGGAAGCAAAATATCTGTGAAGCGGCAGAAGCCGAGAGCCTATGCATAGCCAACATTGCGGCGAAACGTGAAAAAGTGGAAGCACAAACCTATGAAACGATACAGCAGCATCTGAAGACGTTTCCGCAGTCCAAATTAATTCGAATGGCGTATGTCAGCGTGAGCCAGGCGTATTACATGCAGACAGCGGACTACCGCAAGACACCGGACACCGTGATCCGCCACGCCAAAGAATGGATGGAGCTGTACCCGGAGGACATAGAGTTCCGGGAGGGATATTTCGGACTTCTCGTATCCAGCCTGCGCTATGCCCAGTCCAGAGATCTTCGGAACGAACAGAAGAGACTATTCCGGGAAATGAAGCGGATCGCCGAAACCGCGGACGATTCGGAATATGAAGAAACAACGGATATGCGGGAGACGGTGGCGCTACTGCAGAGAATTTATGGATATTGATGAGAATATTTGCCTGTGTTATACTAAAGTAGTCATTTTGATTGATTTTGGGAAAGAAGAGGATATTGCATATGCATTTTGAATCAGTTAAAATACAAAATTTTAGGGGAATCAAAGAATTAGAATTAGATTTGAAACCAGGAATAAATATTTTGATTGGCGATAATGGTATGGGAAAAACGACAGCATTAGAGGCAATGGTTGTTGCACTTGGCAGTTATTTGCTGGGGGTTCCTAAAATTCTTTCTGTGGGGATTCAGCAAGACGATTTCCGGGAAGAAGTTGAGATTATTGCCGGAGCGTCAAAACAGAAAACATATTATTCCCCTAATATATTGTTTGATTTGAATTTAGGTGGAAAAACTTACTCTGGCAGCCGTACCCGTACTGACCGAAGTGGTAAGGGGAGAACGAGAACAGTAAGTGGACAGATAAGCGGGTATGCACAAGAACTTACGGAAAAAAACGGAAGCAATCTTCCTGTGTTGATGTATATGGGAATTTCTCGAGTGGTTGCTGCAAAACGTTCCGACTTTGGAAAAACTCAGAAAAACATGCTGGATGACAGACGATGTGGATACGTTGGATGTTTGGACAGCATGATTGATAAAAACAGTATTATTGAATGGGTTAAAAAAATGGCATATGAGCAGGCTTTGCAGAAAAAAAAGATGCCGGAATATGAGTTCTTTAATTCTACGGTATCCAGAATTATGCAAAAAATGAACGATCTGGAAGAAGTGCCGGAAATTAGATACTCTGCGACCCATGGAACAGTAACTTATGTAGAAAATGGAAAGGATTATCCGTTAGGCTATTGGAGCGCAGGATATCAATCGTTACTGTGGATGGTAATGGACATTACTTTTAGAATCGCATTGCTAAATCCAGAAATTGATACATCGGTAAATGCGGAAGGAATTGTGCTGATTGATGAAATTGATATGCATTTGCATCCCAAATGGCAATGGAAAATTTTAAATGTTTTGGAGGAAAATTTCCCCCAAATTCAGTTTATTGTTGCAACGCACTCTCCGGTCATTATTGCGTCAAATAAAGATGCAAATTTAATTCAATTAGTAAATTGTACGGAGGCTATTAGAAAAGAATCAGCTTATGCATATCCTATTAACTCTGTGCTTACTACTCGACAGGATAGTGTTGATATGCTGCCAGAGGCAACGGAAAAGATCAGAGCATTTGATAGAGCATTATCAGATGAAAAGTTTGAAATGGCATATGATATATTGCAGGAAATGATCAAACTTTTTGGAAAGGATAATCCCTTTGTTATTGGAGCACAGGCTGATTATGATTTAGCGATTTTTTAAACGGGTGATAAAATGATATATATACAAAAGAGAACTCCTTCTCATAGTATTATTGAAGAAATTTCACAACAGAAGAGCAGCGAAGAATGGAAAAAACTTCCTGAAATTCCGCCCAAAGATAAAAAACAAAAGAGCAAATATACGTCAAGCCTGCGCACAATGTTTGGAAAACTTAACTCCGACGAATTGAGAAGATTGACTTTGGCGGAGCAACATGGATTATGCGCGTATTGTATGCGGAAAATTGATAATTCTCATTCCTCAACGAAAATAGAGCATTGGTATCCATTAAGTTTAAGCAAAAGCGAAGCACTTGATTATAATAATTTTTTAGCGGTATGCGCCGGGAAAGATCAGAGCAATGGGGAAGTATATTCTTGTTGTGATGAGAGTAAAGCTTCTACAATCATTAAAATCGATCCTCGTAATCCTGCAATGATGAGAAAAATATATTATGTCAGCAATGGAGAAATAGGATTTGATTTAGAAGGTGCGTTTCCTAAAGAAGTAGTAGAACAGATTACAAAAGAATTGGAAAGTGTATTGTGGTTAAATAAACCTTCATCTGGGCTGATTGAGGGAAGGAAAGCAGTGTATGAAAGCTGCAAAAAGATTATAGAGAAAGCTGTGAAAGGGAAATCAAGAAGTGCTGCAATCAGTGCAGTAAAAAGAAAAGTCGAAAATCTGCAAAACTGTGAACAATATCCGGCTTATGCAGGAGTAATGCTATTCTATTTTGTAAGATGGCTAAAACAGCATGATGTGAAAATGGAAATGTTTTAGATTTTGAGAGACAGAAGTTGATTAGCAGAAATAAGAGGGGAATCTTGTTATCTATATTACAAAATGCTATAATAGTGGTTAGTTATAAATAGAGAAATTATAAGATTGGCATAGAAGAATATGACGGTTATGAACTATTGAGAAAAAGCGGTGGAAGATTGCCGATTGATACCTATGAATTTATTGATCCGATATTTCAAATGTAAAAAGGTTAGACTAGAGATGCCAAGGGAGTAATAAATAAGTCGAATGATGATATAATTACAAAAAGCTACCGATTAAGGTGGCTTTTTGAAATATAAAGATAATGATTGATACATTGGTGGAAAACAAATTTATGAAGGGAAAATAATATGTTGGAATTACGAAAAAAGTTGGCAAACTATCAGGAAGTATTCTATATGCTGTTCCTGCTCCCTATGACAGGAATGAATTCTATGGGGATTAATTCGGATGACAGAATCTATTTATATGTATTTGCTGCGGCAATGCTGTTTCTGCTATTAAAAATGGCGGTAACGGATTTTACATGGCAGGAGATTGCAATTATGGCCGTATTGACGCTGCTTTTCGGTGTGAACTTTCTCCGAAACGGCGAAAAAACACTGATCCTTACGGTTATGGCAATCTTTGGAGCAAAGAATGTGAACCTGGATAAGGTGATGAAATATGCACTGTGGGAAAAGGCGGTGCTGACGGTGGGGACACTTACGCTGGTAGCGACCGGAGTGATTGAAAATGAATTAGTAATATTACCTAAAAATGGAGATTTGTTAGAAATATACTGTTATGGCTACTACAGTGCAAATATGGCGTTTGCTAATATTTTTGTAATATTACTATTAACTGTTATTGTATATCAAGAACGACTCAAGTGGTATATTTATGTGATTGAAACTATGATCTTAATAGTTGCATATAAATTTATGATCTGTAGAACGGGATTGGTGGTGTGGTTTGTTTTATGCTTTATGATAATAGGGTATTGGGTGATGAAACATTTTTCATGGGAGAAAATGTATTTAAGATTAATCACCTTTATACCAGTAGTTCTGATGAGCATTACATTGATAATACCGCCGTTAGCACAAAGAAACTCTGATTTTTCAGCCTGGATCAATAAGATACTTACAGGAAGAGTTAGATTTATAAATGAAGTATATAGTGAAGTGTGGACATTGCTGTTAGGACATATACCAGGACGACCTTTTGACAGTATGTACTTTCATACTTTATTTAACTATGGATGGATTTTGTTAGTTTTATGCTTGGTTGCATATGTGGCAGGGATGTGGTATTGTAACTTCAAAGGGCAATATTATGTAACCATTGCATTAGGCACTATGGCTATATATGGATATATGGAACTATTACCACTTAGCGTATTGTGGAATTTGCCATTAATTTATTTTGCTCAACTTCTTTTTAAAGGGAGAAAAGCATTACATGAATAATTACAATAAAAAATATCAGATTATAGAAAGCTATGGTTTGTTTCTACTAGATGTAGTCTGCATTACGGTATCGTATGGATTGGCATACATGATACGATTTTATGGGGTGGAATCTCCGTTAGGAAATCGCGAAATTGCTCAGATTTATTTGCCATTTCTATTGATTTGTATGCTAAACAATTTCTTTACAAATGAATATAAGCACTTTTTCCAGAGAGGGTATTATTATGAATTGCTAAGGGTAGTACGCTATAATGTGATTCTTTTTCTGGCAACAGGCGCATATATTTATGCTTTTCGCTTAGAATTGGAATTTTCCAGACTATTATTAGGCTATTTTGTTGTGATTAATACTGTAGTAACTTATATAGTTCGAATCGCCTTTAAGAGCTATATGCGTCGTTACTATAGTAAGAGTCGCAGTAGTGACAAAGTAATGATAGTTACTTCGGGAAAAGATGCAGAACATGTCATGAAGCAGATTGAGACAGATGCGGCATGGAGTTATGAAATCAGTGCTATAGCATTGGTAGATGAAGATCGTGTAGGAGAAAATATTCATGGCGTTCAAGTTGTGGCGAAGGAAGAAGATGTCATTGATGTGGCAAGGCAGAGTGCTGTAGATGTTGTACTTTTATACTGCCCCCATATGAATAATCAGGAACTGGAACTTTTGGTTCAGTCCTTTCTTGCGATGGGAATTGTATGTCATAATTGTGTGGAGCAGTTCGGGTTTGAAATTCCATGCAATAGTGTAGGGAAGTTTGCGGGAATGCCTGTGATGACCTATGTTATGACAGAAATGGATTATCGCCGAATGATGATTAAGAGGCTGATGGATATTGTAGGAGGAAGCGTAGGCGTATTAATTACGTTAGTGTTTACTCCTTTTGTTGCGTTGGCTATTAAGCTGGAATCTAAAGGACCGGTCTTTTTCTCACAGGTGCGAATTGGGAAAAATGGAAGACGTTTTAAAATGTACAAGTTTCGCTCTATGTACATTGATGCAGAAGAACGAAAAAAAGAACTAATGGCTCAGAATGAAGTCAAGGGATTGATGTTCAAAATGGATAATGATCCCAGAATTACGAAGGTAGGACAATTTATTCGTAAGACCAGTATTGATGAGCTGCCACAGTTTTTTAATGTATTAAAAGGAGACATGAGTCTGGTAGGAACCCGACCGCCGACAGTGGATGAATTTGAACAATATAATATTTACTATCGTAGAAGATTAAGTATTACTCCTGGACTTACAGGGATGTGGCAGGTCAGTGGAAGAAGTGATATTAAAGATTTTGATGATGTCGTAAAACTAGATTTGAAATACATAGATGAATGGTCATTAAAACAGGACATGAAAATACTAATACAGACGATTTGGGTAGTGTTATTTGGAAAGGGATCAAAATAACTTGGACATCTACTACAAAGGAATAAAGGAGAGCACAGAATAAAAAATGGAAAAAGAAAACAATGTGCAGGATGTAAAAGAGGGCAAAATACGGGATGTATATATTGTTGGATCAAAGTCAATTGGAATGTATGGAGGCTATGAGTCTTTTGTAAGAAATCTTCTTCAGCAACACAAAAATAATAAATTAATAAGATATCATGTGGCATGCAAGGCAAATGGTCAAGGCCACATGAAAGTCGAGGAACTTTCAGAAGCTCATAAAACCGGAAAAAATGAATTTGAATATTGTAATGCTCAATGTTTTTTGATCAAGGTGCCCGAAAAAATTGGAGCCGCACAGGCGATATATTATGATCTTAGTGCACTTAAGTGGGTGTGTAAACATATTGAAGAAAATGATGTACATGAACCGATTGTATATATTCTTGCTTCAAGAGTGGGACCGTTTGAAAAAAGATTTGTTAAAAGAATACACAATAAGGGAGGACTTGTTTATCAAAACCCTGATGGTCATGAAGATTGGCGAAGAAAGTGGAATTATATAATTAGAAAATATTGGAAAATCTCAGAAAAATATGCTGTCAAAAATGCGGATCTTGTTGTATGTGATAGCAAAAATATTGAAACTTATATAAGAGATGAATATTCATTATATAAGCCGAATACCACGTTTATAGCATATGGAGCAGACGTTTCTCCTTCTAAATTGACTGATGACGATTCCAAGTATGTTGACTGGTTAAAGAAGAACGACATAGTACAACCATATTACGTATGCATTAGTCGTTTTGTAGAGGAAAATAATTACGAAATAATGATTCGTGAATTTATGAAGAGCAATACGAAAAGAGATTTTGTAATTATCGCAACAGATAATCCTAAATTTGCGGAACAGCTACAACAGAAGTATAACTACAAAAGTGATAAAAGAATTAAATTTGTAGGAACCGTATATGATGCGGAACTTCTGAAAAAGATACGAGAGAATGCGTATGGGTATCTCCATGGCCATGAAGTGGGGGGGACTAACCCGTCACTGCTTGAAGCTTTGGGATCTACAAAACTAAATCTATTGTATGATGTCGGATTTAACAGAGAGGTTGCTGAAGATGCAGCACTCTATTGGAATAAAGGGCTGGGAGATTTGGCAGAACTTATAGACACTGTAGATAAATTTCAGAGTGAACAACTTCAAGAAATGGGAGAAAAAGCTCAAAAAAGAATTAAAGAGGAGTATAGCTGGCCGTATATATGCCAAAAATATGAACGGATTTTTGTTAATGTAGATGTGGACACAAAACAATAAAGGAGATAAAAAATGGATTTATATAATAAAATCGTAAATGGTGATGAAAAGGTTGCATTAATTGGATTGGGATATGTAGGCATGCCAATAGCTGTGGCATTTGCGTCAAAGGGTGTTAAGGTAATAGGTTTTGATTTAAATAAAAGAAAAATTGAACTCTATAAAAACGGCATAGATCCAACTTTAGAAGTAGGAAATGACAAAATAAAGGAAACACAGGTAGAATTTACTTCGGATGAAAGGAAGATTAGCGAAGCAAAATTTATTATTGTAGCAGTTCCAACTCCGGTAAATACGGATCACACACCGGATCTTACGCCGGTTATTAGTGCGTCGAAGATTGTTGGAAAAAATATGACAAAAGGAAGTATTGTGGTGTATGAATCAACGGTATATCCGGGATGTACAGAGAACGTATGCCTTCCAATCTTGGAAGAAGAATCTGGACTTAGATGTGGGGTAGACTTCAAAATAGGATATTCTCCTGAGAGAATAAATCCAGGTGATAAAATTCATAGATTAGAAAATATAAGAAAAATAGTATCAGGGTGTGATAAAGAATCTTTAGAGGTAATTAAGAATGTTTATGATATAGTTATAGAGGTTGGAACATATCCAGTCTCTAATTTGAGAACGGCAGAGGCTATAAAGGTTGTTGAAAATAGTCAGAGAGATATAAACATAGCGTTTATGAATGAACTGGCAATGGTTTTTGACAGAATGGACATCGATACCAACGAAGTTGTAGATGGAATGAACACGAAATGGAATGCATTAGGTTTCAGACCAGGGTTAGTAGGGGGACACTGCATTGGTGTGGATCCGTATTACTTTACATATGAAGCGGAGAAACTGGGATATCATAGTCAAATCATTTTAAATGGAAGAATTGTAAATGATGCTATGGGGGCATATATAGCAGATGCTGCTATAAAACAAATGATAGTAGCGGGTCAGACTCCTAAGCAATCTAAAGTTGTAATTTTGGGATTGACATTTAAGGAAAATTGTCCAGATATCAGAAATAGCAAAGTAAGTGATATCATAAAAAGATTGTCTCAATATGAAATAACTCCTATCGTTGTTGATCCATGGGCAAATGAGGATGAGGCTTCAAAAGAATATAATGTACAACTTGTCAAATTAGATCAGGTGACAGAGGCAGACTGTATTATAATAGCGGTTGGACATAATGAGTTCCGAAATATTAGAATTGAAGAACTAAACCATATGTTTAAGGATGTACAAAATAGCAAAAAAGTATTGCTGGATGTTAAGGGGATTTATAAAATTGAAGAATTGAAAAATTCAGGTTTTAGCTATTGGAGACTGTAAACTAATATTGAAAAGTAGTATTAGTACAAAAACTATTTGCATATAAACATATGAAAAATATCATCGTCAGGTTTGACAACATATAGTATTGATCAAGCCTGACGATGACAATATTTATGTAAAATAGATATTAAAAGAAAGGGAATATGTGATAATTAAAGTCTTGATTACCACATAGGAAACAATGAGCAGAAAGATATTGATTTTTATTCCATATCAGGATACGGATAATTTTTATTCGGATGGAATATTGACGCGAGAATTTGCAATTCTTTATATGCTGTACAATGCAGGATATAAAAATGTTGTTAATATAAAAAAACCAAGAACAATACTTGATAAAAAGAGATATACTATAGATGAATCCAATTATCCTAAAGGGACTATAGAATATAATGTTAAGCAAATAGTTGACCATGCAATAACACTTCAAAATCTGAAATTCTTTTCATTGGAGCAGATAGTTTCAAAAAGAGAATGGTGGATAAACGGTTATGTTTCAATATTAAATAATATTAAAAGAGTAATAAATACTGGAGACGAGTGTCTTGTCTATTCTAATAATCCGTTCGCAGTGAAACTTGTTTGTGAATTGAAATCATTGGGATGCAAGGTTTACTTTGACGTAATGGATAATTTTGCTATTCATCCTTCATTAAAAAGAGAAGAACAGTTATCTGCATTAGAGGGATATAAAAAAATATTTCACATTTCAGACGTTGTAAGTGCCAACTCTCAACAAACTTGTGAATATATGCAAAAATATTCTTCTAACGATATTCTGCTTGTAAAAAATGGAGTTTTTTTTAACAGCAATGCTACAGAATTGAAAGAATTGCCGCAATTGAGGGCAGTTAGAGCAGCAAAACAGAAATATAGAAAAATAGTTGGATATATAGGAAAAATAGGGAAAAGATTAGACGAGGATCTTATAGGAGAAGTAAGTAAACTATGCCCAGAAGATTTGTTTGTTTTTGTGGGACCGTATTTGAAGGGACAAATGAATAAAGACCTTGTTGAATTATTTGAAACGCAAAATAATGTTTTACATTTGGAAGGAGTACCTTCTGCATATGTATATACGATGCTGAAGGAGTTTGATATACTGATGATTCCACATTCGGTAGGAAAAAATGAAAATGGTGGAGATCCTTTAAAACTGTATCAATATCTAACCCAAAATAAACCAATAATAACTACGGCTATATTGGGAGTGGATGAATTTAAAAAGTATATAGAAATTTCAAATAGTAAAGAAACGTGGAGTACATATATTCATAATTGCGGTGGAAATTTTGAACAATACAATGAGGATGGTATTAGTTGGGAAAAAAGGATTAAGCCAGTAATGGATAGGATAACAAAGCAACAGTAGTATTCCATAAAATAAGTGTTATGCGGCAGACAGAAACAAAAAGGTTATATATCAGAAAAGAGGATTTCGTGAAAAGATATATTATAATAGGCACATTTTTTGATATGGGGGGCGGACAACTATATACAAGAAACAAAACGGATTTTCTTAAGAAAAACGGATGGGTTGTTGACGTATACACTGGAAGATCTGGCAAACTATATTTAGATGATATGAAAATGTATGAGGATAACTATTATAGAGAGTTAAACCATATTCCGTTTTATACCTCTGTAAAACGCCAAAAACAAATTATAAGAGAGATAGCAGGGGATATATCCCAATATAATGAGATTGTTATAGAATCACATAAGCAACCATTCGCTTTATGGGGAGAGATGCTTGCGCAATATATGCAGGCAAAGCATGTCTTTTTTGATTTAGATGAAGATTTTGTAGAATTCGAAGAGTGGTACTATGATTTCCTTGACTTTAAATATGAAAGACGAGAATTGGCAGGAATTAATAATATGTCAATGCAAAAAATATTTAAATCACATAGAGAAATAGCGGAAGGAAAAAACTACTATTTAAAATTCTCATGTGGAAATTCAATCTGCGATATAAATAATGACATCATAGAAAGTGCTGAAGAGGCAGACATTAATTTAGGGTCTATATCTCGATTAAATAAGGACTACATTATGCCAATGATGAAAGAAATTGCTTTGTTTGCCCAAAATAATTTACAGAAAAACATTGCATTATTTATTGTTGGAGATTGCGATGACAAAACAATCGAGCTAAAAATAAAAGAAATTTTTTCTGAAATAAAAAATCTAAAGGTCTATTTTTTGGGATATTTATCTCCAATACCACAAGTATTAATAGATAAGGTAGACTATTTCATTGGAACATCGGGAAGCGCATGCTTGACTGCGGCGCAAAAAAAAGTAACTATAACCATTGATACAATGAACGCAGCTCCTATAGGCATTATGGGAGTTGATGCTGCAAATGCAGTATTTGCAGACGGTAAATGTGGCTATGAAAGGCTTTCTGATTATTTGCAGCACATTTGTATTGAAGAAAGTAAGGAAGAAATACGAGATAAAATATGCCTGCAAGATGAATTACTTCAAAATGATTATATGAAGGAATTTAAAAATCATATGAAGTTTATTGAAGAAAGCGAAAATAAAAAAAATTATTATAATTTTCAACAAAGGCCATTGAAACATAGAGCCTTTTGCAAGATTGTTTCAATTTTGGGGATTGATAAATGTATAAACATACGGAATTTTTTAACAATGAAATTAAAAAAATGATTTAAGGAAAGTTGAATGGGAAGCAATGGTAAAAATACAAAATGTATGTATGAACGTATGGAATAAAATAAAAAAGCCAAGAATATTCTCTACCATTGCAAGCATATTTTGCTGGTGGATGTTAGGAATATTGAACAAGCAAGTAGGAATGAGTGAGAGAATTGTAATTACCCTTTTGACGTATTATTCTGCACAGGGAATTGAGGAAAACTTCCATATAGTGAGCAATGTATACGGCAAAATAAAGTATAGAGTTCTTTTGGCAGTTCTAGTATGCTATATTGTGTTTACGGAAATAGGTGGTTTTTATTTGTTTGATAAAGAATTTTGGAATTGGAAATTGCCTGCGTATGTGTTTTACGTATTATCATGTATTTGGATGATTCCCATAATTTTTCAAATAATAAGTCTTTTGATAAAAATACCTAAAAGAATTTGTTTGTATAAAAATAGAACTGCATTAAAAAAAATATATTTGTTTATATTGTGGATTATTGCAGTAATTCCTGGATTGATATATTTGTTTGCTTATAATCCATGTATTACCGCAGGGGATGATGTGGTTATATGGGATACAATTCATAAAATAGGTACAGGTCGTTTGATTGACTGGATTCCGCCTTTTTATTTGATTTTGTTATCATATTTAATAAAAATTGTGGATTCCATTACATTTCTCGCAATAGTACAGATTTTTTTATGGGCCTATGTTATAGTAGAATCAATTATGGTGTTGGCACATGTAATCGATAATAAGGGGATTGGCCTATATTATTGCTTCATGGTCTTTAATTATTGTAATATAATCCAAATTATAACTGTATGGAAAGATGCAATTTATGTTCCTGCTCTATTTTGGCTGTCAATATTGTTTGCTGGTGCATTACTTGATAGAAGTAAAATACAAACGCTGTCTTGGCACGTCAAATTTATAATTAGCGCACTTTTGACTGCATTTATGAGACAAAGCGGTATCTATGTTGTTACAGTGATGCTTCTCATCTTACTGGTTGGACTTAGAAAAGAGAAATATGTTAGAAGCTTGTCTATGTTTGTTTTTGTGTGTTTGCTAATAATAAAGGGACCCGTGTACTCGTGGCTGGATATAGAGCCACAGCCACAATTGAAGTATTTTGCAATGGCAAATGATATATGCTATGTTTATTATAATGGTGGAAGTTTATCAGAAGATGCAGAAAGTATGGTATATGAGATAACTGGACAAAAACCGGAGGAATATGTTTTTAATGCATATAACACTAATTACAATTCGAATGCATTAAAAGAATATTCAGTAATAGACTTTTGCAAGATATACATAAAAACATTTGTAAGAGAACCTCAATTATTATTGAAGGGGATGTTAACAAGAACTAGTATTGGCTGGAGTGTGGATAAAACATATGGACAAGTTGATATGCTATCTTGCTATACAGGAGAACGGTTAGACGAAAAAGGAATTTATGATTTCCATTATCCACAGAGGAAGATAAATATATTAACCATAATTTTATCAGATATGCATGAAAAAATAACAGGAAATTCACTTGTTTTTTTGGTATATTGGAGGACTAGTCTTTATTTAACAATATCATTAATAGAAATATCGATATTAATGGGAAAAAAAATAAAATGGAAATATATTCTTCCATTTTTACCGATGATTTTAAATTATTTGACGTTGGTAGTGTCGTCAGGTTGGCCGGATTATAGGTATTATTGGCCGTGTGCCTGCATTGGAACCTTTTTATCAATGTATTACTTTGCAATTACTGGTAATGAAGAAATGAACTTAAAAGAACAAAGAGGGGAGAATAACGATTTGGTTTAGTAAATCGTTAAAAAGGTGATGGAATTAACAATTTTGATGCCTTGTCTTAATGAGGCAGAAACATTAGAAACATGTATAATAAAGGCAAAAAAGTTTTTAAGTGAAAACAACATAGATGGTGAAATTTTAATATCTGATAATGGCAGTACAGATGGATCAATACAAATAGCTGAGAGATTAGGAGCAAGAGTGGTTCATGCCAGCGAGAAGGGATATGGCAGTGCTTTAATTGTTGGTACCAAAGCAGCATATGGAAAATATGTAATTATGGGCGATGCTGACGATAGTTATGATTTCCTGAATTTGATGCCTTTTGTACAAAAACTTAGGGAAGGTTACGACTTAGTTATGGGCAACCGTTTTAAAGGGGGAATAGAGAAAGGAGCAATGCCTTGGTCTCATAGATATATTGGAAATCCAATATTATCTTTTATTGGAAGATTATTTTTTAAGAGTAATATAAAGGACTTTCATTGTGGACTGAGGGGATACAATAAGGAAAAAATACTTGCGCTGGGATTACATACAACGGGAATGGAATATGCAAGCGAAATGGTTGTTATGGCAGAATTAGCTAAATATAAAATATGTGAGGTCGCAACAACTCTAAAGAAAGATGGCAGATCTCGTCCACCTCATTTGAGAAGCTTTAGAGATGGATGGCGGCATTTAAAGTTTTTGTTTATGTATAGTCCTAGATGGCTTTTCCTATATCCTGGGGTTGTTATTTCTGCACTAGGGATTATAGGTGCTATTATATTGTTGGTTGGTCAGTTTAAAATAGGATCAATTATTTTCAGCATACATACATTATTATATTGCTCTATGGCGATTGTTGTCGGGGTAACCATTATTTATTTTTATATATTTACAAAACTGTATGCAGAAAAAAGTCATTTTATTCCGCATGATAAAACAATAGACAAATTTGTTAATTTCGGTGAGAATAAAGGGATTTTAGTTGGTGTTGGGGGGGTTATTACAGGTATAGTAATCGCCATTATCGCACTTATATTTTGGAAAAATAATAATTATGGAGAAGTAAGCCCCGAAATTTTAATGAGATTTGTTATTCCATCGGCAACATTAATTGAATTAGGAATAGTGACGATTTTTGCCAGCTTTTTTATGGGCATATTAAGAATTGAATGGAGAAATGATGATGGCAAAGGCAATTGATTATTTTGCATATGATAATAAACTGCTTTCTTTAAAAACCTTTTTTTCTATGAAAGCACGAACGAAAATGTTCAATTATTTTATGAAAACTATTAAGCCCTTAGAACAGAATGAAGTTTTAGATGTTGGAGCTACTCCAGATACAAAGTTGAAAGACTCTAATCTTTTTGATAAATTGTATCCATATAAAAAGCAATTGACGGTCTGCTCTATTGAAGATTGCTCGGAACTGGTTGAAAAGATGGGATTGAAAAAATTTGTATTTAATGAACCTAAAAAGCCATTACCATTCACTGACAAGGAATTTGATGTTTGCTTTTGTTCTGCTGTATTAGAGCATGTTGGAAGTAGGGAAAATCAAGAGTTTTTTATAAATGAATGTTTAAGAGTAGCTGATAAAGTTTTTTTGACTACCCCTTATAGATATTTCCCTTTAGAGATGCATACTTTTATTCCTTTTTTACATTGGTTGCCCTGGGAGGTGTTTCAAAAAATAGTCCGAAAATTAAAGGGTGAATTTTGGGCTAATACGGATAATCTGAATTTACTATGCAAGAGAGATATATCTGAAATGAATTTAACGAGCAATGTAGAAGTAAAGTTTATTAGAACGATGGGAATGAAATCTAATATGATTATCCAGAAAAAATAATTTCAAAAAGGAGTATTTGTAATAAATGAAGCTAAGAATAGAACAATTTTATCGACTTACAATTCCTAAATTTACAAATAGCACATCTATATTTAAAAGAATAATTAATGGTCTGATTGTAAAAGAGTATCAATTAATTAATAAGCTTTGTGATAAGTACGTTAAGAACAATTATCTCAAGTGTCAAAAAAAATTAAATGATAAAGAAAGAAAAGAACAAATAGTAGTTTCATTTACAACGATTCCCTCACGCATCAGTAATATACCTTTTATGCTTAAAAGCATTTTTAATCAGACCGTTATGCCAGATCGTGTTATACTGTGGATTACGGATGAGATTTGCGAGGATGAAAGAAAGAAAATTTCGAAACTACTGGAAACAGAAGTAGAATATGGATTGGAAATACGATTTGTAAAGGACGTGAGAGTTCATACAAAGTATTATTATGCGCTTCTTGAGAACCCGCAAGCATTGGTTGTCACGGTAGATGATGATATGATATACCCTGAGAATTTAATTGAAAAATTATTGGAAGGGCATTATAATAATCCAAATTGTGTTATTGCTGCGAGAGTACACGAGATTACTTTTTCTAATGAGAATATCCAATTGTATGGAAATTGGAATAGACTGGCTCCGGGGTCTAATATGAAAGGACATAATTTGTTGGCAACAGGGGTGGGAGGTGTTTTATATCCTCCTAATTGCTTGTATAGTGATTGGAAGAATTCTGACTTATTTTTAAAACTCTGCCCAACGGCAGATGATATCTGGTTAAAAATAATGGAGGCATTAGAAGGTACAAAAGTTGTAAAGCTTAAAAAGTATACAAGGGAAACTTTTACATTTTCTGGAACACAGGATATTGCTTTGGCCAAAATCAATGTGGGACAAGGAAGAAATGATGTATTATTAAAACAGTGCCAGGAATATTATAAATTTTCAGGTGAATTATTGAATCAAAAAGACATTTAGGTGGAAAACATGGTAAAAAATAGCGATAAACTCCTAAAAGTTTATATAATTATTTTGTTCTATTCTAGTATTTTGAAAATGTTTTTTGGCAGATGGGCAACATTGATAGCGGATATGGCATTAATAGGCTTGATCGTTTATTATGTAGCATGTACGGGAGGAAAACTGAAAATTAAGAAAGCCCAGGAAAAGTATTTTTGGGTTATTTTCCTCATACAAGTGATATCCATAGCGGAAATTTTCCATACGAATATTAATAATAGGTTATACTCAATTATTGAATATAGAAAATCATATTTTCAGATGTTAATATTATTGGTTTTTTTATTATATTTAGATCAAACAAATTTAGATATTTCTAAGTGGCTTAAATATATTGGGTATTTAGGGATGCCAATAGTATTATACGGAATAAAACAATTTTTGTTTTGGGGGAAAATAGATGATATTTTTGCAGGCATGAATGATGCAGATTTTTGGACCTTACATTATGGCGGTCATGTACGTTCGATATCAATTTTTTCAGGCCCATTTCATTACGGAATGTTTTGCATTTTGATATTTGCTATTTTTTTCTATCTGTTTTTAGAAGAAAGGAAGAAACGATATTTTTGCCTCTCATTGTTTGCAGCGTTTGGTTGCTATTGTAGTATTACAAGAACAAATTTAGTTTGCCTAATTGTAGCTGCAATAATATTTTTGGGCGAATTTTATATACATGATTACAGAAAAAATGCTATAACAATAAAAATGATGTTTATAGTATTGGCAGCGTTAGTGATAGGTCTAGCGATTATAGGGGTGATTCCCATTCTTTCCGGAGATAATATGCTTGGGAGAATGTTAGGCAGCATTTTAAATAGCACAAGTGATACACGATTTACGCAAAGATTTATAACTTGGAAGGATGCGATAACCTATATTGTAGCTAATCCTATTTGGGGATGGGGAATGGGATCTGCCGGAGATACACTGTCGAAATATAATATATCGAATGTGTATGTGACGTCTCATAGCATGTATTTAAAAGTGATAATGGAAACAGGAATAATAGGAGGTCTTTTATATATTATATTACCTGTTTGGACACTATTTGCAACAAGAAGAAAATTGGATTATCGATTACGGGGGTTAAGTTATAGTATTATTGCCTGTGTTTTAATAAATGGAATGGTTGGATCTACAATTTCCACATTCCCCAGTATTACATTATTCTGGATTCTATTAGCTCTTATAATTGCAAAAGAATATTCTAATGAGAACGCTAAATAATAAATATTGATATATGAAAGAATCACTAACTAACGTAGAGAGGAAAAGGCAGATGGTATATGCACCGGTTATTATTCCTACATGCAATCGTATAGAACATTTGAAAAAATGCATAAATTCACTGGCTAGCAACGAATTTGCTAAATTTACAGAAATTTATATATCTGTAGACTTCCCACCATCCGAAAAATATGAAAAAGGTTACAATGAGGTAATTAATTATTTAAAAGGCGGAATTGGGGGCTTTAAGGAAGTCTTTGTTTATATTCAGGAAAAAAATCTAGGGCCTAGTGAAAATGCTAACTTTTTAGCAAACCAAATTAAAAGTTACGATAGATGGATTTTTACAGAGGATGATAATGAATTTTCTTCCAATTTTTTAGAATATATGGATATATGCTTACAAGAATTTGAAGAAGATGAATCTATTTTGACAGTATGTGGATTTCCAGAAGGAGAGAAAATTACTACGAGTATAGGAACTGCATATAAGTCATCGTATTTCCAACCGTATGGATATGGAACATGGAGAAGAAAGTGGAAGCAATACGAGGAAGAAAAAGAAAAAGTCATTTTAGACAAAAATAAGGGAAAAATGAAATTCCAAAGAGAAATGTATTGTAAGAATCCCTGGCTATTTAGAGTGTATGTTAATGATATTTTATATAGGAGAAGGAATATTTTTTGGAATGAAGACGGAAAATTGAAATCTGTTGATGGAGTAATACAATTGTATATAGCATACAGCAATAAATATAGCATATTTCCTATAAAACCTAAAGCAAGAACATGGGGAAACGACGGTTCTGGATATACGATGGAGAAGAATGAGGAAATAGATCCGTTGAAAGAATGGATATTAGATGATGATAAGAGGTTTGAATTGAATTTGATAAATTGTGAAAGCAATAGAGCAAAGACTCCCCAAAGAGGTTTGTCTGCGAAGAAATATAATGTGAAACTTTGGATCAAGTATATATATTGCAGAATGTTTAAAAGAGGTACTAAAAGTTGGGTATAGATAGGAATGGTGAAATAAAACAGAAGGTAATGACCGGACTTGCGTGGAAATTTGGAGAAAGAATCTTAGCACAATTTGTTAGTTTAGTTGTTTCCATAATACTTGCAAGAATACTAGCGCCTTCGGATTTCGGAGCAATAGCACTTATAATGGTGTTTATTACAATAGCTAATGTTTTTGTGTCTAACGGATTTGGAAGTGCACTTGTACAGAAAAAGGACGCTGATAACATTGATTTCTCTTCTGTTTTTTTTGCTAATTTAGGTGTATCAATAATAATATATATAATTATATTTGCGCTGGCTCCATATGTTGCAGAATTCTATAGCATGCCGGTTATGAAAGCGGCTTTGCGGGTTTTGGGAATACGAGTGATTGTAGCAGCTATAAATTCAGTACAACAGGCGTATGTTTCTAAATATATGATGTTTCAGCGCTTTTTCTGGTCAACATTATTTGGAACGATATTTTCCGGAGTAGTGGGCATTTTCATGGCGTACCATGGTTTTGGAGTTTGGGCATTAGTAGCACAATATCTTATAAATACTTGTACGGATACCATAGTATTATGGGTTACCGTAAAATGGAGACCTGAATGGATATTTTCATGGGAGCGAGCCAAGGGATTGATAAGATATGGATGGAAAATGCTTGCGTCGGGGCTACTGGACACAGGGTATACACAATTAAGAAGCTTACTTATTGGAAAAGTATACACGACAGAAGATTTAGCATATTACAACCAGGGTGATAAATATTCATCTTTTGTTATTAAAAACATAAATACATCCATAAGCGCTGTCTTGTTGCCTGCCATGTCGCAAATTCAGGATGATAGGGAACGCGTAAAAGAAATGACAAGAAAATCTATTCAGGTTAGTTCGTATGTCATTTGGCCATTGATGATAGGAGTTGCAGCAGTAGCGGATCCATTTGTACGAGTTGTGTTAACAGAAAAATGGATTGACTGTGTTCCTTATTTACAAGTGTTATGCTTTTCATATGCATTATGGCCAATCCACACTTCCAATTTGCAAGCTATAAATGCCTTGGGGAGAAGTGATATTTTTTTAAAACTGGAAATTATTAAGAAAATTATAGGTATTGTAATTATTTTTGTATCCCTTCAATTTGGGCCATACGCAATAGCAGTAGGATGTTTGGTGGATGGATTAGTTGCAACCGTGATAAATGCTTATCCTAATGCGAAACTTATTAATTACACATATTGGGAACAACTGAAAGATATTTTTCCTTCCATGCTATTGGCAATGATTATGGGAGCAGTCGTATATCCTATACAATATTTAAAGATAAATAATGCATGTATTTTATTTGTGCAAATAGTGGTAGGCGGTGTCGTATATATTATTTTGTCAATTATCACCAAGCAAAAAACATTGAAATATATACTAGATACAGTAAAACAACATAACTAATTATGTTAGAATAAGGATAATGTGTGTGAAGTATACAGCACATAAAAATAAATAAAAATGAGGAGAACATAGCATGAGTAAAATTTTAGTGACACGGTCATCTATGCCAGAATTACAAGAGTACATAAATGAAATAAAATCTATCTGGGATACGCATTGGCTCACCAATATGGGAGTAAAACATCAAGAACTGCAGAAAAACCTCATAGATTATATGGGAGTTGAACAGATTGAATTGCTTACTAATGGACATATGGCACTTGAACTTTCTATGCAGGCATTTAATCTGGAAGGAGAGGTTATTACGACCCCCTTTACATTTGCGTCTACAACACATGCAATTGTGCGGAATGGATTAAAACCAGTATTTTGCGATATTGATCCTATTACATTCACCATGGATCCCTCTAAAATAGAAAAGCTGATTACGGATAAAACGAGTGCTATTGTTCCTGTTCATGTATATGGAAATATTTGTAACATAGAAGAAATTGATCGTATTGCTAAAAAATATGGTCTCAAAGTTATATATGATGCAGCACACACCTTTGGAGAGACATATAAGGGAAAGGGAATAGGGACCTTTGGCGATGCTTCCTGTTTTAGTTTTCATGCGACTAAAGTATTTAATACGATTGAAGGAGGCTGCGTTTGCTATCATGATGAAGAATTTGGAAGAGCATTATATAAACTAAAGAATTTTGGAATCAGGAATGAAGAGATCGTAGATGGTGTGGGGGCAAATGCAAAAATGAATGAGTTTTGTGCAGCCATGGGATTGTGTAACTTACGCCATGTAGATGAGGAAATTGCTAAGCGTAAAACTGTAGTGGAGAGATACAGAGAACATCTTGAGAATGTAGAGGGAATTCAGTTATCACCGATTCAGGAAAATGTTGAAAGCAATTATGCATATTTTCCGGTGATTTTTGATGAAAAAGTATTTGGAGCCAGTCGGAATGAGGTAATGGATAAACTTGCGGAGAATGGAATTGGAGCACGAAAATATTTTTATCCATTAACTAATTCTTTTGAATGTTTCCATGGTGAATTTGATGTCAATGAAACTCCTATTGCACGTCATCTTAGCTTGAGGGTATTAACATTACCATTATATGCAGATCTTTCAGTGGAAGATGTGGATAGAATATGCAAGATTATTTTAAATTGTAAAGGGTAGAAAAATGGAACACAAAAGAGAGAGTAATCTGGAATTATTAAGAATATTGATGATTTTATCCATTATAGGGCATCATTTTGTTGTAAATAGTGGATTGCCTCAATTATTTTCGTTTGATAATATTACATTCAATATGGTATTTTTACAAGTATTTGGAATGTGGGGAAAGACTGCAATTAATGTATTTACTTTAATAACCGGATATTTTATGGTGAAATCCGACCTTACATTAAAAAAGTTTTTGAAGTTATATCTTCCGATAAAATTCTGGAGTTTTCTCTTTACCTTTATATTTGCAATAACTGGTTATACGATATTTAGCTTTAAGGACATTTGGAAAATAATTTTTAGTATGATATATGAAGCAGACGTATATTATGCAGGGACATTGATTGTCATGATGTTACTTATTCCATTTATGAATGTTCTTGCCAGAGCATTAAGTAAGCGGCAGTATCAATTAATGCTGGCAGTTTTATTGATATATTTTACATTCCTTTCCACATTTATGATGAGGGATACTTTTGATTTTACTGGTTGGTTATGTACAGTATATCTTATTGGCGGATATATAAGATTGTACCCACTAAAAGTAGATAACTTAAAATGTGGAGTGCTTTGCACAACAATATCAACGGCGTTGATGGTGCTGAGTATAATAACAGTAGACTTTGTGGGAGCTAAATTAGGATTTACATCGGCATACCATATGGTAAATGATAGTAATAAACTTTTGGCAGTTACTACATCCATAAGTATATTCATTTTGTTTAAAAATATAAGATTGAAATATAATTATATTATAAATACAGTAGCATCAGCAACATTTGGCGTCCTGCTGATTCATGCAAATAGCAATTCTATGAGAAAGCTTTTATGGCAAGACTTATTTCACAATGCCGATCACTACACGGATAGCATGTTACCGCTATATTCGTCCATGGTAGTGATTGTTGTGTATGTAGTATGTGTTGTATTAGATCTACTAAGAATAAGGTTTGTTGAGACTCCCTTTTTTAACTGGTTGGATAAAACAGAAATATATGATAAGGTAACACAGCGTTTAACTGGAAAGGATCCCAAAATCGGGGGGGTATCATAATTGATTTTTTAAGTAAACGGAGAGTCGGTTTTCACTACTTGCTGAGTAGCTTATAATAAAAAGACGAGAAAATGGATGCGAATAAAGTAGGAAAAGCAATTGCTTTTTTAAGAAGAAAGAAAGGTTATACACAAAACAAATTAGCAGAAAAGCTGGGAGTAAGCGATAAAGCAGTGTCCAAATGGGAGAGAGGATTAGGAGTCCCGGATGTGTCTCTATTAGCAAAACTTTCAATAATATTGGATACCGATATAGAAAGTTTGCTTAATGGAGACATATTGCATAATGGGCAACAGTGGTGCGGAATCCTAATGCTGGATCAAGAAGAAAATGAGACGATTTATGCAGGAACGATTCTCCACGATAAACCTATAATACATTATCTGCTAAGCTATTTTATGCTGGTCGGAATTAAGAATATTCTAATATTTTCGGCGTTAAGAAGCTATGAATATATAGAAAACTTGTGTAAGTCAGAAAATAAATGGGGAATAAGAATAGAAAATGTATTATATGAGAATACGTTTGCCTCGGAAAAATATATCAATATAAAAAATTATGTAGCAAATAGAAATGTTGTCTTGATAAAAGGCTATAATTTTATATACGGCACTGATGTTACAAAGTATATGCAGAGAGCTATGGTAAAACCAGAAGTCTCAACAATATTTTGTCTGTTGTATAAAGTTGATGATCAGAGTAAAAGAATCAGTTATGATACAAACTTAAAAATTGTCAATTTGGATTCTGCAGAAAAGGTGGAAAGTCTGGATGAATACTATACAGCACCAATGCTATTTATTAGCAAAGAGGTATTCAACAAAGGTTCTTTTTCACTGTATGATCCGGTTCAATCATTATTGGATCCGAAGAATTTTAGAAAAGCAGAGGCCGAGTTGATAGGAAGAGGACTTATTTTTGTTAAATTAAAAAATCGGGATGATATACAAAATGCCTCAAAAGTAATTAAATTTATTCAAGATACTCAAAGAATAAAGATTGCAGACTTAGTGGAAATTGCAATGAGGCGAGGCTTATTGTAAGGAGGATAATTAGGTTATATGAGACTGGGAATTTATGGTACAGGTGGTTCTGGAAGAGAAGTATTTGATATGATTGAGATGAATCCTTCTTTAAAAAAATGTTGGGATGAAATTATATTTATAGATGATACAAAGCAAGAGGGGACCTTTATGCAATGCAGAATGATGCCCTTAGTTAGCTTGTGCCATAACATTAAAAAGGATGATATAAAGGTAGTAATAGCTGTTGGAGAACCAACGGTTAGAAAAAAACTCTATGATAGAGTGGCAGAGAATGGTTTAGGATTAGCGACCATTATTCACCCGTTAGCGCAGGTAAGTGGAAGCGCTAAGATCGGGGAAGGAGTAGTAATTCAGGAACATGTGACAATATCTTCGGATGCAGTGTTGGAGGATAATGTGTTTATAAACGGAAAAACTATTATAGGACATGATGTTCATATTGGAATGCACTGTCAGATATCCAGTTTCTCTATTGTGGCAGGATATACGCAGGTTGGTGAGGAAACCTATATTGGAGTGTCATCATCTATTAGAGATCACATAGTAGTTGGACATAATGTAATAGTCTCCATGGGAGCAGTCGTGATGAAAGATGTTAGAGATAATAAAGTAGTAATGGGAAATCCAGCACGCGAAATAGCTGAAAATTCTGGCTCGGTATTTAAATAGTAAAACTAAATTTTATGATTAAAGAGGTGAGAAAGTGAACAAAACGGTTATTATCACAGGTTCAAACAGAGGAATAGGAAAACAACTGGTAAAAACATTTGCAGAAAATAACTACGATATATGGGCGTGTGCGAGAAAACAAAGTAATGAATTTGAAGATACATTGAAAAACATTGCTGACAACAATAATGTAACTATTACACCGATATATTTTGATTTATCGGATGAGGCACAAACTAAAGAAGGCATTAAAAGCATTCTGCAGGAAAAACGAAACATAGATGTTCTTATCAATAATGCAGGAGTACCATATGGCGGTTTGTTTACAATGACATCTATTGCAAAATTAAAAGAGGTATATGAAATAAATGTTTTTGCGCAGGTTCAGATTATGCAGCTGGTAGCAAGACAAATGATGAAACAAAAAGCGGGTTGCATCATAAATATGTGTTCTGTTGGAGGAATAGAAACGAACCCCGGCTATCTGGCATATGGATCAAGTAAAGCGGCTATGATATGGATTACAAAATCTGTGTCAAAAGAACTTGGACAATATAATATCAGGGTAAATGGAATTGCACCGGGACTTATCGATACGGATATGGGAAATTATAAATCAGAAGCGGAACTTAAAAAAGTTTTGGATAGAATGAGTATTCACCGAATGGGAAAGACGGAAGAAGTTGCTAAAGCCGCTTTATACATTGCATCTGAAGATGCTAGTTATATGACAGGGCATATAATGGTGCTTGATGGAGGACGTGTTTAATGAATAATAATGAAATGAAAATAGATCGAAGTTATGCCTTTTCAAAAGCAATGCGTTTAAAAGCACTAGAGATGGCAAAATCCACGGGGAAAGCAGGCGCGCATTTGGGTGGAGGATTTTCCTCTATGGATATTATCGCCACGTTGTATGGAGGAATTTTGAATTATCGGTCAGACCAACCGGATTGGGAAGGTAGAGACCGATTTATTACCAGCAAAAGACATTGCTATTTGGCGAGTTATTCTGCCTTGGAACAGGCAGGCATGATCAATCATGAGCAACTAATGAGCTTCCACGAAGACGGTGGTGAGTTAGCAGGCTATCCATGGAATCCACAAATGGGAATAGATTTTTCGGGAGGCAGTTTAGGAATGGGACTGTCCGTTGGAATTGGAATGGCAATGGCAGGAAAAAGGAAAAAGCTGGATTATAAAACATATGTCCTTTTAGGTGATGGAGAATGCAATGAAGGTGCTAATTGGGAGGGATTTATGTCAGCGGCTAAATTTCAATTAGACAATTTGATTGTGATTATTGATAATAACCATATGCAGTTTGATGGAAGAGAAGAAGAAATTATGCCTATGGGATCATTTAAAGAAAAGTTAGAGGCGTTTGGCTTTGTTGCAGTAGATGTAAATGGACATTCTATAGAAGATCTATATCAGGCATTCCTCACACAACATGAAGGAAAACCGTTAGCGATTGTGGCAAGTACGATTAAGGGCTATGGGCTTCCTAGTATTGAAAACAAAGCAGAGTCTCATCATATTATGCTAAGTGAAGAAGATTATGAGTATATGATGAAAGACATTGAGGAGGGAAGATATGATAGAGTATAATAAAAGAAACATGCGCTCATGGTCTATCATGGGAATAAATCCTTCCATATGGAGTGTTGGATTTAATGAGGTGGCCGATGAGAGAAAAGATTTAGCTGTTATTACGGCAGATTTATCAAGATTTTCTGGCCTCGAAAGAATGACAGCAAAATATCCGGAAATGTTTTACAATGTTGGAATTGCAGAACAGAATATGATAGGAATTGCTGCAGGGATGGCAATGGAGGGATATCAAACATATGTTACAACATATGCTCCATTTGTGACTTATAGATGTGCAGATCAAGTACGCCATTTAATGGGAAATATGAATTTAAATATAAAAGCAATTGGATCATCTGCAGGTTTAACTTCAGGATGGTCAGGAACTGCGTTGTTGGCAATTAGTGATATTGCACTCATGAGGAGCATTCCTAATATGACTGTTTTATCCCCGGCAGATTGTACAGAAGCTATTAAAATGATGCAGGCAATTTCTGAAGTCGAGGGACCTGTGTACATGAGATTATGTGGCACAACAGGGATTCCAATGATTTATAATGATGATTATGACTTTAAAATAGGCAAGGCAGTTACATTACAAAAAGGGACCAAAGTTGCATTGATTGCTACGGGAGTTTCTATGGTATCAGAAGCTCAGAAGGCTGCTCAATTATTAGAAAGCGAATTAGGCGTGAAGCCGACGGTGGTCAATATGCATACAATAAAACCTATTGACGACGAATGTATAAATGAAATTATTGATACACATGAACTGATTGTTTCAATAGAAGAACATAATATATTGGGTGGACTTGGCTCTGCAATTGCAGAAATAATGACATTGAAAAAGACAGAGTGCCAACAATTGTTTATAGGTATTAATGATGCAAATTGTAAAATGGGCAGTAGATCGTTTATGTTAAAGCAAGTGGGACTTGTAGCGGAAGATATTGTTTTGAAAATAAAAGGGAGCTTGGGGATAAAGAATGATTGAAGATTTTTATAAGTATAGCCCTTATGAACTGGATAAAGAACAAAAAAATGAGCTTTTGACAAATGAATTGATTAGCTTGACGAAAGCTCATGCTGAAAGATGCGAGGAGTATAAGAATTTCCTTGAAACTATTAATTTTGATGAAAGCAAAGTTAACAGAGTGGAAGATATTCCTTTTTATCCAGTGAGAATGTTTAAGGAATACGACTTACTTAGTATTGATCGACAAGAAGTATTTAAAGTAATGACTTCCTCAGGAACGACAGGACAAAGGGTGTCAAAGATATTTGTGGATAAAGAAACTGCGATGATCCAGCAAAAGGTAATGATTAAGATTTTAAGTGACTTTTGGGGAAAAAAGCGTTTACCCATGCTAATTGTAGATACTCCGGCAGTACTGAAGGATAGAAAAATGTTTACGGCCCGGGGAGCTGCCATATTGGGGCTTCAAGTGGCAGCCAGAGAAATGGTTTATGTATTGAACGATGATATGACGCTTAATACGGATATCCTTGATAACTTTTTTGAAAAGTATCAGGATCAACCATTTATTATATTTGGCTTTACATTTATGGTATGGCAGCATTTGTATAATAATTTATTAAAGTTGGATAAAAAATATGATATGTCAAAAGCCTGGCTGATGACAGGCGGTGGTTGGAAAAAATTGGAATCGGAGAAAATATCCCGAGAAGAGTTTAAAGAGCGGATAAATCAGGTTTGTGGTATTGTTCACTTCTTAGATCACTATGGGATGGTGGAGCAGACAGGATGTATATATGCAGAGTGTGAATACGGTCATTTGCATGCTAGTATATATTCAGATGTGATTATTAGAAACTATAAGGATTTTTCAGTTTGTCCAATAGGTACACCAGGAATAATACAGGTTGTATCTGCTTTACCGCATTCATATCCGGGTCATTCACTTCTTACAGAAGATGAAGGAATCGTTTTGGGGGAAGATGATTGTCCCTGCGGAAGAAAAGGGAAGTATGTAAAAATTCTTGGAAGAATGAAAAGCGCAGAATTGAGGGGGTGCAGTGATACTTATGCAGATAAATTCAAATAAAATAGAATTTCTTGTAGGAGATATGGAAGTGTTGCAAAATATGCAAAAGACACCAGCACTACCTACTTTTTCAAGTCAAGCAATATCTTTTTTGGCAGATTTGTCTCGAGAATTGCTTAAGGATGCAAGAACCAGACAGTATGTAGACGTAATGTCATATGCATATTGGATCAGGAGGGCTTCTATCGAAAGCGTTCGTAGCAAACACACAGATTATCATTGCCGATTAGGTAGAGGTATTGCTTTTCATATTGCACCTTCTAATGTGCCTGTTAATTTTGCTGTATCCATGACCTCCTCATTGTTGGCAGGAAACTGTACTTTGATAAGAGTATCAAATAAACAGTTTCCGCAGGTGGACATTATTTGTCATGCTATGAATAAGTTGCTTAACACAGAACACTCAAATATGAGGCCGTATTTTTGCTTGATTAGATATGAACATAGTGATGATATTACAAGAGAATTGTCGGCTATTTGTGATGTGAGAATTATTTGGGGTGGAAATAGAACAATAGAAACAATACGGCAAGCACCTCTTCCACCCAGAGCAATTGAAATGGCATTTGCTGATAGACATTCGATTGCCATTATTAATTCGGATGAGTATATGAAGGGGGATTCAAAAGAAATAGCAAAGGGATTTTATACGGACACATATTACTCGGATCAAAATGCGTGTAGTTCCCCACGACTGGTTGTTTGGATGGGAAATTCCATTAAAACAGCAAAAGAGAAGTTCTGGAACGAACTAGAAGTGTTGGTTAGAAATGATTACGAAATGAAGCCAATACAAGCAGTAGATAAATATACATCGGTATGTATGCTTGGAATGAAGGAAAATAACCAGCACTTAGTATCAAAAGATAATTATGTTGTTAGAATGGAAATAGACACTTTAAAATCATATCTGATGGATTATAAAAATGGAGGAGGATATTTCTTTGAATATTCTGCCGAGAAATTGGAGGAAATAGAGCCGATTTTAACAAAGCAATGTCAGACTATTTCGGTATATGGCATTGATAAGAATGTGGTGAAAAAATTAGTGTTTGATAAAGGAGTACGTGGAGTAGACAGAATCGTAGAACTGGGTCAAACGATGGGACTTGAGTTTATTTGGGATGGATATAAAATGATTGAGACGATGTCTAGATTTGTGTATACCGGAGGATATCAATAATGGGAATTTTGCAGGGAAAAACAGCTATAGTTACTGGAGCAAATCGTGGAATAGGCCGTGCTGTTGTAGAACGATTTGCAAATGAGGGGGCAAAAATCTGGGCATGTGCGAGAAAGAGTAATAGTGAATTTGAAAGAGATATGTCTGAACTGGCTGAAAAATATAATACTGAAATCATCCCATTGTATTTTGATATAGCAACAGAGACTGAGATTAAAGAAGCGGTTAAGCAGATATACAAAACTAAAGAAAACGTAGATATACTTGTTAATGTGGCAGGTGTTGTAAATGCAACTTTGTTCCAAATGACGCCAATGCATGAAATCAGGGATGTTTTTGACACTAATTTCTTTGGACCAATTTGTTTGACACAGTATATTATAAAATTAATGAGCAGGCAAAAAAGCGGATCTGTAATAAATGTTGCTTCTATTTCGGGAATAGATGTAAATCCGACTAATTGTACTTATGGAAGCAGTAAGGCAGCATTGATACATTTGTCAAAAATTTTAGCTTCGGAAGTAGGACAAATAGGGATTAGGGTGAATGCTGTAGCACCTGGTCCTACCGAAACGGACATGATAAAGACTGTACAGGATGTTGTTGGGAGTGACCATTTATTAGAGAGGTGCGCAATGGGACGGTGTGCAATGCCCCGTGAAGTTGCTGATACGATTGTATATTTGGCCAGTGATTACTCATCATTTATAAATGGGCAGGTGATTAGAGTTGATGGCGGATCAAAATAAAGTAGATGAGATCAGAAGGATTGCTGCAGGTGCAAGAAAATCGCTAGTAAAGATGAGTGAATGTTGTTCCAAAACAATGCATTGGGGGGGAGCACTTTCGTGCATTGATATTTTGGCTACATTATATGGAGAAGTACTGAATATAAGTAGCGATGATTCAAAATCAGATATATTTATTTTATCTAAAGGGCATGCAGGACCAGCGTTGTATGCAGTATTAGAACAGATTGGTGTAATATCAGAGACTCAACTAGAGCAATATAGAAAAGATGGTACTAATTTGACGGAACTGGCTGAGTACAATAGGGAGTTAGGGATTGAGTGCTCTGGTGGTAGTTTGGGCCTTGGCTTATCGTATGCGGTTGGAATTGCGCTTGCAATGAAGAAAAGAAATATGAAGACTAAGGTTTATGTATTATTAGGTGACGGAGAAATAAATGAAGGATCGGTCTGGGAAGCTGTTATGTTTGCAGCACAGAACCATTTGGATAATTTATATGCTATAGTTGATAAAAATGATCTTCAATCGGATGGGGATACGGGTGCAATTATTGATATGAACGAGATGAAGCAACTATTTATGGCATTTCAATGGGATGCAGTAGAGGTAAATGGACATGATTGTACTCAAATATATGATGCATTAAGAGAAGCAACAGGAGAAAAACCACATGCTGTAATAGCCCACACGGTTAAAGGCAAGGGAATTTCATTCATGGAAGGCGATAACAGCTGGCATGATAGAAAAATAAGTGAACAAGAGTTGACCCGGGCAAAAGAGGAGGTGGGGCTGATTGCTGAATCTTGATTCAAAGAATATAAGATTTTTGGCCAGAATGGGTGCCAGAGGTACTTTAGGACAAGTGGTATATGATTATTTGAAGGATGAAAGAGATCTATATGTTGTAACGGCTGACTTGATGCATGCATCAGGGTTTGACAGAGTAAAAAAAGATTTTCCGGAACGTTTAGTAAATGTTGGAATAGCGGAGCAAAATCTTATTGGAGTTTCTGCAGGATTGGCAAGATATGGAAGCCCCGTTATAGCAACGTCGTGGGCAATGTTTACCTCTGTCAGAGTAGCAGATCAAGTGAGAAACTATATGGGATATATGCAGTCCAATGTCAAATTAATAGGTATGGACAGTGGATTCATACAGTCAGAATTTAGTTATTCGCACACTAATCCACCGGATATAGCAATTATGCGGACCATTCCCGGAATAAAGATACTTTCTCCATGTGATGGAACTGAAATTTATAAGGCTGTTGTAAGCGCAATCGAGTACAAGGGACCTGTGTATATACGATTGACAGGAGATACATTAATGCCTATAGTGTATAAAGACGCTACCTATAATTATGAGATTGGAAAAGCCAATATTCTAAAGAAGGGAAATGAGATTGCAATTATTGCCACGGGAAATATTGTAAAAAATGCTTTGGATGCGGCAGATCTTTTGAAAGATCAACTTGACTGCACAGTAATCGACATGCATACTATAGTTCCGTTAGATGCTACTCTTTTACAAGAGTTAAAACATTATAAATTAATCGTGACAGTAGAGGAACATTTGAAGGCTGGAGGATTAGGAAGTGCAATCGCAGAATATTATGCTGCCGAAGCAGTGAAACCAAGGCATATTATTCTTGGAGTTGATGATATCTATACTCCAAGTGGGACAACAGGTTATGTTCAAGAACAAGTAGGATTAAGTTCTAGGCAAATTGCGGAAAGGATAATAAAAGAATTTAGAAGTTGAAACATTTGCAAACAAAAAGTATATTCTATGTGCGATTTTAGTTCCAAATAAATTTGGAATTAAATAATATAAAATTACTATGTAACGTTAGAAAAGGAGAAAAAACATGACAAATTTAGAAAAGTACAATCAGGCGTTTATTGAATCATTAGAGGTTACTGAGGACCAGCTGAATGGGTTACAGTATCAGCAGATTCCTAACTGGGATTCTGTAGGCCATATGGGATTGATAGCAGCAATTGAAGATGCATTTGATATCATGATGGATACGGATGATATAATCGATTTAAGTTCATATGAAAAGGGAAAAGAAATTTTAGCAGCTAATTATAACATTGAATTTTAAGGAAAAAATAATGTGGAAATTTGAAGAGTATGCAGCTAATACGGCAGTTATAGATGAATATGGCACAACCTTATCTTATCAGGAATTGAATGCGGAAAACTCAAAATTAGTAGAAAAGATTGGAAAAAGGTGCCTAGTATTTTGCTTTTGCCAGAATTCTATTGGTTCAATAATGGGATATACGGCCTTTATTAATAGTAATATTCCAACAGTCCTGTTGAATGCTCATTTGGATGAAGAATTGAGGGATGTTTTACTGGATAATTATAAGCCGTCATATCTTTGGTTACCTAAAGAGCAATTAGATAGTTTCCAGAATATGGAAAAAGTGTATGAGACATATGGATATGCATTACTTAAGACTCACTTTGATGTGGAGTATCCATTATATGATGAATTGTGCTTAATGCTTACCACATCAGGATCCACAGGAAGTCCTAAATTTGTAAGACAAAGCTACAAAAATGTACTGTCAAATGCACGTTCTATCGTGGAATACTTGGAATTGGATGAGACAGAACGCCCCATCACAACATTACCAATGAACTACACATACGGATTGTCTATAATCAATAGTCATCTGCTTGTAGGTGCAACCATTTTGGTGACCGATAAAGGACTTATGCAGAAGGAATTTTGGGAGTTTTTCAGGGAACAGAAAGCTACATCCTTTGGCGGAGTACCTTATACTTACGAAATGTTAGATAAGCTTAGATTCTTCCGAATGAACCTTCCGTCGTTGAGATATATGACGCAGGCTGGTGGTAAATTGATTCCTGAATTGCATGCAAAATTTGCGGATTATGCCGATAAAAACGGGAAAAAATTTATTGTAATGTATGGACAATGTGAGGCAACAGCAAGGATGGGATATTTGCCTGCAGAAAAGGCAATTGAAAAATGTGGTTCCATGGGAATTGCTATACCGGGAGGCAAGTTTAAACTGATAGATGGGAATAGCGATGAAATTACAAGTCCATATACTACAGGAGAACTTGTATATGAGGGAGAAAATGTCACATTAGGTTATGCAGAATGTGGCGCAGACCTGAGTAAAGGCGATGAACGCGGCGGTATACTGCAAACAGGCGATATGGCTCAGTTCGATAAAGATGGCTATTATTATATAGTTGGTAGAAAAAAGAGATTTCTTAAGATATATGGCAACAGAGTAAATTTGGACGAAGTTGACCGACTCATAAAAGGAAAATTTGAAAGTATCGACTGTGCCAGTGCAGGAATTGATGACCATATGTATCTGTTCTTGACAGATGAAGAAAAGGCTGAAGCGGTTAGAAACTTTGTTATCGAAAAGACAGGATTGAATTCGGCTGCGTTTAAGACGATTATTATTGATGAAATTCCAAAAAATGATGCAGGAAAAACCTTATATAGGGAATTAGAAAAATATTACAAGAGCGTATAGAAAACTGTACGCAGAAATATAGGGAGGCTCTTTATGAAATTAATATGCCTAACTTATGCAGGAGGCAATGCAACTTTTTATGATCAATTACAAAAGGAATTATCAAAAAGTGTAGAAGTGATTGCCTTAGAATATGCAGGTCATGGTCAGCGTCATAAAGAGCTTCTTTATAAAACATTTGATGAGTTATCAAGAGATATGTTGAGGCTGTTAAAAGAAAAACTTGTAGCTGGAGAAGATTATGCAATTATGGGTTATAGTATGGGAACAATTTCGACAATAGAACTCCTAAAGAGGATATTACAAGATACGATATTGAATAATCCGATACACATTTTTCTTGCAGCGCATGAACCGGCTACTAAAAAAGAACTCAAAAATTATGCTGATAATGAAATGGATGAGCTCGTAAAGGAAAGAACCATTCAGTTTGGGGGGATTCCGCAAACACTTATAAATAACAAAAGCTTTTGGCGTATGTACTTGCCAATTTATAAAGCTGATTATACATTGATTGGAACCTATAAATTTGAAGAACTGAATTTGAAAACGAATATTCCGGCAACCGTTTTTTTTTCCGAAAGTGATACACCGTATGAGAAAATGGAAGCATGGAATAATTATTTTATAAATAAATGTGATTTCGTACAATTTGAAGGAAATCATTTTTTCATTTATGATCATTATAGTGAAATTGCAAGAATAATAGAAAATAGGTTGGGTATGTGAAAATGACATTTGAAGAATTATTAGAGATACAGCCGTATTCATTAAATAAAGAGCAGAAAAAAAGAATATTGACGCAGCGATTAGTGGAACTGACACAGTTGCACAGGGAACACTGTTCGGAATATGCACAAATCCTAGATAGTATTTCTTTTGATGAAAATAAAATACAGAATTACGAGGAAATTCCATTCTTACCGGTTAGACTTTTTAAAGAATTATCATTAAAAAGTGTTTTAGACGAAGACATAGTAAAAACAATGACGTCATCAGGAACATCGGGACAGGCAGTATCTAAGATATATTTGGATAAGAGAACTTCATCAAACCAACAGAAAGCTATGGTAAAGATTGTTAATGAATTTACAGGATCCAGTCGTATGCCCATGATAATTTTAGATTGTCCGTCTGTCGTAAAGAATAGGGCAATGTTTTCGGCTAGAGGGGCAGGAATACTAGGATTTTCTATTTTTGGTGCAAAGAAGATATATGCGCTGGATGATGAAATGAAATTGGATGTCGATGGATTAAAGGAATTCTTAGAAAAGTATAATGGACAAAGAATATTCATGTTTGGCTTTACCTTTATGATATGGCAACATTTTTATAAAGAATTGGAAAGGTTAAAAAAAGAAGGGGTTACATTTGATTTATCAAATGCTGTTCTTATACATGGCGGAGGATGGAAAAAGCTTGTAAGTGAAGCAGTAAGCCCGGAGGAATTCCACCAAAGATTAAAAAATGTATGTGGCTTGGATCATATTCATGATTATTATGGTATGGTAGAACAGACGGGATGCATTTATATGCAATGTGAATGTGGACATCTGCATGCTAGTATTTTTTCGGACGTAATTATGAGAAGACCAGAAGATTTTAAAGTATGTGATATCGGAGAAAAGGGTATTATTCAGGTAGTGTCTACAATTCCGGAATCTTATCCTGGACATTCTTTGATTACAGAAGATGAAGGAGTTCTTTTAGGAGAAGATGATTGTCCATGTGGCAGAAAAGGTAAGTATTTTAAAATATATGGCCGATTGAAAAATGCAGAGATAAGAGGGTGCAGTGATACTTATGCAGCAAAATTTAATTAATGAAATGGATGAAGTAAGCAGAAAAATAGAATATTTAGTTGGAAGTGCAACTACGATCAATGAAATGCGGGAGTTGGCAGCAAAAACACCGTTTGATAATGAGATAATAGATTTCTTAAATACACTTTCTAAAATGTTAATGAAACTTCCAGAGGCTAAAATGTATCCAGATGTTATAACTTTAGCATTTTGGATGAGAAAATCATCTGTTATGGAGTTTCGCAAAAGATTTATGAAGCAAACGAAGGATATTGTTTTAGGAAGAGGTATAGCTTTTCATATTGCTCCATCTAATGTACCTGTAAATTATGCGTATTCATTAGTGACAGGCTTACTAACAGGAAATGCAAATATTGTTAGAATTCCATCAAAGGAATTTCCTCAGGTTTCAATTATTAATAAAGCAATAAAATCGATACTTGAAGAATATCCGAATGTAGCAAGGTATATATGCCTTGTTCGATATGAAAGAGACCCCAATATTAATGATTTGATTTCTGGAATTGCAGATATCAGAATTATTTGGGGCGGAGATAATACCATAAAAGAAATTCGGAAATCACCATTGGGAGCAAGAGCAAATGATGTGACATTTGCAGATAGGTACTCGTTAGCAGTAATTGACAGTGAGCAATATTTAGCAGTGGATGACAAGGAACGGCTGGCGGAAGAATTTTACAATGATACCTATCTCTCTGATCAAAATGCATGTACAAGTCCTAGAATGGTTGTGTGGCTAGGAAATTGTAAAGAAGAAGCCAAAGAGTTGTTTTGGAAGTATGAACATGAACTTGTAAAAAAGAAGTACGAGTTTCAGCCTATTATGGCGATTAATAAACTTACAAGCTGCTATATGACATCCATTTTGTTTGCAGGATCTAAAATAAATAGAATGGAAGATAATTATATAGTTCGTGTAATGGTTCCAAAGGCAGAACTAAGACTTATGGATTTGAAGGACAATTCGGGCTTCTTTTTTGAATATGATTGCGATGACATAATGGAAATACACGATTTGTGTGATAATACGCATTGCCAGACGATAGGCTTTTTAGGACACAGAGAGCAAATATTACCGCTGATCGTATCGGGAGTAAGAGGAGTAGATAGAATAGTTCCAATAGGGAAAACAATGGATTTTGATTTTATTTGGGATGGCTATAACTTGGTTGAACGGATGACAAGAACAATCAAAATTAATGTGTAACAGAGAAGGTGTGTAAGTGAAAAAGGCATGCATAGTAGGAAATAGAAAAGTAGTAATAGTGGGGGCTGGATATGTAGGATCTTCGATAGCATACGCATTAGCCTTAAGAGATATTGCTCGTGAGATTGTGCTAATTGATATTAATAATGAGAAAAGTATGGGAGAGGCACAGGATATAAGACATGGATTGCCGAGCATGGGAACAGCGGATTTATATGCAGGAGACTATTCAGACTGTGCTGATTCGGATTTGATTGTAATTACAGCTGGAAGAAGTAGAAAACCAGGGGAGACAAGACTTGATTTAGCGGCAGAAAATACTAAAATAATTAAAAATGTTATCGAGTCTATAAAACAATATTATACTAGAGGATGTATATTAATTATTTCAAATCCAGTGGATATATTAACGCAAAAGGTTAGTGAATGGATGGAAATTCCTAATGGAATGGTTTTTGGATCGGGATGTTTATTAGATACTTCACGTTTTGTAAGGGTAATAGCAGATTATCTAAATTTAAGCACAGGAGTGATTAATGGGTACTTGGTAGGCGAACACGGAGAGCATCAGGTGCCAGTATGGAGTAGAGTTACGGTTGGAGGAATTCCGATTGCTGAATATTGTGAGCAAACTTTTATTGAGTGGAATGCTGAAGTGAGAGATAGAATAGCTCAAGATACAAGGAAGATGGGGGCGGAGATTATTAAGGCAAAAGGGAGAACCCATTATGGTATAGCGACCACAGTATGTTATATAGCTGATGCTATTATAAATCAGCGACCAACTATTGTTTCTGTCAGTTCTCCACTAATGGGTGAACATGGTGTTAGAGGGGTTTCTTTGTCGGTCCCTTCTGTAATCGGTCCGGCAGGGGTACAACAAAGAATTAGAGAAAAATGGTTGCCAGAAGAATACAGAGGCTTTTTTGATGCTGTGGATGCTGTTAGGAATACACTAAACGAACTTACAGTATAGATTTAAATATAAAGAAAGACAATAAATAATGAATATCGTGTTACTATCCGGCGGATCAGGGAAACGTCTGTGGCCGTTATCTAATGATATTAGAAGCAAGCAGTTTATTAAGATTTTCAAACAGGAAGATGGATCTTATGAGTCCATGGTGCAGAGAGTTTATCACCAGATCAAAAAGGTAGATGCGGAAGCAACAGTGACAATTGCTACAAGCAAGACACAGGTCTCAGCAATTCATAACCAGTTGGGTGAAGATGTAGGAATTTCCGTAGAGCCTTGCAGAAGAGATACTTTTCCTGCCATTGCGCTGGCTACGGCATACTTGGTGGATGTGTTGGGAGTGTCCCCGGAGGAATCTGTCGTTGTATGTCCGGTAGATCCCTATGTGGAGACAGATTACTTTGAGGCGTTGAAGAAACTGTCAGATCAGGCAGACAACGAAGAGGCAAATCTGGTATTGATGGGAATTGAACCTACATATCCCAGTGAAAAATACGGATATATTATTCCGGCAACTTCGGAGCAGACTGCAATGGTATCTACTTTCAAAGAGAAGCCAACAATGGAAGTGGCAAAAGAGTACATTTCGCAGGGGGCTTTGTGGAATGGTGGAGTATTTGCATACAAGCTGAAGTATGTTATGGAGATTGCCCATAAATTAATTGATTTTACAGATTATCAGGACCTGCTTACTAAATATGCAACATTGCCTAAGATTTCTTTTGACTATGCGGTAGTTGAGAAAGAAGATAAGATCCAGGTGCAGCGATTTGCTGGACAGTGGAAGGATCTTGGAACATGGAATACTCTGACAGAAGCAATGAAGGATTCGGTTATCGGAAAGGGAGTATTGAATGATAACTGCTCCAACGTGCACATTGTGAATGAGATGGATGTTCCGGTGCTGGCCATGGGTCTTCATGATGTTGTAATATCTGCATCCCCGGAGGGAATTTTAGTTTCAGATAAAGAACAGAGCTCCTATATCAAACCGTTTGTAGATAAGTTCGAACAGCAGATCATGTTTGCTGAGAAGAGCTGGGGAAGCTTCCGGGTGTTGGACGTGGAAGCAGGATCCATGACAATTAAGGTGACCCTTAATGAAGGACACTCTATGAATTATCATAACCACAAGCACCGCGATGAAGTGTGGGTAGTGATCTCCGGAGAGGGTAGAACTGTTATTGGTGGTGTAGAGCAGCCAGTGAAAGTGGGCGATGTAGTGACAATGCCCGCAGGATGCTGCCATACAGTTATGGCGAAGACGGAACTGAAACTGATCGAGGTACAGATTGGAAAAGATATCAGCGTACAGGATAAAGAAAAGGTTGAGAGATAAATGCAGGCCCCTACCGGGGTTCTGAGAGAAAAGAATGAAAAGAATAAATTACTATTTGGCAATGCTTATTTTTATAGTTGGTATTTTTCTAAATGACACTCTTATATGCCGTGCGGCTGAAGCAGTGCCGGAAGAAAGCAACTTTACGAACTTAATTGTGTTTGTCAGATTTGCAGGAGAAGATGAATTTATCGATAAGGAATATGCGTGGACGAGCGTCCGCAAAATTACCGACAATTCCTACAATACAGCATACTACAATGTAGCAGACTATTTTCAGACAGTATCCTCTGGCAAATTGAGAATGAACAGTGTGTATCTCTTCGATGGAGGAAATTCTTTAACGCTGTCCCACTCACGAGGGTATTATGCGAAGTATAGTGAGGATAATCAGGAAGGATATCAGGATACAAGTGAGAAATATGGACGCATGTATGAGCTTAAGGTAGATTGGTCGAATGCAGTCATGGCTGCCATAGCTGCAGGTAATCCTATATCTGGTTATGATGGAACAACACAATATAGCTATGAAGATCTTGATAAAAATGGTGATGGAATCATTGATGCGATAACGATCATATATAAGAACACAACGCAGACGAATATTTCCGTACAGTGGGGTGATCCATTATGGGACTATCAGGATTATACCGGTTTAGTAACTATAAATGCAGGTACGAGGACGCTGAATAGTGGGGAATACGCACAGTTGACAAATGGCTATGAGAAGGATCCCGGAGATTCCAGTGGCTATCTTTATAAGGATGCCAATGGAAATGCTATTATATCGTTGGAAAAAGTGGTGCATGAGACAGCTCATATTTTTGGATTAGGGGATTTATATAATCCGAAAAGTTAGTCACCGGTATATTTTATGTCGGTTATGGGAAAACCGTTATCTCCGGTGCCACAGCTTATATCTGTGAAGGAACAGGAAGCTCTTGGCTGGTTAGGGGATGAAAATATACCCACACTTCGAGCCAATGGAGAGTATACGCTGACGGCTTTGGGAAGCAGGGATAACTCGGCAATTGTTGGTTATAAAATGGACATTCCGGAGAAGAACAAGACACTTTATCTGGAGTACAGAGATTTTACGGGAAATGGGAATCCATATGATTCACAGACCAAAAAACTGTATAAAGCGGATGGCTCGCAGGCCTATGGTATAAATTTGCAATCAGGTCTGGTGTGCTATCTTGTAGATACTGGTACAAAATTCCCCAGCAACATGAATTATTCAGGACCAAAGTGGAATTATGAAGTGCTGGGAGGAACCTATGACACGAAATCGGATGCAGCAGTAACAGTCGGTAAAGAAATAGGGATTACGGGCCAGATAAGCATTTCCGTCACGGAAATTGAGAATCATGAATTAACATTTCGTATTACCGGAATATCGGGAGAACATATACATACGGGAGGAGAAGCCACATGTTCTGCAAAAGCAATTTGCACTGTATGTCATCAGGAATATGGTGAATACAATCCGGGAAATCATAAGAATACCGAATTACGTGGTGTAAAAGAAGCGACTAGCACAGAGACCGGGTACACCGGGGATTTATATTGTAAGGACTGCGGAGAGAAATTGCAGACAGGAACTGTCATCCAGAAAATGGCACCAAGTATAATCGACGGAAAAGATGCCAGAATTGATGTGACGGCGAATGAAGCTGCAGTATTTCGCTCCAATGCAGCTCTTGTGGATTTTGTGCGTGTAGAATTGGATGGGAAAGAGTTAACCCGGGATACGGACTATACAGTGAAAGAAGGAAGCACGATCATCAGCCTGACGCCGCAATTCCTCAAAACATTAACGCCTGGAACACACACTATAGGAATAGTATCGGCCACCGGCACTGCAGAAACAGATTTTACTGTAATAAGCAAGACAACACCGACACCGTCACCCAGCCCTACGGCTGCCCCGGCTGCGGCAGCTACTCCGACGCCGTCCACACCGGCTGTTGTTCCGACACCGACGCAACAGCCAGCGACAACATCATCTTCATTACCGTCAACATCAACAAAGGAGCCGACTGGAACAACAGGTTCCTCTTCGCCGGAAAAACCGATGGAGGCAGTAGTGACTACTCCGGTTCCCACAGCTGTTCCGCAGCCAAAGACACCGGCTTTAGTTGTAACGTCGGATGCAGATGCATCACAAACCACATCTGAAACACCGGACCGGGCAGTAGAACTTCAGCCGACAGAACTTCCGGAGAGCATGGCAAGTGATCCGAAGGAGCCCGGACAGACGGAAGAAAAGGAAGAAGCCGGAGAAGAAAATGCAGGCTGGATCATCGTCGTGATTGTTCTGGGCGGTGGAGTGATTGCCAGAGCGATAGCATGGATGCTGTGGAAGAAATCTAGGTAGGGGCTGCCGACAATATAGTGTTGAACAGTATCCGGATTGGGACAATGAATGGGAGTGAATGAATATTCTTGTGCGGCTCTGCCGCACAAGAATATTTAAAGACTTTTATTCACACACGCAGCCAAGGTGTAGGATTTGACGCTTACATTCAAACGTATGAAAATATTGACATTCCTCATGCAGTAAATTTTTACTTTTTCAAGTTCTTCAAACAGTAATCTATTACAAATTGCTTTAGCATTACTGCTACCCCCATTTTTCTTTTTTAGTGAAAAATAAAACCTAAAAATAAAATAAATTTAGACAAGATGAGATATAGTGTATTCCCCTGTTCTTACCGATACATAGTAAACGCTCCATAGCGAGTACCTTTCATCACCTGTGCCCATCTGCAATAATAGTCTCATACTATACACAGTCAAAAAAGTTTAGTACTCGACTTTTTTGACCGGATTCAGGAGGTCAAGACTATGAACACTCAAACCAGTTTAGTTGCAGAGCAGATCCGGCTTCAGCAGTGGGCTGATCAGATCAGGGATTGCCAGAATCGTCCCTCCGATATGAAAGTGGATGTCTGGTGCCGGGAGCATGGCCTGACAAAGGCGAATTATTACTACCGTCTGCGGCGCGTACGCGAAGCCTGTCTTGAGCTTTGTGAGACATCCCCTTCCCTCGTGGAACTTACAACACCGACGGACAACGTACCGGAAAAAGAGGATCAAATGCATTTCTCTGTGGCTGCAGTACTTCATGCAGGAGGAATTACGATAGATATTTGCAGTGATGCTTCACCGGAATTTCTCAGAAATCTTATGGGAGCAGTCAGCCATGCTTAATGATGCTTCCGGATTTCAGAAAATATATCTTGCCACCGGATACACGGATCTCCGCAGAGGCATGGAAGGACTGGCAAATATCATACGTTTCCGCTTTCACCTGGATCCATATGACAGAAACACCTTGTTCCTTTTTTGTGGCAAGCGGACAGACCGTATCAAAGGACTGCTCTGGGAGGGCGACGGATTCCTGCTACTCTATAAGCGACTGGATACAGGGGCTTTCAACTGGCCAAGAAGCAAAAAGGAAGCTCTGGCGATCACTCCTGAACAGTATGCGATGCTCATGCAGGGTCTGGAGATCATTGCCAGACATCCGATAGAGCAGACCACAGATCCGAGAAAGCTCATTTAGTTTTGTGCATTTCGTAGAAATTTTTTGTGGATATGTTTATCCCCCGGAAATTCATATCCGCTGTTTATCCACAATGTTAAAGTCCTGTCAGTTGTACCTGAAGGAACGCAGTCCATTTGTGGATAGCAGTACTGAAAATCTGAAATATAACAGGAATATCCCGGGTTTTCAGTACTGTTATCCACCGTCATAATGACGGAAGGAAAACAGCCGCCGGCTGGCGGAAATACACTGCATCTGCTATAATGGAACCAGTAAAAAGGAGTTCCGCCATGGCAGTCAGATACACAGAAGAACAACTGAATACTGTTGACAAGTCCCTTCTGATACAGATGTTTCTGAACCAGCAGGAACAGTTAGAGACGCTGACCACAGAAGTCCGTTCCCTCAACGAAAAAATGCAGCTTATGATGGAACAGCTGGTTCTGGCAAACAGAAACCGTTTTGGACGATCTTCTGAAAAGATGGAGGATGCAAGTCAGATCAGCTTCATGGAAGTAGATGGAACGATCATCTTCTTTAATGAGGCTGAAGCTGTTTACGATCCGGAGGTGCCGGAACCGGAACAGCTGGAGGAACCTGTTCCTCACTCTGCAAAGAAAAAAGGCAAAAAGGATCAGGATCTGTCAGGTCTTCCTACAGAACGGATCGATCATTACATGACGGAGGAAGAGCTCATTGCAGAGTTTGGCAAAAATGGATGGAAGCAGCTTCCGGATGCCATATCCCGCAGATACCGGTTCATTCCTGCCAAAGTGGAAGTAGAGGAACACCATATCGGAGTCTATTCTGACAAGAAAGATGACCACATGGTAAAGGCAAAGCATCCCAAAGGACTGCTTCATGGAAGCCCTGTGTCACCCACACTTGCGGCAGCCATTATGAACGGCAAATATGTCAATGCAGTTCCTTTGTATCGTCTGGAGCAGGAGTTCAAACGCTATGGTCTGGCCATTACCAGACAGAACATGGCGAACTGGATGATCCGGCTGGGTGAGGAATACCTTTCTGTTCTGTATGACTATCTTCACCGGAAGTTGTATGATTACCATGTCATTCAGGCGGATGAGACACCGGTGCTTGTAAACCATGACGGACGACCGGCAGGATCCAAGAGCTATATGTGGGTGTACCGTTCCGGATATATGTATCCGGAAGAACAGATCGTCCTGTATGAGTACCAGCGAACCAGAAATGCCTCGCATCCCCGGGAATTCCTGAAAGATTTTTCCGGTATCTGTGTCACAGATGGCTATCAGGTCTATCATACCCTGGAAAAAGAGAAGGAAGACCTGACGATTGCAGGCTGCTGGGTACATGGGCGCCGGAGATTCGAGGAAGCCCTTGCCACCATACCGGCTGAGGGGAAAAAAGAATCCGTTGCCTATCTGGTAATGAAGCAGATCCAGGCGATCTACCGGGAAGAAGGAAAACTAAAAGACCTCTCTTCTGAAGAGAGACTTGTCCAGCGTCAGATGGTTATCCGGCCATTGGTAGATGCTTTATTTGTGTACCTGAAACAGAAAAGAGAACAGATCGTGGTAAAAGGAAAGCTGGAAGCAGCATTTACCTACCTTCTGAATCAGGAAAAATATCTCCGGGTATTCCTTCAGGACGGAGATGTTCCAATGGACAATAATGCATCGGAACGGGCTATCCGGGGATTCTGTATCGGAAAGAAGAACTGGGAAGTCATTGATACCATAAACGGAGCAAAGACTTCAGCTGTGATCTACAGCATTGCAGAGACTGCAAAAGCTAACAATTTAAAACCATACGAGTACTTTGAACATTTGCTGACAGTGATTCCGGAACATATGGAAGACACAGATCGCAGTTTTCTGGAGGATCTGCTTCCCTGGTCACCAAAGCTACCTGAAAATATCCGAAAATAAATTTACTATAAGCCGCAAAAGCGGCTTATGGTTGTCAAGGTACTCGCTATGGAGCGTTTACGATACATATATTACTACAAAAATACAGAAAGAGAAAACAAAATGAATAACAAAAGAATAATAAAGACAACTTCTGCAATAGCCCTGTTACTATCTCTGTCATTAACTGCCTGCGGAACGCAGGACACTCAGCTATTGACAGCAACAGAGGAATCTATGCAGGAGACTGCTACACAGGAAACAGAAGCAAATACTGAGACTGCGACAGACACTGAAAGTCCTTTGGCACAGCGGGATGCCCTGGAGTGGGAGCAGCGTCTGGACTACAGTTCTGAGAGACAGGCGCAGCTGGCAGAGATCACGGTGGATCTGACACAGGATACAGATGAAGTACAGAGTAAGGCGCAGGTACTGTTGGAAGCCATGGCTGGAGGTGACGCAGAGACAGCAGTAGACAGTATTCTGACGGAAGACTGGTATACAGTAATGCTGTCAGATCTTCTGATCGGGCAGAGAAACTATACAGGAGCAGCGGACAACGGTGAGTGGAGAATGACGATTCTGGCGGATGAACTGGGACAGCATTGCACAGCGATTGAGTATCCGCTGGCAGATGGCAGACAATTCTATGTGCAAGTAACGGATCCGGAAATTCGGTATTATGTATGCGCGGCAGAGCGGACAGGCTCTTTTGTCAGTGAAAGCATGAATCTGACGGATGGCACTTACGTAGGATACGAGGGAACTTTGTCTTCGAATAACCGTCCGGAGGGAGCATTTACGGTACATATGGGCACCGCAGACCTGAGTAGCGGAGCAGCAGATGCTTTCCGTAACCGTAGCGCTCAGGCAGTCAGCTACGACGGAGATTTTACTGCGGAAGGAAGGCCCGAGACAGCAACCCCGGAATATCTGAGTAAAGAAGGACAGATGGCATATGCTTCCAGACAGGAAGGGAAAAATATCTATTACCTGACTATGACTGCAGAAGATGGCAATGATGCATTTGCACCGGTTCGGATGGGAATCTGCAATATCTGGGAATAGGCACAGGGATATGTTTTTCAACAGGAGTTATTTATGACACATATGAAAAAAAGTTTATTGAGTATAGCATTATTTGTATGCGGCCTGCTGCTGTGGAAGCCTGTTCAGGCGGAGGCAGCAACACAGGTTGATAATCTGGTACTGATGGTGAATTTCAGTGAGGACGGTGATAATACCTTCCAGACTAATTTTAGCAGATATCAGGAAATGTACACCGGTCCGGCATCAGAACCGAACCGGTCCGTGAGCAGATATATTTCGACCATATCGGATGGACAGGTGACGGTAAATACCTATTTCCCACAGGTGGTGAATAATGTATTCCTGCCGGTCACCATTCAAGGGTCGGCATCGGACTATCCGGATGCATCCGTTGGTGAGCAATTTGTCCAGCAGGTGATTACAGCGGCACAAAATATGAGTGAACTGTCTTTCCCGTCGAAGCTGGACAGCATGCGTGGTGACGATTATATCGATAATCTGACGATTATTGTCCAGGTAGACGAGAACAATACCAGTGGTGCGTTTGGTTCCCGCAAAGCGGACTGGGGAGATAACCAGACACTGTTGCATGGCTGGCATGTGGGTGCTTATAATGTTCTTCCGACTAATATGCTTCGATTGGGAACTAATTATGATCAGGGATATGCCTTGGCTTCGCACGAATTTCTGCACACGCTGGGAGCACCGGATCTGTATCGTACTGCGGGAGAGGCTGGGGATCCGGTAGGTCGCTGGTGGGACCTGATGGCAGGACCCAACCTTACTGCAAGTTATCCATTGGCTTATACGCGCAGTGAGCTTAGGTGGATGGATATCGAAACGTTAAAAGAAAGTGGGACATATACCTTGTGGCCGGCGGAAGGAGCATCCGGTAACCGTGCGTATATTCTGAAGACATCCCGCAACGATTCAGAGTTTTTTGTAGTGGAATACCGGAAAAAGCCGGAAAACAAGCAGGACTATGATTACTACATTCCGGAGAGCGGATTGATCGTCTATCGGGTGAACAATGCGGTTGATTATCATACAAATAAAGAAGGAAATAACTATATTTATGTGTTCCGTAAGGACACAACGGATCCGGCTAAGGCACAAGAGGATGCATTTAAGGCTACAGTGGGCGGACAGTATCGCAGCTCACTGGGAAGCAGCGATCTGAATGCTCATTATACATCAGATACTATTTTTTATTCTGATGGCAGCAACAGTGGAATTGTGATTGACAATGTTGTTACTAAGGAAGACGGCAGCGTATCCTTTGATGTAAAGTTTCCGGTACTTTCGGCCGACAGTTACTGGTTGCCGAAGGGGGAGAGCATCAATGGGCTCACTTCTCCGGCAATTACCGGGAATACGACAGGAAACAGCCTGTATCTGGCTGGTATTGTTAATGAAAATGGAAAAGATCAGTTGAAAATATATTCTTTGGAGGCTTCCGACAGCAGTTGGAAAGTAATGCAGGCTACAGCAGATGTTGGCTGGGGATCCCAGGTGGATATTCTGAGTGTGGCTGGCAATCTCTATGTGGCTTATACGGATGCTTCGGGTTATCTGTGTGTGCTGCAGGTTTCTGCAGAAAATGTGCAGCGGATATACCGCTCTCAGACAGCAATCTCTCCTCTGAGAATGGAATTGCTGTATGAGCAGGACAGACTGTGGATAAGCTATGCAGCAGGAAATACGTTACAGCTGATAAATGTATGGAATACGGATAGTTCACTTCCACCATTGACAGTGTCGGGGATCAACATCTCCGGAACAAAACATTTCTTTTATGACAATAAGTGGTATGCGGTTTATTGTGATTATTTTGCACAGGGAACAGATGGTAATGGTTGTATTGCAGTGTTGCAAAATGGATACTGGCAGAAGCTTTATACGATGGATCAACTCGGGAAAGCCAGCTCTGTCGATGCATGTGTAGCAGGTGGCAAATTATATCTGGCAGCAGTGAACAATAGCAATGCGACGACAGCAATGCTTACATATGATGGACAGCAATGGGATGAAAACATACTGACGGATATTCAGAGCAGGGATGTTGTAAGACTTGTGGTAAAGGACCGGATACCATATGTCTTCTGGACGTCAGGAAATGAGAAGATACTGCAGGCAGCATATCTGAAGGATGACAGCTGGCAGAAGCTTGCGTCCACTATAGGGACAGATATCGATGGCTTTGACATCTTTTGCGGAGACAATACGTTGTATGCTGTCGGAGCTACAACCAATGGTATTGCTTCTGTGAAGACAATGAAGACGGTGGAAGGAATCCCGGATCCGCCTGTGACAGAGCCTGAAGTGGGAAATGGTAATGTTGTCCTGGCTCTTCCGGCAGGTTATGACAGTAGTGCTAAGATTTATATTGATGGAGTGGAGGCTTCCAGCACAGCGTGGCAGAATGACGAAGCCAGGCGGCTGGTGGCAATAAGCAGCATTGCCCAGTTGGGAACAACGGCGAAAACTGCAGCCGCGTATCAATATAATGCATCCGGTATCCCTACAGGCATGTATGTCTGGAGACTTTCCTATAACGGAAGCTATTATACTGCAACAGCAGTCCCGGAGTTCGAGAATCTGTTTTCCTATCATGGTTTTTCCGTGCGCTATACGGGAAATACCGGTTTGCGGTGTACCTTCGGTATTGATACGGCGAAAAAGTCACAATTGATCAGCGGCTCCGGCTTAGCAGGGTATCGTATCACGGAGATGGGAACGCTGATCATGCGACCGGATCTTCATGCACAATATCCGATGGTCTATGGAAGCAACAAATTGGGAGGCGGAAAAACATACGGTGTAATAAACGGCAAGTTCAGTGATAAAGTGATCCGGAGAGTGAATGGGAGAGACCAGTTCGCAAACGTTCTGACAAAACTTCCTCCGGAACGCTATAACACGTCGTACATCTTCCGGGCCTATGCGGTGATGGAAAAGGATGGCAGCAGTGTGGTGATCTATGGACCGGAAATGTCCCGTAGTATGTATACTGTCTGCAAACAGATCCTGAACCGCGGAGATTTTAAACCGGGAACATCCGGATATAAATTTTTGAAAAATATTGTAGACAGCGTGGAAAAGTAAAGATAGGAGCTATTCTGGATGAAAAGTAAAAATAAGAAAAACACAGTGTGGATAGTATTCACATGCATTTTTGCATTGACAACTGTAGTGTTGGCAATGGCGTTGTATCGTTCCCACAGTACTCTGGAAGCTATGCGGGTACAGCTTGCAGAGGGACAGACCAATACGATAACCGCAGAAACGAATCAGAGCCGGCAACAACTTGCAGGTGCACACAATATGCAGGCGGTTCGTGTTATGAACGGCATACTTCAGCAACAGGATGAAAACGAAAAGTGGGTGGATGTGGCACCTGTAGCGGATCTGCAGCAGGCAGATCCGGTATTGGCAGGAAGAAATAAGATGCAGGAACTGATCACACAGAATCGTGAGGCAGTACAGAATGGAACCGCTGGCGCAGAGCAGATTTCACCTTTGATGGCAAAGCAGGGTATATTGGCAGGGGCAACGCTGGCATCTGCGTCCCAGGTACAGAGTGCTGTCAATAAGACAGCTGCTCAGACAGCAAAACCGCAGACAACCGGCAATAATCCTCCGGCGGTAACGACTCCGGCAGCAACCCCTGCTCCAACGCAACAGCCGGTAAGTAATGATAATTCATCCAACGATGATGACGATGATGACGATGATGATTCTTCCGATAGCGGAAGCTCGGATAGCGGAAGCTCCGATAGCGGAAGTTCGGGCGATGACTCCGGTGACTCCTCAGATAGCGGAGACGGTGAGGATATCGGATGGACAGATGAAGTGTTGTAGAAGAGTAATTACCTAATAATTTGGTTGCCGTCGTAAATATATTCCAACTCTATAAAGGTAGGATAAAGCAGGTATAATTAGTGAAAACTGATTATACCTGCTTTTTAGCAGTAAAATTGACTTTGATAAAACGAAGCATGTAGTTACGAATCAAAAGTTCAGTAAACGTCAAATCCTGCGCCTCCCCTTAAATTTAACGCCG
>NZ_QUIU01000002.1:0-239660 GCF_003480225.1 Clostridium sp. AM34-9AC
GGCGCAGGATTTGACGTTTACGAAATTTTTGCACAGGAGATTTGCAAACTGTGGTTTGGACAGAAATTCTTAAATTTAAATGTAGCAAAATCAAATTTTCCATATGTTGATTTGATTTCAGAAGATAATAAATTGTATGTTCAAGTAAGCACAATCCAGGATATACCTTTAAAAGTGAAATCAACTCTAGAAAAAATACGAGATAGTAAATCGAGAGAATTTAAAGATGTGAAGAAGTTGTTTTTCTTTGTTATTAGCAATGATAGTGTGAACGATGTAAAAGATTATACAGGTGAATTTCAAATAGGAAGCATTGCATTCACTAAAAAAGACAATCTGATTACAACAGATGATATAATCCAGAAGGCAAAAACAGATATTAAATTTCAAACTGCGTTATATGATTTTTTGCAGAGCGAGAATGATTTATTGATTCAAATAGGCGATAAATTTGAAAAAGCTATTACACTGAGTAAAGCATTGATTAATAACAACATTGATTACTTTATTAATGATGAATATATAATTGATAGATCGGAAGAGATAAAACAAATACAAGAAGATAATTTAAATTTTATTTCCATACAAGGAGAAGCTGGTTCTGGTAAATCTGCCTTGTGTAAGATTATGCTTGAAAATGAAGAATTATTACTTTATGCTAGGGCAGAAAAAATTTCGGAAGCAAGATCCTTGGAAGACATATGGGGAGTGAATGTTGATAAGGTTGCTAAATATATAGGTCAAAAAAAACTTGTTATTTATATTGACGCATTGGAGTTTATAGCTGACGGTGCAAAAACAAAATTGGATACTTTACAGCAAATTTATGAAACTGTCAAGGGGTATAATAACATATATGTAGTAACGTCATGCAGATCTTGTGATAGGACTGCATTTGTAAAAATTGAAAATATTTATAAGATAAAGAAATATGATATTTCCCTGCTTACAAATAATCAAATTATCGGGGTGGCTAAAAAATACAAAATAATACAGGAATTATGGAGCACAAAATCATATATTCAACTTTTACGTTCGCCGTTTTATCTTAATTTGATTATTAAGGAAATAAAGGATTCTAAAAAAATTGAAGATGTAGATAGCTTTAGAAATTTAATTTGGACACAAGTGATATGCATGAGTGGAAAGCAATTTTTATATGGAATTAAAACTTCGGACATTAGAAATGCTGTAGAAAAAATAGTGTTTGATAGAGCTAAAAAATTCCTTCTGGGTGTAAGAAAGGAAGAAGTAGGGGAAGAAATAGTTAATATTTTGCAGTCGGAGAATATTATTACCTCTTGTGCAGATAATACAATACGTCTTAAATATGATATTTTTGAGGATATTTGTTTTGAAAGATTTATTGATGAAAAGTATGATGATTGCAAAAATGAGTATGATGTTTTCTTTTCAAATCTAATGAATATGGGAAGATGTATATATCGCAGATATCAAATATGGGTAGAAAACAAACTTTTTTCGAAAGGAAACAGAGAGAAATTCTTATATAAACTGTTAGAGACAAATAAAATTCCTATGGATTGGAAAGAACAGACGATGATAGGAATTGTGAAATCAAATTTTTGCAGTGAATTTTTTGAGGAGTATGCTGATTCTATTTCCGGTGATTTGCTATGGGAATTTGTTAGGCTTACTAATAATTTTGCATTTGAAACAACTATAATTAATTTAAAATATGAAAACGTTTATTCAAAATTAGAGCCAATTGGAATAGGCAGACCATGTTTAATTAATATAATTTTTAACAGCGGTATATATAAAGAAAATGGTGTAGAAAAAAAGGTATTAAAATTGTGCGAGGACTATTCCCAAAATTTTGAGAACGATGATGCCGCATTGGAACATGCTTGCAGTATACTTGAATTTTATATTGAAGAGAAGATGCATAATTCTTTGCAGGAAAATCAGTTTCATTTGTCAGATGATATAAATATATGTTTAATGCCAATATATAGAATGGCAAAAAAGTCTAAAGGATGGATTAAACATTTTTGGGAGGAACGAATCAGCGGGTATCTGAGTATAGAGGATAGAAAACATCACCTAGATGAGGAGATAATAAAATATATTTTAAAAAACACTGTACCGGCACTTGCACTGCAACTTCCTGAAGATTTGTGTAAAGTGGCAGATACGTATTGGATAAAGAATCCCCAATATGATAAAAATGCTTTTTGTTATAGTCAAAATTTAATAGAGGATACTGAAGAATGTGGATTGTCTAGAAAAGCTGGTTACTATAGTTATGAATATAAAAAGGTATATGAAAATGGATTTTTAAATGTACTTGTACAATATAACTGGATAGTTGCACTTGAATGGTTGATTAGACTTACAAATCATGTGGCTGATTCAATAAAGGCATTATCTCCCGAGAGTGTATATAATATAAGTGTATGGGAAAATTCACCCAATGAAGGAAGGAATTTTATATACAATCCGATTTTTTGGTTGGTAGGAATTCAGGAGAATCGAGTCCATGCATTATTAAGCGACGGAATTTATTTATTTACTCAAAAAGCTATACGTGAAATAAACTCTGAACATAATGATAAAACAGTAGTAATAAAATTTGCAGACTATATTAAGTCTAAGATTTTACAAGAGGCTAACAATATTATGATGCTTTCTGTTATCGCTGAAATAGGACGAAACTGCGAAGAAGTTATTCCAGGATATTCGGCTTTTTTAGCGTCAAGTATTGAATTGGTTATGCTAGATAGTCAGAAAATCGGAATATTGTCTCCTGATTCGAATAGACAATTATATGAAAAACTGGTGCTTATGTCAGTAGGAATTCCGGAAATTAAACAAAGGTATGACATTAAAGTAAAATCAAATGATTCATTGCAAGATATAACTATAAAGATGCAACTCTTAGGTGGTGAATATAAGGAAAAAGCAGAGAAGCGCCTTGATTATTTGTATTCAATTATTCCAAATAAAGGTGATAATGCCAGACAACATTTACAAATACAGAAAATGGATTTACGAAACGCTGTTATGAACAAAGTTGATGAGCATACATATGCAGTCATTCCTAAAATAACGGGTGCAGCTAGGAAAATTGTTGAAGAAAATGCTAAAAGTAAATATAACAGAGATAAGGACGATTTCAAAAAAATAATATGTAATTGTAATTCTTTGATGGTAGATGGAAAAATTGGATTACAAGATTGTTTTGAGACGATTACTAAATTACAAGATTTAATAGAAAGTACGGATGTTCCTGGACAACTACAAAATGATCTTATAATGATAATTGCATATGTATTAGCCCAAAAAGAAATAACATTAGAGGAACGCTCTAGATTATGCAATATTTGGCTGGATGGAATAGAGAGTATTTTTAATAATGGAATTTTTGCATTTGAAATAGGTTTGGTTAAAGTACTTTATAGACAAATTGAATTTGAATTAGATTTTTCAGTAAAGGAGAAAATGAAACGTCAAATGCTAAATTGTCTTTTATATAAAGGGCAACAAGGAATTATTTCTAAGATTACTTCACAATTAAAGGGATATTTGCCACAGAATAAAAAGTTGGCCAAAAATTTATTTTATACAATTATTGCAATGTCAGAGGACAAAATGACATACTATAAATATAATGTATCTAAACTCAATGAAAAGAGCAAGAATATTGAATATCAGCCGAATAGAGGAAAACCACCTATCTGGGTAAAAGAAATTTTTGAGAAGAATGAAATTGAATTTTACCAAAGTAGCAGAGAAGAAATTATAAAAAAATTACTTGTGAATGAAGAAAAAAAGGATTTGAGCACATGGAATATAGAGGATAGTGATATTCAAACATTATGTTATATATCAAATTGCGGATTAAATTTTGAAGATGAAGAGTTTAGAAGAATAATGGGAAAGATCTTTCCATACATCTTGTCAATTATTGCAAGTGTAAAAGATTACTATGAATATTTAGACGCATATGCGATTGGAGAAGTAAAGGAATTTATTAATAATGAATTAACGGGCAATGAATATTATTCAGCTATAATAGATATGCTGTTTGATTTCCCTGATTTTGCACAAATGAATTCTGACGTATATGAATTATATGAAGATATTTCATGCCATTTGTTAACGGTGTATTTTGACGGATATGATAATAAAGCTGTTAGAAAGAAGTGTGAGGTAATAGTGGCAAGGATTGAAAACAAAATAGCATTAATTGCTGATGAAAATGTGAAGCATAATCTTTATGTTATGATGTTTCTTACTTTGGGAAAATACCATATGCATGATTGGAATGAGTTACAAACAAAATATTCCTATAAGGATAAAATGTTTTTGAATAACCTTTGGGTGAAGTATGGGTGGCTTTATTTAAAAAATTTGTTATATGTAATAGATCAAATGCATATTACGGAACTCTTACCAGAGGTGATCATCCCGATAAATGAGTCGTTTCAAAAGTGCAAACATGATTTTTCAAAATGTGAAAAAGTTATAATAAATAGTGAATTTGTAATAAATAAAATTATTACCAAGGCTTTTTTGGACTTTAATGACGATATTAAAGCAGATAAAGAGTTAATGAAAGCATTTGAAGAATTTTTAGAGATGTTGATTGAGTTCAATATAGAAGAGGCTGCCGTTATACTTGATGAATTCAGAGTGCATTGAGAGAAGGTACATTGCTGCAAGAGATTAAAACTTTTGGAAGTAGTAGATTATTGTAGGGATAGCATTATGTCTTTATAAATGATTATATTAACATTTGATGTTTCATATTACATCATTACATGCAGAAGTTTTGAAGATACAGAATGGATGATAGAGTAATGTGATTTGAGTAAGATGGGAATAAAATTAATGGTTAAACAGTCATATTTCTTGTAATTGTTCGCAAAGAGGAATAATATCTAGTATAGGGACAAATCTAAAGGAGAATATGAATGGATTTACTAACTACGGCGCAGGTTGCAAAAGAGTGGAGCATTTCTCAAAGACGTGTTGATATTTTGTGCAAAGAAGGAAGGGTAGAGGGAGCTATTATGCTTGGAAATAGATGGCTTATTCCTAAAAATGCTCAAAAACCGAAAGATAAGAGAAAGGTAAAAATGTAACAGATTGAGGAATATCTATGTCAAAAAAAACAAAAGAACAAATAAGTTTTAATATGAAACAAGTAAAAAATAAAGATTCAGACATAGAAATTATGTTGCGAAAAGAACTATGGAATCGAGGATTAAGATACCGAAAGAATGTAAATGGAATAGTTGGGAAACCCGATATTGTGTTTAAATCGAAGAAGGTAGCCATTTTTTGTGACAGTGAATTTTGGCACGGATATGATTGGAAGAACAGAAAAGGAGATTTCAAATCTCATAAGGATTTTTGGATACCTAAAATTGAAAGAAATATTGAGAGAGACAAAGAAGTAAACAAGGCCCTGGAAGATGATGGATGGAAGGTATTACGATTTTGGGGACGAGATATAAAGACACATTGTAAGGAATGCGCAGATGTAATACAGAAGGCGTTAGAAGAGTGATCTGGAGTGGAAGTGTGCGCATTATATACACTGTCACTCCTGAAGATATTACTGGAGAAAATATTAGTAGATGGAGAATAGTAGTGATATATGTATAAAACAATAGATTTATGTGCTGGGATAGGTGGAATAAGGCAAGGATTCTGGAGAACTGGTCACTTTGAAAATGTATTATCAGCAGAGATTGATGAATATGCTGCGCGTACATATGAGTCTTTATTTAAGGAAAATCCTAGAAATGATTTGACTTCGGAAGAATTTAAGGAAGTAGTTGCACAGTGTGATTATGATGTTCTGTTAGCGGGTTTTCCGTGTCAACCGTTTAGTAGCCAGGGAAATTTGGAAGGGTTTGGTGATCTAACTAAAGGAACTATATTTTTTCACATAACGCAAATTATAGAACGTAGAAGACCTAAGGTTGTATTTTTGGAGAACGTACAGAATATTGTATCTCATGACAAGAAAAGGACAATTAAGGTGATTGTTGATACTTTGGAAAAGAGGTTAAATTACAAGGTTATTGGGGTGTCTCATGAAGATGATGGAGTATTAAAGTACAACAAGGATTCATTTGTGCGTAACACTAAGGATTTTGGGTTACCACAAAACCGGCCAAGAGCATATTTTATTGCGTTTGATAGGGATTTATATGGAGAGTTATTGGATTCGGATGAATTTATAAATGAATTACCAAGGGGATTGAACACTCATCTTTTGAATAATCCAAATCTAAACAAGTACTTGAATGATATATTAGATCATGATGTTGATTTGCACTATTACATGTCAGCAAAATATCTGGAGACGTTGGAAAAACATGAAAAACGACAAAAGGATAATGGAAATGGGTATGGATATTATATATTGAATAGTCTAGATCATCATAGAACCTATGCTAATACTATAATGGCAACGGGGGGGTCTGGAAGGGAACGTAATCTTATTATACAAACAATGCCGGAACACACAGTTGAAGAGGAAGCAAGTCTTAGAAAAAAGGGAGGGTTAAATTCAAAGAATGTGAGAATGATGACTCCTACTGAATGGGGAAGATTGCAAGGATTTATTGGGTATGGGTTTATTGATTCACAAACGGGAAAGGAAACATTTGCATTTCCAAAGAATGTTCCAGAAAGTCAACAGTATAAGCAGTTTGGAAATGCTGTCTCTATACCTGTAATAGAAACAATGGCTGAGTTTATATATAAACAGTTAAGTGTTTTAAATAAAAATTATGAAGTAGTTTTAAAGAATCTTGATAGACGCGAAGGAGGTATAACCCGAAAATCTATAGCCAAAACTCTTCAAATAAAACCAGAGAATGCTTCTTATATACTTAGAAAACTGGAAAAAGGGAAAAAAATTAATCGAACGGAGAAAGGAAGATCAACAAAATATTATTTTGTTAATTAACTTCCAAAATGTTTGCGTAGAGAGGTGTTTATATATGGAAAGCTCTGAAAAAATAAAAATTCAGATTCATCCACGTGCGTTTGCAGCATTTGGTGAAGAATTGGTTACAAGTGATAGTGTAGCGGTTTTGGAACTTGTTAAAAATGCATATGATGCATATGCATTATTGGTTGATATACGATTTGACAAAGACGAAAGAGGAAATCCTAGAATTGTTATAAAAGATGATGGCTGTGGAATGACAAAGGATGTAATTGTTAATGCATGGGCTACTATTGCGACACCATACAAAAAAAATAATCCAACGGTCAAGCGAATAATTAATGGAATTGAACATACTAGGGTTGTTTCTGGAAATAAGGGATTAGGGCGTTTCTCAGCAGCACGACTTGGAAGAACGATGACAATGATTACCAAAACGGATAATGGTCCTGCGATGGAAGCATTTTTTGACTGGAGTCTTTTTAATGAAATTGATAAAATTGATGATTGTCAAATGGAATTAAGAATGTTGGATGATGTTAAAAATACAGGAACAACAATTATTATCCAAAATTTAAACGAAAATTGGGATAATTCAGAAAAAATTGCTGACTTAATGAATGAACTCTCAAGATTGATTACACCGTTTGAAGGCATAAATGATTTCGATATACGAGTTACAACATTGAATGATACAGAAGGTATTGGCGTTAAGCCTAAGAGTTTTATTGATAAGCCTACCTATAAGATTGTGGGCGAAGTTGATTCCAAAGGCTCTATAAAATATAAGTATTTATTTGAAGGAGAAACTAAGAGAAGAGAAAATGTTGAAACAATAGAGTGGACATTTGAAAATTATAAGGACAATTCTGATTTGCTGAATGTTGAAAAGGAGTTGAAAGAATATATAGCTGGTCCTTTTTCGTTTGAACTTAGAGCTTGGGATATGGATTCAGAGAGTTTACAGAGTGTTTCGGAACGTTTTTCTATTGGTAAAAGGGACATTAGAGCAAGTATAAAATTGTATAAGGGAATATCGGTTTATAGGGACAAAGTTCTTGTATTGCCAAAATCAGAGACAAGCAGAGACTGGCTTGGATTGGACGCAAGACGTATTAGTCAAATTGGACGTAGATTAAGTACTAATCAGATTATAGGAATAGTTCAGATAAGTAATAAACAAAACCCTAATATTAAGGATACGACAGATAGAGAAAAATTAGCAGATACTTTTCAATATAAACAGTTTGTTGAAATAATGCTTGAAGTTGTAGATTCGCTTCAAAGAGAAAGAAATATAGATAAAGAAGAAGGAAAAAAAGGCGAGGCATTGTCAGAAATATTGTCACCATTGTCGTCTGGAGAATTAGTTGAATCAGTAGAAAATGCAGCTAAAAATGGTGCCAATGCAAATGAAATAGTAGAGTATATAAAAGACTATCATGAAAAGAATGAGTTGCAGCTACAAGAGTTGAATGAACGCCTTGTTTATTATGCACAAACAGCCTCGTTGGGATCAATTGCTATTGTAATCATGCATGAAATACTAACGGGAATGACTACAATCAAGCGCTTTTTAGATCGTATAGGGCGATTTCTGCCAGAAGATGAGAGGACCCATGCATACTACTCAGGAGCATTAAGCAGCCACAAAAGGATTTTAGACGTTACTAACAGTTTTGCACCATTATATAAACGTGATTTGAGAAAACGAATTCCACCTGTGAACCTAAGAAGTGCAATAGATAAAAGTTTTAATCTTATTTCATCCAAAAAAATGAGTGAAGGTGTGCTACTCGATAATAAAGTTGGCGAAACTTTGGAGGCATTAGTACCGATTAGTGAATTGCAGACTGTTTTTATTAATTTGTTTGATAATGCCTGTTATTGGATGCAAGAAAACGATGGTTCAAAGCAGTTATCAGTAAATGTAGAAGAATGCAAGGAGGGAATGTGCCGTATCTCAGTAAATGATAATGGAAAAGGCATAGATAAAAATAATTCAGAACGTATATTTGTACCAGGAGTCACTTCAAAACCCAAAGGAATTGGGATGGGCTTGGTAATAGTAACAGAGATCATAAAAGCATACGGAGGAGAAGTTGGAGTAATACAACCAGGAAAAATAGGAGGAGCTTCTTTGGTGGTAGATATTCCGATCAAAAGATAAAATGAAAATACTATTTATAGAAGATAAAACAGAAGCAATACAAGGAATAGTTGATTTTATTGAAGAAAAAAACGAGTGGGAGTATAAGAATTGCACATTCGGTGATGCAGCTGGTAATTTAACTATGTATGATCCGGATTTGGTTGTTATGGATTGGATGTACGATGCAGAAAGCACTGATGAAGGAGATCCTATTTTTAATGCCATTTATGAGAGAGATTTTGTACCGATTATAGTTTTTTCTGCAATAGCATCAACTATATCGGATGCTGTGACTCATATTGCTGAAAACAATCCTATGATTGAAATAATACCTAAGGGTGATGAACAAGTAGTTATTAATAAAATTGAACAGTGGGAACCATATATTTTGGCTGTGAAAGAATCAAAAAGGGAATTAAATAAATCACTTTTAGCCTCGGCACGTGCTATGGCATATTTTTTTAATATTAGAAATACAGATGTAAATGTTGTTAAGTATATGTTAACAAAAAGGATACAAAATTCATTTTCTCACGTGGAGGAAGAGTTCACCCCTCCTGCGTGGATTGAGTATGAGTATCCGCCAATGAATGAAAAACTTATGGCGGCTGATATAATTAGGAAAAATGATGGGGATGATTCGCAAGTGGCAAAGGCAGCAAAGTATTATGTTATATTGACTCCATCATGTGATATGGCTAGAGCAAAATTAGATACTTATATTTTAGTGGCAAAATGCGAAAATGCTGGATCATTGTACAAAACAACTGCTGAAACACCAGATAGGGATAATGTAAAAAGAGATGTCAAGAAATATATCAATACAGGATATAATTATGCTAAGGTCCCGTTACCAGAATTGCCACAGAAGATACCTTATATGACGGTGAATTTAAAATCAATAGAACGACTTCAATTAAGTCAGATCGCACTTGATGAAAAAGAAGCTGACGGAAAAGATTATTATAGAGTTGCTTCGTTAAGCAGCCCTTTTCGTGAAAATGTTGTGTGGGCACACATGATAAATTCCTGTAGACCAGGCATGCCAGATAGGGATGTGGATGCGTGGGTGGATTCAATCGTAGAATAGGGGTATTGGATGAGAGATAGTTTAAAAGAAATGTTATATAAGTTCATTGATCAGTATGCATACGAACTATCTGCTGCTCGTGATAAGGATAATTTTAAGCGCCCATTTGGTGAACTTGTGAGAAGAGACATTGCGAATGAAATACAATCACATTGTGATGAAGAGATATATAAAGTGAAAGGGAGTGTCGGAGCAGGTAGGTGGACCGATGTGCCTTGGATTGCGGTTTTTGATAAGCGTATAACTACATCAGCACAAAAAGGGGTTTACATAGTATACCTTCTTAATAAGGATACAAAGGAATTATTTTTAACTCTAAACCAGGGAGCAACGGATATAGCACAGGGAGGAGACGGTTCCGGAAAGCTTGCCTTTACGGGAATTGCTACTGCAAACAATAGCAAAACAACAGAAAGCCTTCGGTTACGGGCAAGTAATATACGAAGTAAAATAGGTCAATTGAGTGGCTTACAATTTGACCCGATTGATACAGGATCTAAACCGTATGATGCAGGATGCATATATTACATAAAGTATACTTTGGAGACATTGCCTGAAGATGATGAATTATATGCTGACTTGTTAAAATTCATTGAAGCATACGAGACGTATTATGACAAAGTTTATGTAAAATTGGGGAAAAGTAAGAATACGAAAGAAGGTGAAAAGTTGTCGCCGAGAGATCAGATCAATAAAATATCTGAATATATTAATGCAAAAGGATTCAAATATGATGAGAATTTATTAGCCAATTTCTATCTTAGCTTGAAGGCAAAACCGTTTGTCCTTTTGGCCGGAACCAGCGGAACCGGCAAAACCAGACTGGTTCGATTATTTGCTGAGGCAATAGGTGCATATGGTGATGGTCGTTATAAACAAGTGGCGGTGAAACCTGATTGGTCTGATTCTACGGATCTTTTTGGACATGTAAATTTGGATAATCATTTTATCCCGGGAGCAATTATTGAATTTATAAAAAAGGCTGCAGATGATCAACGTAAACTGCCTTATATTTTGTGTCTTGATGAAATGAATTTGGCTCGTGTTGAATATTATTTCAGTGACTTTCTTTCTGTTATGGAAACAAGGGATTGGGATGAACATGAGATAATTACAGACAAGTTGATCCCAAGGAGTTGTTATTGCGGGGACAAGAACGCAGAAGACCTATATTCGAATTTAATGATACCTGAAAATTTGTACATAGTGGGAACCGTTAATATGGATGAAACCACATTTCCGTTTAGCAAAAAGGTGTTAGACAGAGCAAATACCATAGAATTTTCATATGTTGATTTTGATTTGTCTGATGAGATTTTAGTGAAAAAACCTGAAGCCGTAGTTGTAGACAATGAATTTTTAAGAGCAAATTATTTGAGATTAAGAATAGATTGCGTCGATCAATGGGAAGATGTCATAACAATAAATGATAGGATATCTAACATAAATTCTGTTTTACAGAAGGGAGATGCACATTTTGGATATAGAGTGCGGGATGAGATAGTCTTCTACATGCTGTATAACAAAAAGTTTGGGCTGCTATCTGACAGAGAGGCGTTTGATAACCAGATAATGCAGAAAGTACTTCCGCGTATTCAAGGAAGTTCGGAAAAATTAGCAAATATTTTAAGGGAATTATTCAAACTTTGTGCTGGACCGTATGCACAGAAAAACGGACAGACAGACGCTCAAAAGATGGAAAATTATTTAATGGAGAACAACACGGTTGATTTCCCCAAAAGTGCTGAGAAAATATGTAAGATGCTTAGGAGATATGAAGACGATGATTTTACCTCTTTCTGGGTCTAATCAAATAATTGATGTGGTTGCCTCGGATATACGCGTCACTGTTAAGAGAAGAAAGGAACCTCCTCTTTCTTCTGATGCTCTTTCACAACAGCAGTCCAAGATTGAAATATGGGGTAAAATTGAAAAACTTAATATTGCGGGAAATGAGTGTGGTGTATCCGGAGAAAATTATGCTCTTGAGGAAACAGAACCTTTATTTTTTGAGCAATCGGATTATATCGTAAGCGCTAAGTCATTGAAAAACAAACCATTGTATTTTGAACATGCAAATAAGCATATAAGAGAAGCGATTACAACGGTAGATGATGATGAACCGAATCGCTTAACCGGAGTAATTAATTTCGGTAATGACGTAGGGTACTCAAATCTTATCTTTTATGATTCTTTTGGGAATCGTTTGTTAATTGAAATAGAGGTATTTCCGTCTAAACTTTCATATAAAGATGATTACGAATTGATTCGAAACGATATAAATGAAATGGTTGAAGGGGCGGTTATTGATTTCATTAATTCCACCTATTCATTAGGAACAACATGTGAATCAAGAACTAATGTGCCGGCAATTTTCTTTACGCTTATTAATCAGCTTTTTGATAAGTACTATAGAGCAACTAAGGTAATAATGCAATCTCCGACTCATAAATTGTTAAAAAAACACACAGTGGTTCCGAGTCATAAACTAAAGCAGACGGATAGCAAAACCATATTGTGGTTAGAAAAGCACCCGGAGCAGATAAGTTGTAATAACGGGAAAAAGATGTTTAACAGAGCTCTTGGGGTTCAGAAGACTATTACATATGACACAACTGAAAATCAGCTGGTTAAATTTATGTTTATAAACACTGTTAAGCAATTACTTAAGTTTAAACGCATGTATTTGGCAAGTTTTAAAGAACCTGATAAAATGGCGGATTCTATGGTGGTGGAAAGAATTGATGATATGGTATCTAAGATTAGCGTACAATTGAAAAATCCGATTTTTTCAGATATTTCAAGACTTAAAGACGTCAATACTATGTCATTGGTATTTCAAATGGCACCGGGATACAGAGAATTGTACAGATATTTTGAATTAATTCAGAGGGGAATATCCTTTAGTGGCGAGATATTTAGCTTTTCGGTAAAAGAAACCTCTACATTATATGAATATTGGTGTTTCATTAAGCTCGTTGATATTATGAAGAGAAAATATACACTTTTGGATGATGGCGGTAATATTATAAAAACGAGTAGAAAAGGGATTACAGTTACGATATCGAAAGACAGCAAATCGCGGGTGCGCTTTCTTGATACAAATACAGGGGATGTTTTTGAACTAATCTATAATCCCGGTGAGTACCCGTCGGATACAGCAAAACAAATTCCCGATACTGTACTTAAACTTACAAAAAGAGTAGGTGTTGAAGGAAAAAAAGCTGAATTTCAATATGTATTTGATGCAAAATATAAAGTTGAAATGAACCCGGATGAACATTATCCGGACAATGAAAAGAAACCGGGACCGAAAGTGGAAGATATCAATACTATGCATCGATATAGGGATGCAATTGTTGTAAAAGATGGAAATATTAGTGAAAAATTGATGTTTGGAGCATATGTACTTTTTCCGTACCCAAATGACGAAGAAGAGTATCGATCCCATCAGTTTTGTAAAAGTATAGATACGGTTAACATTGGCGGATTACCGTTTATGCCCGGAAAAACTAAAATAGCGGAAGAATTATTGACAAAGCTTGTTGGGGAATCAGATGCCAGTGCATATGACAAAGCAATTTTGCCAAGGGGAATTGAAGAAAAATTAGAAAAAGTTGATTGGACAAGGGAAGATGTTCTTGTTGGATCACTGGGATCAAGAGAACAATGGAAGGAATGTTTTAATAAAAAATACTACTATGTTCCGGTTGGAAGTATGGACGAAAATTATCATCAGATCGATTATATTGCAATTTATCATTCAAAAAAATTATTCGGAGAAGATGCAGGAGTTAGTTACTATGGTGAGGTGATAGAAACTGCCGTTGTTCCTCGAAAAGAGATTAATGATCTTGGCGGACGAACTAATCCGAGCGCTATGTGCTATAAGTTCACTATAAAGAAATGGGTAAGGCTTAATTCAAAGATAGAATTTGAAAAAGATTGGGTGTATCGACCAAGATACAGTAATTTCTTTTTGCTACATAACAGCAAATCTACCTTTGAGTTGTTTAATATTAGGACAGAGGCGGATTATAGATTAGTTTATGAACTCCGTAGAATTCGAGATAATTTGAGAGTTCAGGATAATGCAAGAGAATTGTTTGTAAAAATTAATGACACGGTATCGGTTTATAACGATGAACTTTATATTCGAATATATAATTCGGGAAGAGAGTTATTTAGAATCAAAACATCGTCATTTGTAAAAACGCCAAGTATTGTATTTGAGGGACTCAGGAAATATATAACATAATCGATAGGACAACACGACAAATATACTTTGCGAAGGGGAAAGTGCAATTGGAGGAAAATAAAATTTACGAAGTTTTAAAAAAAATCGAAATACGAATTCAAGGGCAAACGATATCAAAAGAAAAACTGTTAAAATCTTTCGGACAGTATTTAACACAGACATTTTCAAAACGAGATCATAATATCGGTCTTATCATGCATACAGGGTCGTTTTGTTTTGACGCAATGCTTGTGACGTATGCTATGATTTTTAACCTTATTTCCAATAAGGTGGAAACGGGAGATGTCGTTAATTCATTTTCAGAGGGGGATATAGTTTTATATGGCCAGAACAAGAAGAGTCGCTATTTTTTTGGCGGATTTGTAGATGGTAGTGAGATAAGAGCTGAAAGTGGTAAGAAATATATTAAACTTACACAAGGTGGTACTTCTGTAAATTATATACCGGAAAAAAGTTGGAGAAATATTGAACCTTATAATGGCGACTCGGTTCGGATGGATGGGAGAGGTATAAGAAAAAAGTCTTCACTAAGAGATGATTTTTTTGTGGAAGTATTGGGCTTTACAAAAGAAAACATTCCCAGTGTTTTAGATACGTCATGTGTTATTGTTGCACCTCGTGACAGGGTGGATTATTTAGTCAAAAATATTAGCCTGGCTTTTGGTAAAAAGAAAATTAGTTTATTGGAATTAGTAACGGCATCATATTTTACGGAAGAAGATGAGTATCGGTACGGTGGGAATACGGGAAAGAACGAACCCACACTTAAATTTACAGCAAAAGTTTCGGCTGCAAGACAATTACTCTTGTCAAGGCGAGGAAACAGACATTTAGGGTTAATAGTATTGGGAGAAGATTCTATTTCCAGAGGGTACTCGGAATTACACGAGTTAATAAATCGTAAATCACTTCAATATGTTTATATTTCTTCTTCAATAGACAGTGAATTGGCTTTTGAATTAACTTTGGATATTGAGGAAACAGAGGTTTTTGCATGTACAAAAGATTTCTTGTTGGAAAACAGTACTACTGATATTGCGGAAATTAATGATTATACTCTTAAACTTTCGAAACAAGTCAATACAATAATTGAAAAGGATAATAAATTAATCGTACTTGAAGAAAATGGTCTTGAGAAAGAAATTGTTTACGAATTTAAAAAGCACATTATTGCCATAAAGCGTAATGAATATACTACTGATGAAAAAGAACGTTTTATTCTGCTGGCGTATTCGTTAATGAAACTGTTTGTTACAGCACCTTTTCCAATGGATAGGTTCTCCGTAGCCAGAGAAAAGGGAATTATTGATGTAAACACTCCAAACGAAAAGATTAAAGAAATGGAAATACTATTATCCGAATTTCCAAAAGTCTTACAAGAAAAAGCCGAGATAACGATTCATTTACTGGAAAAGATATTAGAGCAAGAGGAGAAGATTACAGGTAAATACGAATGGTTACGGCGGTACTTATATTCACATGTTGGTGAAAAAACAGCAATTGTTGTTCCAAAGGCATATTATATAACTATGTTGAAGGGCTCAGGAATGTTTTCCGATTATTTTTTCAGAAAAAAATATTTTACTACTCCAAATAGATTTGATAATTCACAAATGTATGAATGTGTTATTGTGCTCGGAGATTATGAGGGAAAAGCATTCAATACATTCACGTGTAATGCTGCATCAACGATCATTTCGGTTTTGTATGAAAGTGAAAAAGCAGGATACTATTTTAAGAATAAGTCATCGCACAATAGAATTAATCAATTGCAGAAAAAATCGACGCTTATTGTTACCATGCAGGAGCAAGGCGAAGCAATAACATCTGAGGAAAAAGAGACTGAAGATTTTGAAAAGGAAATGGAGGAGTATATTTTCAATGCTGATATAACTTCTGTTAATTCGGAATATAGAAGTAATACGGGATGTGAGGGTATGGTAAACACCGCCATTGCTGTGGTAGCTGCTTTTGATGACGATACAAAAGCGTACCTAAGTAAGCATTATAAGGCATATGTACTGGATGAAACAATAGGTGTTGTAAAGGAGGTAGAAGTACAAGAGATTTGCGAAGGAGATTCTATAGTTTTTACAAAAAATAATGATGATACCAAAGATATTGTTACTTCGATTTTAACAAAGCTCTTTCAAGACGGCTGGTTGGATGATAGTTCAAAGAAAAATTACATAAAGGCTAATTTATGGAAAAATTCATTAGTTGACTTTATGCATGCACAAAGATTTACAGCAAGGAAAGTTGCGGAGTTATTGCTGAAAGATGGTGCAACCGTTCATGAGCAAACAATTTTAAATTGGCTTGATGAGGACTCGCACACAGTGGGTCCGAGAAATGTAGATTCAATACGACATATAGGAAATATTACCGGTGTTGACGAACTTAAAGATAATCCGGAAGAGATATTCGAAGCTTGTCGAGAGATAAGGTCAATCAGAAGAAAAATTTTGGACCAAGTAGGAACTGCAGTCGTTAATAAATTGAGCGGGAGGATTACCAAAGAGGGATCCGGTATGAATTTTATTTTTGAAAAAATAGATACTCTAGCGGAAATAAAGAGAGTAGAACGCATTGCACAAGTCGAAATGGTTGTTCCCGCGGGAATGGCCAACAGACCGATTTCTATTTAAGGGGGATATATGACAGACAAACAGAAGATGATAAAAACCAGAGATGAATATATCGATTTAGTAAAAAAAGAACTTATGGGACCGGGATCGGAAATTTCTATTCCCGATGAGGAACATGAGCTTATTTCAGATGCTCCCAATACGAGATATTCTGTAGGTGTTCTTTTTACTCAGAATACCAAAATGAATGCTGATAACAATGATGCGTCGCGTGTAGAGGAATTAGACAGTGATGTGCAGCCTGAAGAGGAAACGATAAAAATCGATAATGAAGAAGGATTTGTGAAACACCATCATGCAGAGGAGAACGCTGATGAAGAAAACCTTGATGAGGAGATTGGATTGGCCACACAAAATATGCCATCTTCCATGGGAATTACTTTCTTTATTAAAGGAGACTGTAATAGGGTTAATTGCAGCGTAAGCTTTGCAACATATAGAAAAGCATTGGCTATTGATTGCCGCATCCCATATGACAATATACCGGAAGATTATGAACTCCCAGAGGAACTCGATTATTGTGTTTATTTAGACAGAAAAGAAAAAACTTTACGGTTAACATCCGGAGGATTGAAAAGAAAATCTATAATTGCGATAAAAGAAAGAGATTTGCTCGGAGGGGATGAATACGGCATAATTACTATGATGTACAAACTTTCCGATCAGCTTGGAAAGGGATATGTCAGAGAACCGCATTATTGCGATGTTGAATTGGATTTTACTAATTCCGATTATATTGATCAAAATAAAAAGTTGGATGAAACGGGAGCAAAGATTACCGCACTACGGAGAAATATGGGTAATGATATATGGTCATTAACGATTATGTTTGTTAATGATGATACTGGGAAATCGAGCGCAAAACTTTGCCTTTTTCAGCCTGAAATAAGGATTAACAGCGAAAATAATGAATTTACTTATGTTGAGTATGGAGAAAATGTTGATATCTTTGATTTAAATGATGAAGAACAGTCACTTGCACTTCAATATCGAAATAAAAAAGTATACGGAACAGGTCTCGGGACTTCGATTTCGTGGAATGTAGATGAAGTGGGAAGGGGAGAGGTATATAGTAATTATTTTCCCGTGAGTGAAGTTCCGTCTATGGATTTTAATCTTCCGTCAGATTCGAAAGTAACTAAAGAAGTATTGTCCATGAAGTACATGTCGGATTTGGTAAAAGATGAAAAAAAAGTTAAATGTGACAAACTTTTATTAATTGTAGAAGCTTATGATAAGTGGATAGAGGACATTAAGCAAAGGACAGAGTCTTTAGATGCAAAGTATCAGCATATTGCTGAAAAGAATATTTCCGGTTGTGAAGCTGCTTCCGAGAGAATGCACGAAGGAATTGAAATACTGGAAGCCGATGAACTATCGTGGAATGCATTTCAATTGGCGAACAGAGCTATGTTTATGCAACGAGCTCATTTAAAACTCCAAGAAAAAACCGCTGATGTAAGCAGATATCCTTATGATGAACAACTGACGGATTTGTTGGATAGAATAAATTATTATAACGTTGAAGAAATTCTGGAAGATCCATATTCATGGAGACCTTTTCAGATAGCATTTCTATTGATGAGTATAAAATCCATAGTTGAGGATAGCTCGAATGACAGGGAGCTGGTCGATCTGATATGGTTCCCGACAGGTGGTGGAAAAACGGAGGCTTATCTTGGACTGACTGCCTTTTCTATTTTTTACAGACGACTTGCCCATAAGGAAGACTCAGACGGAACTACAGTTATTATGCGGTATACGTTAAGACTTTTAGCGGCCCAACAGTTTACACGTGCGTCTACTCTTATTTGCGCATGTGAATATATCCGAGTTGATGCAACGGATAAAAAGCCGATCTACGGAAAATATGATTTGGGGGCTGAACCAATAACTATTGGCTTGTGGATTGGCGGTGATCATACTCCCAACAAAAATGTTAAGGCCAAGTTTGAACTAACACAGTTGTATAAAGCAACTGTAGAGGAATTGGATTATCAAAAGGACCGACATAATAAGTTTCAAGTTCTTAAATGTCCATGGTGTGGAACAAAGATGGTTCAAGATAAGAGAGGACATAAGAAGATAGGAGAATGGGGATACAGAATGAAAAATAATACTCATTTTGAATTATTCTGTCCTCAGGAAGCATGTTTTTTTAATATACAAGGAAAGTTGCCAATACAGATTGTTGATGAAGAATTGTATCAAAATCCGCCGACATTATTGTTTGGAACAGTAGATAAGTTTGCCATGCTACCTTGGAATCCCAGAATAGGTGTGTTTTTTGGAATTGGCAGAAAAAATAGAGCTCCCGAACTTATTATTCAAGATGAATTGCATTTAATATCAGGTCCGTTAGGTACAATGGTTGGGCTATATGAGGCGGCTATTGATGCTATTTGCAGCAGCAAAGGGAACAAAACCAAAATTATAGCGTCAACAGCTACTATCAGACGTGCTGCAGAGCAATGTTCATCGCTGTATGACAGAGAAGTTTGTCAATTTCCACATCCGGGAATTGACGCAGAAGACTCTTTTTTTGCAAGAGAATCAGTAATTGATTACGAAAAAGGGGTATATGGAAGAAAGTATGTTGGATTAATGCCGTCAGGTAAGACAAAGGCAATGATGGAGATTAGGTCTATAGCAGCATTACTTCAGAAAATTCATACAATGAATTTACCGGATGAAATTAAAGATAAATATTGGACACTTACTGTATATTTTAATAGTTTGAAAGATTTAGGAAAGTGTTCAACGCTTGTTGATGATGATGTTAAAGATTTTATTAAACGAATGGCGTATCGTTTGGGAACAAATAAAGATGCTCGAACTATTACTAATGCGGACGAATTGACAAGTCGAGTATCTACTACTCGTTTAAATGAAACTTTAGATAAACTCGAAAAACTTACATACAGTAAAGAAAACATTGAAAACAAAAGATGGCCATCAAATATTTTGTTGGCTACAAACATGATTTCCGTTGGTATAGATGTGGCACGATTGAATGTAATGCTACTTGTCGGGCAACCTAAGCTGACAAGTGAATATATTCAAGCATCGAGTCGTGTCGGAAGATCATATCCGGGGGTAGCTTTTACTATGTATGATGGCTCTAAGAGTAGGGATAGATCACACTATGAACAGTTTGTGGGATACCATGAATCTTTTTACAAACATGTGGAGCCGACGGGGGTTACACCTTTTTCAAAACCAGCAAGAGACAGAGCACTACATGCTATTATAATTGCTTTACTGAGACAGTTGGTTCCGGAATTAACTCCGGAGAATGCTGCGGGAAAATTTACTCGTGAAAAATATAAGAAGGAGATCGATTCGATTGTTGAATATATTGTTACCAGAAATAATGATATTATCAGCAAGATAAATCCCGGAACTGATACCGAGGAAAATGAAATTCGAGAGGAAATAGCTGTATTTTTAGATGGCTGGGAGAATCTAGAAGAAGGATACGAAGATGATCATTTCTTTTATGGTGAAAAGTATATGATTAACTATCCTGAAGACGGTGATGCTAGGCTGATGAAAGCATATAACACCGGTAAAAATGATAATGCATTTGATACCATGACATCCATGAGAAATGTCGATATTTCGGTTGGAAGCAGCGTATTAATATGGAAGGATTAAGAATATGGACTCTGAATATGAAAAAATTCAATTAAATAAAATCACACATTCGGTAAGAGCGTCCCAAGCGGTTCTTCAATACGGAGTCGGCGCAATGGTTGACTTCCCGGAGCAGACGTTAATGACTGCCGCACCTGAAACATGGGAAGGAAATGTGGTTGAGATACATGATGAACGATTGGAAAAAGTGCTTCATGTTGATTTCTTTGGGATGCCGGGAAGCAAGGATGACGGAAGATATCAGAGCGGTATTGCATATGCAAGATTTCCGGAGTGGTATTTTTGTCCTCGTTGTAGATCTTTTAAACCCCTGAAAGATTGGATACAGGAATATAATGCCAGCCCCAAATGTAAAAAGTTGAATGCAAATGATCCCTATATGGTTAAAAATTTAAAATGTCCATCGTGTTTTCAAGAGTTGGTGGTAGCACGTATCATAGTTGCCTGCGGACACGGACACATTGATGATTTCCCTTGGATAAAGTGGGTTCATGCCAAAAATCTTTTCGGAGCAAAAAAAATCTGTGAAAATCCAAGACTTAGGTTTACAACAAGTGCTTCATCGACAGAGGGATTGGAAGGCCTAACAATTACATGTGAAAATTGTCATGCAAGAGCAACACTTAAGGGAGCATTTGATAAAAATGCGTTAGCGAATCTTGATAAGGCTACAGGATATGAATATGGGTTTGCGTGTACAGGACGGCATCCCTGGAAGAATACAAAAGAATTTTGTGAAGAATATCCGCATGTTTTGCAGCGTGGTGGATCTTCGGTATATTTTCCGATGATTGTCAGTTCGCTGGTGATTCCGCCTTACTCGAGTCAATTGACAGCGAAAATACAGAAAAGTGTTTTTTTCTCCGACTTAAAAAAGGCAATAACCGAATCGATAAAAACATTATCCGATATGGGGATTGAAACTTCACAGGAAATGAAAGAAAAAGTCATTTCACAGAAGATCAGTGAATATGCCTCAAAAATAGGGCGAGATATAGGACAAACAGAAGATGCTGTAAAACCTATACTGATGAGAAGATGGAGTAACACAGCTGATGATAACTACACTACCACAGGTGTTAAATACAGAGCAGAAGAGTATGAAGCATTAAGCGGAGAAGTGGTACAAGAGGATAAAAACGGAGAATTCATACGTGAAGCTACATATGTGGAACAATTTGGTTTGCCGTGTGTAAAAAATATATCTTTGATTCACAAGGTAAGAGAAGTTCAAGCTTTAGTAGGTTTTTCGAGACTGGAACCATTGGACGATGATAATTCGAATAATGGCGGAAAAATTAAGAAGGTTTTGATAAAAGAGGATAGTACGAATTGGTATCCCGGATATGATGTTCGCGGTGAAGGTATTTTTATAGAGTTGGATGAGGATGTCATTGATGCATGGAGAACAAATAATATCGGAGTACAACGTCGTGTTGATCATCTTAATGAAAATTATGCTAAATCGTATTATGGAGATATTCGCCCCAGAACTATATCTGCTAAATTCCTTTTGTTACATACACTGTCTCATTTGCTAATGAAACAACTGAGTTTTGAATGCGGATATAGTATAGCATCAATTAAAGAAAGAATCTATTGCAGTGAGGCCTCAGAAGGGAAAAATATGTCAGGTATTTTGATTTATACGGCAAGTGGTGACTCAGAGGGAACTATGGGAGGACTCGTCCGGCAAGGAAGACCAGATACATTTCCTACAATTTTTAAGAGAGCTATAGAAAGTGCTATGACTTGCTCGAATGATCCAGTGTGTAGTTTAAGTATGGGACAGGGACGAGATTCTCTCAATTTGTCTGCTTGTTATGCCTGTACTCTCGTGCCTGAAACAAGTTGTGAGGAATTTAATGTGTTTTTAGACAGAGGAGTAATAGTTGGAACTTACGAAGAACCGGAAATAGGGTTTTTCTCACACTATATTTATCAAAAAGAAAATGCGACAGTGTTAAAAAAGGGGGATGAAGAAAAAAACGAGAGAAAGAATCAGCTTCTTATAACTGAAGTGGGAATGGATATGAAAAATGTAGATTATACCGATGTATGGAGGAATATGCTTCAGTTTTCTTTGAATAAGCATGAAAAAGAAGTGATTAAAGAAATGATTTCCAAAGCAGAAGAGTATCAGAACAGTGAAAAGCCATATCAAGCAGGAACTTTTCAAGTGTTGGGAGACTCGAACTACTATAATGTCGACCTGTATTGGCCCAAAACTAAAATAATGATATTTGGAGCTGAGAATGATGAAGAGTATACTATAGCAGCAAAAAGCGAGTGGAAGTGTTATTATTTGGGCTCCGAGGATGTTAATGCTGATAGTATATTGTCTGCGTTGAAGGAGAAATGATATGGCAATAATGATACCGGAAATGCCGAGAGATTATGATCCGGTCAGTTTGGAAGGAGCTATGTTTGATGCACTGAAGAAATTACCGGAAGATTATTATATTGTACATTCTTTTAAGAATGTATATGTAGAAGAAAATGTACTTCATGAGGGGGAGGCAGATTTTGTTATTTTCAACCCAACAAAGGGGTTGCTATGTATAGAAGCTAAAGCGGGCGCTGTAAATTATGAGGACGGATATTGGAAATATGCAAGTGGTCATATTATGAAACACGGAGGCCCTTATAATCAGGCAGCAGGAAATAAGTGGGATTTATTGAATACTGTACAAAACAGTGCATTAAAAGATATTGTCCCGAGATGTAAGTTTTTACATGCAGTTTGGTTTCCATCAATTTCAAAAGAAAAAATGCGTGGTATTAAATTCCCCAAAGAAGCAGATCGGCAGATTACACTTACTATGGAAGCACTGGAAAATCCGGAACCTTATATTAGTGCGATATTTGCTATTGAGCTTGAAAATCATATTAAGACAGACTTAAGCAGCCAAGATGTAAGACGCATTATCAGAGAGATTATATGTCCGGAGTTTAACATTTTTCCATCTAAAAGTTTTGACAGTGATTTAAAGAAAATTGTTTTTCATAGATTGCTAAAAGAACAAGAAGGACTGTTAAATTATTTGGTTGAGCAAAAAACAGCGGTTATTAACGGCGCAGCGGGAACGGGAAAAACAATGATTGCTGTTGAAAAAGCAACTCGACATGCAGTTAACGGAGAGAGAGTTTTATTCCTTTGCTACAATGTTATGCTTAGAAATTATTTGGATCGTGAATATCATCATGATATGATAGATTATATGACAATAGATAAATTTGCATGCAAAATTGGGAAGACAGAAGAGCCGAATTACCAAATTGCGGAAGAAAGAGTTTTGGATATGTACATTTCAGGTGCATTCCCATATAGACATGTGATCGTAGACGAAGGTCAGGATTTTGGACGTGAGGAAATAGAGGAAGCTAATTTGCTTCAAACAATTCACGATGCTGTTGTTGATAATGATGAGGTAGAAGGCACGTTTTATGTATTTTATGATCGACTACAACTTATTCAGGCCTCTCGAATTCCGAAGTATATTAGTGAAGCCGATTGCAAACTAACATTATATAAGAATTGCAGAAATACAGAAAATATTGCGATAACATCATTGAAACCGATATCACAGAGAACTCCTAAACTGTATGACGGGGCAATAAAAGGTGTACCGGCAAGAATTCATTTTAGAAAAGATTCACAGGAAGCTACAGAGAGAATCGCAACACTAATAGATGAATTAAAGAATGAAGGTATTACAGACGTTGTCATTTTGACTTGTAAAAGTGAGTTTAAGAGTATCCTTAATGAGAACAGTGATAATGGTACTTTCAAGAAAAAAGTTTTTACAACATGTAGAAAATTTAAGGGTTTGGAGGCGGATGCAATTATTCTTATAGATGTCGATGAGGATACTTTTGGCAGTGAGGCTGTTCAGCGTTTTTATGTTGGCGCTTCACGAGCCAGACTTCGCCTGGAAATAGTAACGACAATGACAGATGAAAACTGTGAGAAAGTTCTTCGTGAAGTGGTTGATTATAAAAAGAAGATCAAAAATTCAAAAAGAGAGCTGGCATTAGCGTTTAATGCAATGCCGATTATAGAGTGAAATCAGTTGCAGAGATGACGACAGGCTGTTTTTTCAGAATGAAAAACAGCCTGAGGTTTGCCGTAAAGTATTGCCTCAAGGGAGAATAAAGCAGTATGAAAACCATCCGCGTAGTCGCAGCCGTAATCTGCGATTCCATAGAGCACAAAACAAAAATATTTTCCACCGCAAGAGGTTATGGAGAATTTAAAGGTGGCTGGGAATTTCCCGGCGGTAAAATCGAAGCCGGGGAGACTTCACAGCAGGCAGTTATTAGAGAAATCAAAGAGGAACTGGATGCTATGGTCAGGGTCGGTGATCTGATAGACACCATAGAGTACGATTACCCGGCATTCCATTTGTCCATGGATTGTTTCTGGTGTGAGGTTGCGTCGGGAGAACTGAAGCTTCTTGAGGCGGAAGCCGCCAGGTGGCTGATGAAGGAAGAACTGGATTCCGTACAGTGGCTTCCGGCGGATGTGACACTGATTGATAAGATCAAAAGCTGTATGTCTTGAGGATAAGAAAAACTATTTATGACCAACGAAGAATTTCAACGTAGTAAAAGTTTTGAAGAGAATCTGAAAGAATGGAATCTGTTATCTCTGGAAGAGATGGGGGAATCTGTTAAGGAGGGTTCTCTTTATGTGATTGGCAACGGATTTGATATGCTGCATGGCGTCAGATCCAGTTATTACGATTTCAGCAGGACTCTGGGAAAGAGAAGTTCTGTTCGGTTTTATCTGGAAAAATATTTGAAAACCGATGACCTGTGGGCGGATTTTGAAGGGGCATTGGGGAAGATCAACATAGAGGCTATGTGCCAGCCGTACATCATTGATAATTTTCTGGACATAAACGGGGCATACGATGAGGATGCAGGTGCGGCCGAGATCTATATGTCCGCAGAAATGGCGGTGGAGCCGATCATTTCCATGTCGACGGAATTAATGGACCGGTTTCGCAAATGGATCGGCAGTCTGCATACCAATACGATTGACAGGCCGCTGTGCAATGTGATCAAAGACGGGAAAGTATTAAATTTTAATTATACGGAATTCGTGGAAGATTTGTATGGCGCAGATGCCGGGAATATTTGCTATATCCATGGCTGCCGGAAGAAGACTGACAGGGGACGGCAAAGGTTGATTCTGGGGCATATTCCGGGAGCCAATGATGCGGCCTATGAATTTGAAGATGATTACTCTGCAATCGATAATCTGGATGAGCATGCCCAGCTATTATACGATGTGCAGCAGATCGCTTTGCAGATGGTTGTGGAGGCTGATGATACATTGACGAAAAAATGTAAGGAGATCATTCAGAGCAATCAGCCTTTTTTTGATGGATTAGCGGATATCCGGCAGATAGTCACCATAGGGCATTCGCTGTATCCGGTGGACTGGGATTATTTTGCAGAGATCATAAAGTGTAATAAAGACAGGAACCGGATGCAATGGTTCTTTGGCTGTTATGGAAATGGAGATCTGGAGCGGGTACAGACTTTTATCAATACCTTTGGGATAAATAAAGATCAAGTCGCAATTTTTCGGACGGATACGATTCCTGTAACATTATTGGCGGATAATAAGAGGGAAAAGTCCAAGGCAAATGTTAAGCATCGGAAGGTATTGGCTTCCTCTGAGGATGGAAGGTGGCAGGTTGTCCGCGAGGGCAGGAAGGTCAATATTATTGATAGAACAGCAAACAGTTGCAGCTGTTCCAGAATGTTTTTGACATACATGAGCGGGGCTGTTTTTGATTGCAGCGGTATGGTGTTACTTTTGGTGGCAAGAGGACTGGGGGCCGGGGTATTTTTGTTTCGGTTCGCCAACGGAGAGTGGCAATATAGAGGGGAATTGGAACCCATTCCACATCAGGGAGTGATTACCAAACGCTTGCAAAAAATATTGCTGAGGGACAACCGGCTGATTTTCGTATATAACAGCAGAATCCGAAAATATGATGTCGAAACGGGGAAACTGGTATATAATAAGGCCGTAAGGCATGCTTTCGAGTCAGAAGGCGAAGATTTGACACAAAAGTTTAAAGGGATATACAGAACAGGGTTTTATTAAGTTTTTCTGGAATAAAAGTGTGAATTTCAGGAGTATGGAGATGGCATTATGACCCACGAACAATTTGAACAGGCAGCTCAATATTGGAACAAGAAGGAAAAGATCACCATGCCGGAGAAGGCACTGAAGCAGGCGGTAGAAAAATATATTCACGAGAACAACACCTGTGCGCTTGCCACGGGAAGCGGTGATTATGTCAGGTGCACGCCGATAGAGTATAGTTACCACGATGAGAAATTCTGGATATTTTCCGAAGGCGGCGAGAAATTCATAGGTCTGGAGAAGAATGCAAATGTAAGTCTGGCCATTTTTGACAAGTATGATGGATTTGGTAATCTGGAAAGCCTGCAGATCATGGGCCGGGCAGAGATCATAGAACCGTTTTCAGACAGCTACAATGCCCACGCGGAATACAAGAAGATTCCACTGGAGGCACTGAAAAAATTAGAGCATCCCATGAACCTGATCTGCGTGACACCGGCCAGGATAGATGCGCTGTTTTCTGATTTGAAAAAGGACGGATACAGTATCAGACAGACATTAGAGTTTGAGAAAAATAACATAATCGAGCGGAGGTATACAAAGTGAGTATATTTGAGCACGACAAAGAAAAAGAAGAAAAGAAGTTCCGCAAGGCTGAACGGGAGTGTGGACGGGAAAAGGGTTTACAACAGGGGTTACAGGAAGGTCTAAAGGAAGGTCTAAAGGAAGGGCTGCAGCAGGGACGCATGGAGGAGAGAAAGTCACTGCTGGCATTGATTGCAAAAATGAGTGCCGGAGGAGATGCGGACCAGATTGCAACGCTGTATGATCCGGAAGTAATGAATGCAATGCAGGAGAAGTATGGAATAAGATAGCAGGAGATTCAAATGAACATACAGATTTTTGGCACAAAAAAGTGTAACGACACCAAGAAGGCCGAGCGTTTTTTCAAGGAGCGCGGCATCAAATATCAGTTCATAGATATGAAAGAAAAAGGCATGAGCAAGGGAGAGTTTACTTCTGTTGCACAGGCTAATGGCGGTCTTGAAAATATGATTAACTGGGATGGAAAAGACCAGGATATACTTGCTCTTATTAAGTATATTGCAGATGAAGATAAACTGGAAAAGGTACTGGATAATCCGCAGGTAATTAAAACACCGGTAGTAAGAAATGGAAAGCAATCTACACTTGGATATCAGCCTGATGTATGGAAGGGATGGAATTAATGGTAAAGAAGATAATGCATGATCCGCTGTTTCTGGCACAGAAGTCGGTGGATGCAACAGAGGCAGATAAACAGATTGTGACAGATTTGCTTGATACACTTAAGGCAAATTTAGAATACTGTGTTGGTATGGCTGCCAATATGATTGGAGTAAAAAAGAATATCATTGTAGTAGCAGCCGGACCATTTCAGTTTGCAATGATAAATCCGATAATAACAAAGAAATCCGGAGAATATCAGACTGAGGAAGGATGTCTTTCTCTGGAAGGTGTAAGACCATGTACGAGATATCAGGAAATAGAAGTGGACTATCTTGATCAGAACTTTAAGAAACAACATGGAAAGTATTCTGGCTGGACAGCCCAGATCATCCAGCATGAAGTAGATCATTGTTGTGGTGTGGTGATATAACATTGGCAAGTCAGGTATGGAAGTTCATCACACACAATGATTGGAATAACTCCTGTAAACTTTACCTGAAACAGTATTTCTTTCCATGCAGTATGCTAATATTATCCTACAGCAAGGAGAGAGCAAGAGAGCCCATAGGATGAGGAACAAAAATGCAGGTACGTGAAGTGATTTGTCCTTCCTGCAGCCATCGTTTCATGTGGATGGATGTCGAAGAGGGACCGACGATCAAAAAATACCGGTCTGTAGAGACCGGAGAGACATTCCATACGGCAGTATGCCCTCAGTGCGGGAAACGCGTGATATTGTTACCGGACAGGATACGCGCAGTGTTGCCCGGAACGGAAGATAACCTGGAAATGATGTGGGAGAGAGGACTATGAAATTATGGCTGGATGACCTTCGCCCGGTGCCCTACGGGTACGAAGGTGCAAGATCGGTAAACGAGGCAAAACAGTTGATCCTGGAAGCGGAGCACAATGGGATCGAAATAGAGGCTCTGGATCTGGATCATGATCTGGGAGATTATGCGGATCAGGGCGGCGATGCCATCCGGCTGCTGGACTGTGCTGGGCGAAGGATAAAACCTTTGAGTATTATTGTAAAAATTTTGCGGAGAAGCCCTACACGATTCTGTGGGTATAGGGGAACCATGAGAATTATGATATGATCGGGGAATATCCGCTGGAAGAATGGCATGGCGGGAAAGCTGGTGGCCCCAGGAGCTGCCGACAGAGGGAGAACTGCAGGAGGGCCTGCGCAATCTGGAACGATATCACTACGAGGTAGATTATGTGATCACACACTGCTGTGCCAGCACGTTGCAGGACTTGATCAATGCCGGGACGGGACGCTCCTGTGCTCCGGATCTGCTGACGGACTATCTGGGGACTTTGGAACAGAAGCTGCATTACAGGCATTGGTATTTCGGCCATTATCACCGGGACTGTCAGCCGGATGACAAGCACACGCTGGTATACTATGCGATACTGCCGCTGGAACAGAAGGAAAGTGCAGTTGCAGTGCCGGTACCGGGACAGACAGAAGGAGAAACGAATCATGGCAAGAGATGAGAATGTAAAAATTTTTCAGGATACAGAAGAAAGGGTAAAGAAAGATCCCGGACTGCAGGAGGCAGTGAAGTATTCCGTGGCGGAGCAGGTGCTGATCCCGGAGATGATGGAAGTCACGGACCTGATGCCGGAGCTTGCACAGAATCGTGACAGATATGAGAAGGATGCGGAAATCATAGTGTCGAAGAAGCGAAGCTATGAGGCAGCTGCCGGGTATCCGGGAGAAAGGGTATGTGTTCACAATTTTGCATCAGCGACGAATCCCGGAGGTGGTGTGACCAAGGGAAGCTCTGCCCAGGAGGAATGCCTGTGCCGTTGTTCTACGTTGTATTTTTGCCTGAACACGAAGGAAATGTGGGCTGGATTTTATTCTCCCCACAGATATGCACAGGATCCGATCCACAATGATGACTGCATCTATACGCCGGAAGTCATTGTATTCAAATCCGATACTGCGTCACCGTCACCGCTTCCGGAAAAAGACTGGTACTCCGTTAATGTGATCACCTGTGCAGCACCGAATCTGCGTCTGCTCCCGGCCAATGGGATGAATCCCGGAGACGGTAATAAGACCGTGAAGATGACGAGAGCGCAGCAACAGGCTCTGCATGAGAAACGTCTGACCAGGATCCTGGATGTGGCTGTGGCGGGAGGCAATGAAGTGGTTATTCTGGGAGCGTTCGGATGCGGAGCTTTTGAGAATGATCCGGAGGCTGTGGCAGCTGCGTTTTCCAATGTGATCGCTCGTTACAGAAAATGTTTTAAAATCATAGAACTGGCCATTTATTGTTCCCCCAGGGATGAGCAAAATTACAATATTTTCAAACATGAGATATCCACGAGACTGTGTTGACAAATGACAAGAAAACTAGTACCATGGTACTAGATAGTACGTTGGATATTGAGGAAAGTAATGGAGAAGGAACAGGGAAAGCTTATTATAATTGTATCAGTCGTATTTGCCATGGTGCTTCTGTGCATGATCTGCACCTCAGACAGTGTGCCGGAGGTAAAGTCATTGCAGGAATGTACGCCGGAAGCAGTCAGCGTCTTGGATGACGGCAGGGAGCTGTACGATTTTATATTGGATCAAAACGATGATGAGACGAACTCGATCGTGTTTTATTCGGCACATCAGGAGATTGCGGTGTATGCAGATGGGAAGCTGATCTACCGGCTGGATGCTGTGCCCGGCATATGGGGAAATACTCCGGGCTGGACCTGGAATATTGTCAGGTTTTCATGTAATGTGAGCAGCTTGCAGGTACAGTTCACCCCCTGTTATCCGGAAGCGGCAGGTCAGCAGAAGACGTTTTATATCGGTGGCGGCTATAATATTTATCGTGGGGTGATGCGCCGGGCAATGCCTGCCTTTCTCATCAGCATGATGGTGATACTGATAGGATTGTATATTAGTATTTATTGGATCGTTATCCGCTGCGGCAGCCGGATCGACGGAACCTTATTGTATCTGGGTATTTTTTCAATCCTGCTGGGAACATGGTCGGCCAATGAGACGGATGTGGCAACGCTGCTCCTGGCCAACAGGCAGGGATGCTCTTATCTGGCATTTGCTACGCTCATGCTGTTGCCGATGTCCTTTATCCTGTTTGTGAAGAGCTTCCTGGAGATTAGGGATGACCGGTTTTGTAGAATTATCTGTAATGCTAATCTGGCATTGATCGTCCTGACGCATATACTGAATGCAACAGAGATATATGAGTTCCGGAGAAGCCTGTGGATGACGCATGCGTTGATCATTCTGACGATTCTATACCTGCTGGTGGTCATCTGTAGCAAAATTGCCAGAAGGCAGCTGGATCAGAGGCTGAAGGCATGTGTAGGGGCACTGCTGCTTGTATTTTTTGCTACCATTGTAGATGTGAGTGGTTATTATAAAACCAGCAATGATGTAGGTGTCTTTGGCAGAATCTCTTTCTTGATCTTTATTGTGGTGCTGGGAATAGAATCCGCCAGACAGACGGTTGCCCGGCTGAAAAAAGGTCGCAGGGTGGAGGAGCTGGAACAGTTTGCCCTGAATGATTCCATGACCGGCATGTACAATCGAAATGCTTATGATTATTTTGTGAAAAATGAGAAGGATTTTGAAGGGTATGTCATAGTGACCTTTGACCTGAATAATCTTAAGCAGTGTAACGATCAATATGGCCATAGGGCAGGGGATGAGTATATTATCAACGCGGCACATATCATAGAGGACAATTTTGAACGCTATGGGAAATGTTATCGCATTGGCGGAGATGAATTCTGCTGTATCATTCCGAAGGGAAGATATTTTAAGATAGAACGTGTGATGCATAAGATCGATCAGGATGTAGAGATCTTGAATCATAAGAACATCATTCCCGTTCCTGTGGGAATTGCCTATGGGTATGCTGTATTCACGGCGGATGATACGGATCCGGAGAAGGTGCGTGAGCGTGCAGATGAGGATATGTACCGGAATAAGAAGGCGATGAAGCAGTCCTGACCAGAGAATCTACTCAATTGTTAACCATATTATAAAAAGGTTGACAATTGAAAAACACCATGCTATTCTAACAGAGGTTTTTACAAAAGACATCTGACAGAAAGGCATGGTTTTTTATTATGACAACACAGACAACAACTCGTAGCAAGACTTATGACATGGTGTACATTGCGGTATTTGCGGTTCTGATCGCAATCTGCTCCTGGATCTCCATCCCGATGACGGTTCCTTTTACATTACAGACCTTCGCAGTATTCCTGGCAGTCGGCGTACTGGGTGGTAAGAGAGGAAGCCTTGCGGTATTGATCTATATTTTACTGGGTGCGGTAGGTATTCCTGTATTCGCTGGGTTCTCCGGTGGTATCGGTGTTCTGCTGGGCAACACCGGCGGTTACATTATCGGATTTTTATTCTCCGCACTGCTGATGTGGCTGGTCGAGAAGCTGTTCGGACGTAAGACATGGGTGCTTGGTGTGTCCATGGTACTGGGTCTGATCGTGTGCTATGCTATCGGAACGGTGTGGTTCATGGTTGTATATGCGCAGAATTCCGGAGCTGTCGGTCTGGCTACCGTACTGGGTTGGTGTGTAATTCCTTTCATCATTCCGGATCTGGTGAAGATCGCACTGGCACTGACTCTGAGCAAGAGACTGTCTAAGGCTCTGAAGCTGAACGGACAGGAATAAAGGATACACTGGATATGGAAGTGACAACAACTTACCGGATCCGTCCGCATCACGGCATGTGTCTGTATTTTTTCGAAGGGAAAGGATACAGTGAAGGGTTCACTAAGCATATGGCGGAGGTGAAGGAATGGCTTCTGGGGAAAAACGGACCGGCATCCCTGCAGCTGGTCGGAGCGACGGATGAAATCTGCAGCGCCTGCCCCCATAATAAGGGTGGCAGCTGCGAGTCTGCGGAGAAGGTAGACCGGTATGATGCGGGTGTATTGAAATACACCGGATTAAAGGCAGGCCAGGAAATGACTTTTGCGGAATTTGAGCGGATCGTGGAAGAAAAAATTCTGCAGCCGGGATATGGCAAGGTCATCTGCGGAGACTGCCAGTGGAGAGATATCTGCCACAAATAGCCTGAATAGGATAAAAAAGCGCACCTCCCCTTAGGTGCGCTTTTTTAGTGCGTCTATAGCCGCACTGTTATCTCACGAAGAGATAAGCCGTATATGCAACATACAGAAGCACGCACACAGCCCCCTCACTGCGGGTCATGCGTCTGCCGGTACGGGCGAATACGAAGAGCAGAATGGCACTGCCAAGGAGCAGTACAGTGTCGATGACGGACTCTCCGAGGACATGCAGAGGGCTGATCACCGCGGACATTCCGAGGATAAACAGGATGTTGAACAGGTTGGAGCCGATGGCATTGCCCAGCGCCAGCCCGCTGTCTCCCTTTTTCGTGGCAACGATGGAGGTCACCAGCTCCGGCAGGGAGGTGCCGATGGCGATAATGGTCAGTCCGATGAAATTCTGGCTGACACCAAAATTCGTAGCGATGATACAGGCTTTATCCACGACGAGATCACCGCCGAAGATAACGGCAGCCAGACCTCCGGCAATATACAAAAGGCTGCGGGGCAGGGAGAGAATCTTGCCGGGTTCGCCCTCTTCTCTGTTTTTCCGGGCAGAATAGATCATAAATCCCAGATATACGATCATGCCCAGCAACAGGACAGCGCCTTCAATCCGGCTTAAGCTGCCATCTAAAAACATCAGACATAATACGACAGTTATCAGGATATTTAACGGCATATCCCGCTTCAGGATCTCTCCGTGGGGCATAAAGCTGTGCAGAAATGCACAGATACCCACGACCACCAGCCCGTTGAAGATATTCGAGCCGACGACGTTACTGATGGCGATATCATTACTGCCAGCCAGTGCGGCATTGATGCTGACGGAGGCCTCCGGAGCACTGGTGCCCATGGCGACGATGGTCAGACCGATGATGACGCTGGGGACCTTCAGGATCCCTGCCAGGGAGGAGCTTCCCTCCACGAAAAAGTCTGCACCTTTGATCAGAAGTATAAATCCTACGAGTAACAATATGTATTCCATAAGCTGTCCTTTCCTGCGGCATAGCGTCTGTATTCCTAGAAAAAAGTATAAAAATAGAGACTTTTACCGCATCAAAAATGATCGATAAAAGTCTCGTTGCTTACAATAATAACCGGTCCGACGGACGTGATGACGATTATCATTCCGGACAGCTTCATGTATCATTCAGTTACCATTCTAGGTTACCATTCTATCAGAAACCATCCGGGAACTACTCCCTCTTAACTGTGCCCTCATTCTACAAAAAAGGACAAGCACTGTCAACAGACTTTGTAAATCTTGACATTATTTTAACACGAACTCCACCTTCACGGGATCATGGTCGGAGTAAGAATAGCCGGTGTTTACATTCTCATAGGACAGGCACTCGATATTGTCGGAGATAATGAATCCGTCCAAAGTTACGGTATAAGTTACACCGGGGACATATTCCATATCCGCGTTTCTGGCACTGTTCCAGAGCGCTGCCTGCTCCTCTGTACTTAACAGATCCAGGCAGAAAGCAAAATGCTCCGGCAGTTCCGTTCTCGGAAAAGGAAATGCCCAGGACTCACAGCTCTCCGTATCCTCTTCGGAAGCCTTCAGGTCGTGGTTAAAGTCGCCGCCGCAGAGCACGTAATTGCCGGCTTCGTATTCTTTTGCCATATCATTGCACAGCATCTCAATCTGTCCCTTGCGGATCTCATCGCTGTTGCCGTAGGCAGACATATGCAGATTAAAGATCACCAGCTCTCTGCCATTGTCCACAGGGATCCGGGAGACGCTGTAGCAACGGTCCAGATCGAAGAACTTGCTGAAGGAAGTGGAGATGGGGAAGCTTCTGCGCAGGGCGGAAGACACCGGATATTTCGAGAACAGTCCGAGTCCTGCTCTGCTGCTGCCGTGGGGCTGTGTAAACGGATAGAACAGGAAGGCGGAATCATAATTCTGCGCAAATACAGTAGTATATTCCGGCAGAAGGCTGCGCAGCATCTCGTACTCATCCGTATGATAGCTTCTGGTGGCATCCAGATCGATCTCCTGGATCAGCGCAAAATCCGGGTCTAATGACTTCACCAGTTCTCCCGCACCGTTTATGGCATACTGTACGGTCTCCGGGCTCTCCGCCCAGGAGGAGGTACCGCCATCCATGAAGAAGCTGTAATCCGGCAGATACGCACCAAAGCCGATGTTGTAGGTCACTGCGGAATATTCCGTATCCGTAGCCAGCACCGCAGCCGCACCTGTGGTGGTATCGTCGACCGGTGCCTCCACCACCAGTTCCTGATTGTCCTCGATCCTGTAATAACTGGCATAGAGGTAGACGATGTAAGCCAACAGTGCGAGGATGAGGATCCCCAGCACGATACACATGGTTTTTAATAACGTTTTACATAAATTTTTCTTTTTCATATCCTTATTTTAACAAGCCTTGCGGGAAATGGCAAATGTTAAAATTTCTATGAGAAATAGGCACTCGCATGCCGTTTTTGTATTTAATGATGTCGGGGTCAAAAGCCCCCGACTTTGATGCCTACGAATGGGACTTGTACCTGTCATTATAGTGAATAATGTTTAAGTAATGTTGTAATAATGTTTATATAATGTCATATATTATTTAAAATCCTTATCCTACTGTATCATAGGCAGAAATGCAAGTAAATTTTCACCTATGATGTAATTGTAATGTTGTTGTAATGTTTAGTAATGTTTGATATAGTTATGCCAAGAACATTATTATATGGAGGAGATTCATGAAAATCAAAGAGCTATATCCAGATGTTATTACAGAAGATACAAGTTATGAATATAAAGCAGTATTGAATCCGGATAATCCCATTAAATGGGCAAAAACTCTTATTGGATATGCAAATGATAAAGGAGGAACCTTATTTATAGGTGTATCAAACGATGGGGAGGCCTTTGGAATTGATCTTGAAGAAGTTGATAAAACAAAACTATTAATTTCAAGGATTAATGATAGACATATTTTTCCACACATTAAGATTTCATATATGATGAGAAGTGTGGATTCTAATGCGGAACATTTTGTATTAGCTGTTAAAGTTGCTCCTGCAGATTCTGTAATAAGATATAGAGAAGGAGATTACAATGAAACAGTTTTTATAAAGGGAGATGGAAATGCGACTCCTGCAACACCGGAAGAAATTATTTCACTTTCAAAGAGAAAATATGGTGTAGATAATGAGACAAGCGAGGTGGCATATACTGATAATCAGTGGTCAGAATACCTTAATCTTTGTAAGGAATACAGACAAGATAAATCTGCTCCAACAATGAAAGAATTGCAGAACGAAGAAATAGTTTCAAAAGATGGGTATGCAAAATCAGGATTTATAATGTTTTCAGACAACTATAATGAAGATGATACAATGATATGCTGCCGTTTATGGAAAGGGAAAAACAAGACAGGTATTGTTTTAGATAGCAGCAGATTAAGAGGTTCTATTGCAAACGTATTTGAGAATGCATTAAACTTTATTGAACGAAACACCAAAACAGGCTGGGTAAAAACAGAAAAGGGTGGACGGGATGAAATCAGATCGTATCCTAAGGAAGCTGTAAGAGAGGCATTGGTAAATGCCATTGCCCATAGGGATTATTCTATTTCGGGAACACAGATTGATGTTGATATCTATTCAGACAGAATTGAAATAGTTTCACCAGGGTCATGGTTACTGCCAAAAGATTACAATGCATATCCAGCCGGTTCTATACCGTCTATCAGAAGAAATGCCATCATAGCAGCTTGTCTGGATGTGGCAAATCTGATGGAGAGAGGTGGAACTGGTTTTCAAACCATGATGGAATCTTACAAGTCCAGTCCAGATGAATTACAGCCGGTAGTATCTATATATCCCGGATTTTTGAATTTGAGATTATATGACAGATTATTTAGAGATGAGGCTATAGAACTGGATTTAGAAAACCTTACAGATGCGGAAAAAGTTATGGCTATTCTTAAGATGGAAGGACCAAAGCCTATAAAGGAACTACAGATGTCTCTTAACTATCGGAGTAGAAGTCAATTCTTAAATGAAGTTATAAATCCGCTTATGAAATCAGGGGAGATATATAGGGATGGTAAGCCAAAATCACCAACGGCACTTATTAAAATCAAAAAATAAAAGAAAGATATAATTTGTCAGCGAAACAGGGCTGCAAATACTGATTTTGACCGGAGCGAGGCCAACACCGGGCATCTGATTATATGAAATGTGCCAGATACTTGCCATATCTGATGGAAAAGGGGTATTATGATAAATATAAATAATAAGGAGGCTGATCCCATGAGGCCGATACCGACGATCGGGGATCCGGAGCGCTATATAGACAGTGCGTTTGTGGATTCCGCGTTTATAGAATTGAAAAGCTGTGATCTGTGGGATGTGAAAATGCTGTATCCGATCCTGCATATGGACCATGCGGAAGAGAAGTGTTTCGTCCGTAAGGAGATGTATGAGAAATTGGTGAAGGCGGCGGGGAATCTGCCGGATGGTTACCGGTTCCGCATCTGGGATGCCTGGCGCCCCTTTGCGCTGCAGCATGAATTGTTTGAAAAGTATTCTGTGGACATCATCCGGGATTTTCATTTAGAAGAGCTGCCGGAGGCAAAAAGGAGAGCTGCGATCTGCAAATTTGTCTCGGACCCGGTACCGGATACAAAGGTGCCTCCCGCCCATACCACCGGAGGAGCCATTGATCTGACGCTTCTGGATCCGGAGGGCAGAGAGCTTCCTATGGGATGTGGATTCGATGCTTTTACGGATAAGACCTGTGCAGCGTATTTTGAGGCACCGGAGCATGTACAGGGGGCAGAGGACGAGCAGGTCCGTGAAAATCGCCGTCTGCTTTATTATGCTATGATAGATGCGGGATTTACCAATCTGCCGTCGGAATGGTGGCATTATGACTACGGTGACCGGTTCTGGGCATATTACAGGAAACAGCCGGCCATCTATGAGGGCGTATTTACGAGGGAGGAAATTCATGGATAATCAGAAACAAAAGAAGAAAAAAAGAGTGATGGATACGCTGTCCGCCACTATGGTACTGGTGCTGATCGCACTGTTGCTGGTGTTTGTGGGATATACGTATCTGGCACTGAAGAACGGTTACACGCTGGATGACCTGATCGACAATATCGTGGGAAATCTCATCGGTGTGCTGGCGGCATTTCTGTTATTCGATATACTGAATAACAAGCTGACCCAGGATGCCTACGCCAGAGAGACCTCCCAGCAGATCACCAAGACGCTGATGGGGGAGCCGGAGATCCTGGATTCCTTCAGCGATGAAGATAAAAAGACTTTCCTGAAATCCACCATTACCTCCATGATAAAGGATGAAGATGCGGTGGATATGCTTTCTACCAATATGGAGAAATATTTCGACAGGGCAAGAGGCGCCAGGATCCGGAAAATGTTCGATTACACGATCAATCTGGAGCCGAATCTGACAGAGGAATATGTAAAAGCCGGATTCCCCGGAGCCACAGACGGAAAGTATTACCTGATCGATGAGGAATTGAAGTTCAGCGTAAAGTGTCTGGGAGGAACAGACGAGAACTACACGGGCGATGTGATCAGACTCGGTTTCGCCTATGATAAAAAGAGTCTGGACGGTGGTTTGCTGGAGACCGGACAGGATGCGGATTTCACCAAGAGCATTTTCAATGAGGATCTGGTGGTGGAACCGGAAGCTGTGGACTTCATCAACAGTATTCCCGCGGATAAGATACGGGATGTGATCAATGACCTGTTCATGCCGATTTTGCGAATTGACAACAGCGGAGATAATGAAGACGAAGCGCAGTTTGAAGTAGAACGCAAGAGCAACGGATTTATCCTGAAATTCAAGTTGGATTTTGACCGCAACGAGGCAAGCGGGGAGCATCTGGTCAGCATCTATTTCAAGATGCCCCGGGTATGGAACTCTATTTTCGAGGTGACTCTGGTGGATCCGACCAAGGAGCCCCATATCAAGCTGAAATACAAGAATGGAATGGATGTCACTATGTATTCCTATCTCAATAAGGAAAGCACTGCCAATGTCGGAGCCTGCATTCAGAGAGCCGGACTCTATGATATTGCGATCAAGGACGAGTGGATCTACCCCAAGAGCGGCGTGATCTTTCATATTAAGAAGGCATAGAATAAATATGAAACCAAGATCTTCCCAAAGTATGCAATTATATAAAATGCTCCTATCCCGCGGTTATCCGGAATCGTTCTGTGATCTGGTGACGAAGAATCTGAATACGGATTTTACGGCGAGCCGTATGATCGGTTATCTGTGTCATTATTCTGATCTGCCGCCGGAGGAGATCGCGGACGAAATGCTGGCGATCTTAAGCGACCGCAATCGTATTATGCAGAAGAAAGAACTGGAAAGTAATAATGCGGAATGGAATCGTATTCTGATGCAGGGACTGGACACGGAGGACGAAACCTGAGGAAATAAACGGATTTGTTTTCGGTTGCCATTGTAGCAGATTCCGATTATAATAAAAGATTGTAACAGCAATGACACTGAATTGAGGTTTTCAATGAATATAGTAGTAGACGGATATAATATATGTTATAAAACAACCGGTACCGGCGATAAGACGGTTGTGATCTTACAAGGCTGGGGTACGGATCTGGGAGTGTATGATTCCGTAGCCGGTGTGATTGACGGCAGCAGGTACCGTGTGATCCAGTTCGATTTCCCGGGCTTCGGCGGCAGCGATGAACCGAAGGAACCCTGGGATGTGGACGGATTTGCGGACTTTTTCTGCAGATTTATGGAAGTAATGCAGGTAAAGCAGGCCACCCTCATCGGGCATTCCTACGGCGGACGAGTGATCATCAAGCTGGCAGCCAGAGAGAGCATCCCTTTTGAGATCACGAATATTATCCTGATCGACAGCGCCGGTGTCCTGCCGGTGCGTACTACTGCGCAGAAATGGAAGATCCGCAAATACAAGATCCTGAAGAAATTCCTGAACATGAAGCTGATCTATGCCATGTTCCCGGAGGTGATCGATGACTGGAGGAGCCGACAGGGATCGGCAGACTACCGCAATGCGACACCCATGATGCGTCAGTGTATGGTGAAGGCGGTGAATGAGGATCTGACGGAGCTGCTTCCGAAGATCCGTCAGGAAGTACTGCTGATCTGGGGAGATCAGGATACGGCAACTCCTATCCGGGATGCACATATTATGGAAGAGAAGATACCCAACTGCGGCCTGGCAGTGATCCCGGGAACCGGTCATTTTTCTTTCCTTGAGAAACCGGCACAGTTCCGGGGAATTATGGAGGCATATCTGAAATGATCATACGTGTGCTGATAGCGGTCGTGCTTGCTGTTCCGGCATATTTTTATACCATGAGGTATAATATTCATATGTTCCAGCAGAACGGCTATAAGAATAAAGAACACCTTCACTGGCTGAAGAAGAAGTTCCGGCTGCAATGGATTCTCTATTTTGGCCTGGCACTGGGCATTGTGACCTGTGTGTTCCCATACCTTGCCCTTGAAATCTTCGAGTATCTGGTACTGCTCGTGATCATCGTGGTATATCGTGCCATGAAGCGGATGAACACGAAGAAAAAGCTGGTGTATACCGCCCGGGTCAAGAGATTGCTCACTACGGAGCTGATCCTTACGGCTGCGGTATTCGCTCTGGTGTGTGGATTGGGCGGAATGAAGCGGATCCCGGGACTGTGCATGATCCTGGTATCTGTGAATCTGTTTCTGGATATTGTGGCTAATGTCATCAATCATCCCATGGAGGCGGGGATCAATCAGTATTATATCAATGATGCTGTGAGAAAGCTGAAAAGCGTCCCGGGACTTACCGTCATCGGTGTGACCGGCAGCTACGGCAAGACCAGCGTAAAGTTCTATTTGCAGACATTATTGCAGGAAAAATATAATGTGTTGGTGACTCCGGAGAGCTTTAATACTCCGATGGGAGTGGTGCGGACCATCCGAGGCTCCTTGAAGCCCACCACAGAGATCTTCGTCTGTGAGATGGGTGCCCGCCATGTGGGCGATATCAAGGAGATCTGCGATATGGTGCATCCCGATCACGGTGTGATCACATCTATTGGACCGCAGCATTTAGAGACCTTTTTTAACATGGAGAATATTCAGAAGACGAAGTTCGAGCTGGCGGATGCCCTGCCGGAAGGCGGCATGCTGTTCTTGAACGGTGACAACGATTATATTCAGCAGCAGGCAGCTTCTCCCGCGTATGATCAGACCCCGGAGAAGATCTTCTATTATTCTGAGACGGAAGGGACAGGATACTGTGCCAAAGATGTGAAGGTATCCCAGTTAGGTACGGAGTTCACGGTAGTGACCCCGGACGGCGAGAGCGAGAGATTCCAAATGCGTCTCATCGGTGCCCACAATGTCATCAATGTGGTGGGGGCTATCGCAGTCGCTCATAAAATGGGCATGACGCTGCAGGAACTGCGGATCCCGGTACGCCGGATCGAGCCGGTGCCCCATCGTATGCAGATGCGGGAGCACGGTCTGGTGACGATCATCGATGATGCTTACAATTCCAATCCCGTAGGTTCCAGGGCAGCGGTCGAGACGCTGGCTATGTTTGACGGTATCCGGATCCTGATCACGCCGGGCATGGTAGAGCTGGGTGACAAGGAAGCGGAATACAATCATAAATTCGGTAACTACGCAGCGGATTGCTGCGATTACATCCTGTTAGTGGGCAGACGGCACACCGAGCCCATCAGGGAGGGCGTGTTGGAGAAGGGATTCCCGGAAGAGAAATGCCTGGTATTCGACAAGCTGGAGGAAGCTGTATCTTACGCCTATGCCATCAAAGGGCAGGGACATAAGTATATTTTATTAGAGAATGACCTGACGGATAACTATTAGTCGGTTCAGAGGCGATTTTGCGAAAGTGGTTCGGATCGTTGACAGAGAGAGTAGGAAAATTCAGGAGGGAAAATAAATGAAGACAAGAGTAGCAATGCTGTTTGGCGGCAAGAGTGTAGAACACGAGGTATCCGTGATCTCCGGCATCCAGGCTGTCATGAGCATGGACACAGACAAATACGAAGTGATCCCGGTCTATATGACCAAGCGTAATGAAATGTACATCGGTGAGGAGATCGACAAGATCGAATCCTATAAAAATATCGACGAACTGTTGAAAAAATCCCAGAGAGTCATTATGACCAATGAGGATGGAAAGGTATTCCTGACGCCGTTCCCGGTGAAGCTGTTCGGCGGGAAGAAACCGGTAGAGATCGACGTGGCTTTCCCCGTAGTCCACGGTACCAATGTGGAGGACGGCGCTTTCCAGGGTTACCTGAAGACCATGGGCATCCCCTTCGTGGGCTGTGATGTGACCGCATCTGCCATCGGCATGGACAAATACATCATGAAAGCAGTATTAAAGGAGTGTGATGTTCCGGTACTGGATGCACAGCTGTATACGCTGTCGGATTATGCACAGATAGAAAACCTCCTTGACAAAGTGGAAAAAGGATTGGGATATCCGGTGATCGTAAAACCGGTCAACTTAGGTTCCAGCGTAGGTATCAGCGTGGCTAAAAATCGTGTGGAGCTGACGCACTCCGTCGATGATGCGTTCAAGTATGCGACCAAAGTGTTGGTGGAGCACGCCATCACCAATTTACGTGAGATCAACTGCTCGGTACTGGGAGATGAAAATGACGCTATTGCTTCCGAGTGCGAAGAACCCCTGCACACCAAAGATATCTTAAGTTATGAAGATAAATACGTCAGCAATGCCAAGGGCAGCGGCTCCAAGGGCATGGCCAGCGTATCCCGCAAAATTCCGGCAGAACTGTCTCCGGAGAAGAGGGAGGAAGTCCGGGAGCTGGCAGTCAGATCCTTTAAAGCACTGGGCTGTAACGGTGTGTCCCGTATCGACTTTATGATCGATGAGGACAACGGTAAGCTGTATTTTAACGAGATCAATACCATCCCCGGATCACTGGCATTCTATCTGTGGGAGCCGGTAGGAGTTCCTTACAAAGAGCTTCTGGATCGTATGATCCAGCTGTCTTTGAAGAGAGCCCGCACTGAGGAGAGACTGACCTTTACCTTTGACACCAATATCCTGAATTCCGCAAGCTTTGGCGGTTCTAAGGGTGGTAAATTGTAATAGCCGGTTTATGGATTTTATGATTATTTAATATATTTTTTAGCACTCGGGACTTGCGAGTGCTAAGCAGTAGTGATAATATAATCTCTGTAAGAGGAACAAGCGACTGCAACAGCAGACAATTGTTTGAAAAGAGATGTGAAGTGGTCAGCCGCGCAGGGAACTGTGTGGCTGATTTTTACATGGAGAACGTCTTGGTTGTGTGGCTCACCGGTTGGGCAGAATGGAGGGAATATGACGAAGACAACAAAAAGAGATTATTATGAAGTACTGGGTGTCAGCAAGACAGCGGACGCCGCAGCGATAAAAAAAGCATACCGGAAACTGGCGAAAAAATACCATCCGGATACCAATGCAGGAGACCCTGTGGCAGAGGAGAAGCTGAAGGAAGTCAACGAAGCTTACGATGTGCTGGGGGATGAAAAAAAGAAGAAACTATACGATACTTACGGTTTTGCTGCTTTCCAGGAGGGATTTAACGAGGAGGCAGCCAGACAGTATCAGGAGCAGTTTAAGAACGGAGGAGGTTTCGGCACCGATGGATTCGGCGGCTTTGGCAACGGCACATTCCATTACAGCACAGGAGGAAGCGGTTTCGGTACCGGTGATTTTGGCGGCTTCGGCGGGGATGAGGATATTTTCGACAATCTGTTCGGACAGTATTTCAAGGGACAGAAAGGATCCGGACGGGGCAGCCGGGCGAACTACCGCAGCAAAGGTCAGGATGTGGAATCCGGCATCACCATCAGCTTTGCCGAAGCAATGCATGGCTGCGACAAGACCTTTACCTTAAGAGATCCGGCTACCGGCAAGTCCGAATCCGTGCAGGTGCACATTCCGGCAGGTATCGATACCGGTAAAAGTATCCGCCTGAAAGGTAAGGGTGGTGAAGGTTACTCCGGCGGTGAGAGCGGTGACCTGTATCTGAAGGTGACGGTACAGGAGAAGCCGGGCTGGGAGCGTAGAGGACAGGATCTGTATACCACGGTCAATATCCCCTATACTACCGCAGCCCTGGGCGGCGAGATCCGTGTACCCACGTTGTACGGCGATGTCATGTGCAAAGTGAAGGAAGGTACGCAGTCCGGCAGCAAGATCCGTCTGAAAGGCAAGGGTGTGGTATCCATGAAGGATAAAAATGCCCACGGCGATCAGTATGTCGTGATCCAGATTCAGGTGCCTAAGAATCTGACCCCGGCAGCAAAAGAAAAATTACAGGAATACAAGAAGGTCAGTGGATTTTGATCCACTGGCCTTTTGTGTTTTTGATAAATGATAAAATTTTTCATTAAACGAAAAAAGCTGGAAATAGGAAAAATAGGTGCTTATAATATTCATTCATAAATAGAATAAACAAAAGACTTCACACAGGAGGAAATGAATTATGTTGAAATGTTTAAAAAAGATTGATAAAGCTAAAACCGGTATCTTCGCAGCAGGCGTTCTTTTCGGAACCGCAGGCATCAAGATTCTGTCCAGCAAGGATGCGAAGAAGCTGTACACCAACTGCACCGCAGCTGTTTTGCGTGCAAAAGAGTGCGTAATGAAGACGGCTACCACCATTCAGGAGAACGCAGAGGACATCTACGCAGAAGCTCAGCAGATCAACGAGGAGAGAGCAGCACAGGCAGCTCAGGAGTTCGACGGTGAGGTTGAGGCAGCAGAGACTGCAACAGAAGAATAATCCCTTCATGAAAGCAGGCATAAACTATGAGATTTGTGATCAAGCATGAGATAAAGGGGAGACTCAGGGTTCACATTCTGCAGAGCCGTATGAGCTTTGCACAGGCAGATACACTGCAATACTATCTGGATGGACAGAGTAATATTGTCAGTGCCAAAATTCAGGAGCGCACCCTGGATGTTACGGTAGTCTATACCGGTTCCAGGGAGGAGGCACTGAAGACACTGGAGAATTTTACGTATCAGAGTACGGAAGTGCCGGAGAACTATCTGGCCAATTCCGGCAGAGAGATGAACCGGGAATATAAGGATCAGCTGATCAATAAAGTGGTAATGCATTATGGGATCAGGCTGTTTTTACCCATGGATATCCGTTCCGTGATCACCACAGTGAAGTCTTTCAAATATCTCTGGCACGGCGTGAAGACTCTGGCGAAGGGCAAGATCGAAGTACCGGTACTGGATGCCACTGCTATCGGTGTATCTGTGCTGCGTGGTGATTACAACACCGCAGCCTCTGTGATGTTCCTGTTAGGCATCGGTGAGATTTTGGAGGAGTGGACGCACAAAAAGTCTGTCGGTGATCTGGCGAGGAGCATGTCCTTAAACATTGACAAGGTATGGGTTGTGAGCGACGGACAGGAGATCCTGGTGCCATCCACATCCATTAAGTCGGGTGATCTGGTAAGGATCCACATGGGCAATGTGATTCCTTTCGACGGTACAGTGACGGATGGAGAAGGTATGGTGAATCAGGCATCTCTGACCGGAGAATCCGTTCCGGTGAGAAAAATTCCCGGTGGAACTGTCTATGCCGGAACTGTGGTAGAAGAAGGTGAGCTGACTATCTGTGTGAAAGAAAACGGCGGCTCCAGCAAATATGAGAAGATCATGACCATGATAGAGGAATCCGAGAAGCTGAAATCCTCTCTGGAGGGTAAGGCAGAGCACCTGGCAGATAAGCTGGTACCCTATACTTTCTTAGGCACCGGTCTGGTATGGCTGTTCACACGGAATGTGACCAAGGCATTATCCGTGCTGATGGTGGATTTCTCCTGCGCATTGAAGCTGTCTATGCCGTTAGCGGTATTGTCTGCGATCCGTGAGGCAAGCACCTATGAGATCACGGTGAAGGGCGGCAAATACTTAGAGGCTATGGCAGATGCCACCACCATTGTATTTGACAAGACCGGAACACTGACCAAGGCACAGCCCACGGTGGCAGATGTGATATCCTTTAACGGGCAGTCTGCGGATGAGCTGCTTCGGATTGCTGCCTGCCTGGAGGAGCATTTCCCTCATTCCATGGCAAAGGCAGTGGTACGTGAGGCAGCCCGCAAGGAGCTGGTGCATGAAGAACTGCATACCAAAGTGGAATATATCGTGGCTCACGGTATTTCTTCTACCCTGGATGGCAAGAAGATCATTATCGGAAGTTATCACTTCGTATTCGAGGATGAACAGGCACAGATTCCGGAAGGCAGGCAGGAACTGTTCGACCAGCTGCCTGAGGAATACTCCCGCCTATATATGGCAATTGACGGCAAGCTGGCTGCAGTGATCTGCATAGAGGATCCTCTCAGAGAAGAGGCCCCGGAGGTCATCCGACAGCTGAAGAATCTCGGAATCCACAAGGTAGTCATGATGACAGGAGACAGCGATCGTATCGCCGGGGCAATTGCGGGTACCGTCGGCGTGGATGAGTATTATTCCGAGGTATTGCCGGAGGATAAGGCAAGATTCGTGGAGCAGGAGAAGCAGGCAGGTCATAAGGTCATTATGATCGGTGACGGCATCAACGATTCCCCGGCATTGTCTGCGGCAGATGTTGGTATTGCCATCAGCGAGGGCGCACAGATCGCCAGAGAGATCGCCGATGTCACCATCGGTGCGGACAATCTGTATGAAGTAGCGACCCTGAAGGAATTGAGCAATGCCCTGATGGCGCGGATCCATAAAAATTACCGCATGATCGTGGGCATCAACACCGGACTGATCGTTCTGGGTGTGGCAGGCATGATCCCGCCCACCACTTCCGCTCTGCTGCATAATACATCCACTCTGTGGATCAGCACCAAGAGCATGAAGAATCTTCTGGACAAAGAAGAAGTATAAAGAAAAAAACATAGGCCATTGTAAGGGGAAGGATGAGTTCCCCTTGCGGTGGCCTGCATTTTGCTTTATAGTAAGTCTGAACTAACCACAAAGTGTAATACAATTCGTCGAGAATGTACGGTACTTTTGTAGGAATTATATGTTGCATATTTGTATATGCTTGTATATAATGATATAGTAATTCCTAGTTGGACGCTAGAGATAGGAGGAAGTATATGTCAGAACAATTATTACAGGTGCGTAACTTGTCCGTAAGTGTAGAGGACAAGCCCATCCTTCATGGAATAGATTTAGAGGTTCGTCCCGGAGAGACCCATGTCCTCATGGGACCCAACGGTGCAGGCAAATCCACGTTGGGTTACACCATCATGGGAAGTCCCCGTTATGAGGTGACCGGTGGTGAGATCCTGTTCAAAGGAAAACAATTATTGGAGGAGACCACAGACCAGAGAGCCAAGGATGGTATTTTCCTGTCCTTCCAGAATCCCCTGGAGGTACCCGGAGTATCGCTTCGGAATTTCATTCGTAATGCCGTGGAACAGAGAAGCGGTTCCCGTATCAAGCTGTGGACCTTCAAAAAGGAACTGGAGCAGGCCATGGAAGTATTGCAGATGGATCCTTCCTATGGTGACCGTGATCTGAACGTGGGATTCTCCGGCGGTGAGAAGAAAAAGGCGGAGATCTTACAGTTACTTATGTTAAAACCCTCGTTGGCAATCTTGGATGAGACGGATTCCGGCCTGGACGTGGATGCAGTGCGTACCGTATCCAAGGGCGTGGAAGAGTACCAGAAGGACAAAAAGGGTGCGCTGTTGATCATTACCCACAGCACCAGAATTTTAGAGTCTCTCCATGTGGACAAGACCCATGTACTGGTGAATGGTAAGATCGTGGCATCCGGCGATGCTTCTCTCGTAGACGAGATCAACGAGCATGGTTTTGAACGTTTTCTGGAAGCGTAAAGGAGGTCGACGATCCGAATGAGTGAAAGAGAAAAGACTTATGTGGAGGACGTCAACAGAAGCATTTATGATATTCGCAATGAAGAAAAAGACGTCTACCGCATTCAGAAAGGACTGACGCCCGCCATTGTGGAAGAGATCTCCGCGAAGAAGAACGATCCCGCATGGATGGCGAATTTCCGTCTGCAGTCATTGCAGATCTATAACGAGATGGAAGTCCCCGACTGGGGTCCCTCTATTGAGGGTCTGAACATGGAAGATATCGTAACCTATGTAAAACCCAATACCCATATGAGCGCCAAATGGTCCGAGGTACCGGAGGATATCAAGGATACCTTTGAGAAGCTGGGAATCCCGCAGGCGGAGCGGAAGTCCCTCGCCGGTGTGGGCGCCCAGTACGATTCCGAGCTGGTATATCACAATGTCAGGGAAGAAGTGGCAGCCCAGGGTGTAGTCTATACCGATATGGAGAGTGCCCTGAATGGGGAATATGCGGATATGGTGCGGAAGCATTTTATGAAGCTGGTGCCCCCCAGAGACCACAAATTCGCAGCGCTGCACGGTGCTGTGTGGTCCGGCGGCTCCTTCGTATATGTTCCCCCCGGAGTGTCTGTGACGATCCCTTTGCAGTCTTATTTTCGACTGAACGCACCGGGAGCCGGACAGTTCGAGCATACCCTGATCATTGTGGACGAGGGTGCATACCTGCATTTTATCGAAGGCTGTTCCGCCCCGAAGTACAACGTGGCGAACCTCCATGCCGGCTGTGTGGAGCTGTTCGTGGGGAAAAATGCAAAACTGCGTTACTCCACCATCGAGAACTGGTCCAAGAATATGTACAATCTGAATACCAAGCGGGCGTTGGTGGAAGAAGGCGGTACCATAGAATGGGTATCCGGTTCCTTCGGATCCCACGTATCCTATCTGTACCCCATGAGCGTGCTGAACGGTAAGGGGGCCAGAGCGGAATTCACCGGTATCACCTTTGCGGGAGCCGGACAGAATCTGGATACCGGCACCAAAGTGGTCCACAATGCACCGGAGACCACTTCCTATATCAATACCAAGTCCATCTCCAAGGATGGAGGTATCAGTACTTTCCGAAGTTCCGTAGTGGTGAAGAACAGTGCGGCAAAGAGCAAATCCGCCGTATCCTGTCAGTCCCTGATGCTGGATGACAAGTCTCGTTCCGACACCATCCCGGCCATGGATATCCGTACCCAGGATGCCGATATTGGACACGAGGCGAAGATCGGCCGGATCAGCGATGAAGCAGTGTTCTATCTGATGTCCCGCGGTATCTCAGAAGAGGATGCCAGAGCCATGATCGTCAGCGGATTCGCAGACAATGTATCGAAGGAGCTGCCGTTGGAATACGCGGTGGAGATGAACAATCTGATCCGTCTGGAGATGAAGGGCAGCATCGGTTAATGTGGCAGGAGGAATGGAGATCAGTATGGAAAAAGAATATAATATGACCATTAACAGACTGCCGGCGAAGACCTGGAACTGGCTTCGCATGAACGAGACGCAGTTGGAAAAGATAGAAGTACCTACGGCAGGAGGGGTAAAGGTAAGCCTGCCGGAAAAAATAACAACAGTAGAAAATGAGGGATCCCAGCCCTGGAATGCGGATTTTGCAGGCATCCCATCCGGCATGGGAGAGGACATGGACGGTCTTCTGACAGCAGCGGGAGTGAAGGCACAGCATTATGAGGTGTCTGAGGAAACCACAGAAGCACAGCCGTTGCTGTTGGATTATACCTACGTACAAAATAGTTTACAGGCCGGTGCCGTAGCAGTGAGAGCCCGGAAAAACAGTGAAATCACTGTGATCGAGGACTTTGCTTCCGACAGGGAGACGTCAGGGCAGGCGGCAGTATCCACCAGACTGCATCTGGAAGAGGGAGCGAAGATCCGCCTGATCCAGATTCAGAGACTGGGCAATGGATTTACCTTTATGAATGATATCGGAGCCCTGTGTGAAGAGAAGGCTTCCCTGGAAGTGATCCAGCTGATCCTCGGCGGAAAGAATACTTACCTTGGATGCAAGACTACCTTACAGGGCAGAGAGAGCAGCCTGAATGCCGACACCGCTTATATCGTGGGCGGTGACGGAAGACTGGATATGAACTATGTAGCTGTGCATGAAGGCAAAAAGACCCAGAGCAATATGCAGGCCGGCGGCGTTCTGCGGGATCATGCTTTCAAGCTGTATCGTGGCACCATTGATTTCAAATGGGGGGCTAAAGGCGCAGTAGGCAATGAAAAAGAGGATGTACTGTTATTATCCAACGATGTGGTGAACCAGACCATTCCCCTGATCCTCTGCGCGGAGGAAGATGTGGAAGGTAATCACGGCGCCACCATTGGCAAACTGGATGATGAGCTGCTGCTCTACCTGGAGAGCCGCGGCATGAACAGAGAGCAGATCTATGAGATGATGGCTATGGCCAAGGTGGATGCGGTCTGCCGCAAGATTCCTGATGCAGCTACACGGGCTAAGGTACAGGAGTTCCTTGGCAGAGCCGGGGAAGAAGAGGAAGCGGAAGAGTAAGATAACAGGAGGAAGTATGACGACTTCAATCAGCGAGATCCGTAAGGATTTTCCTCTGCTTATGAGTAACGATGTGATTTATCTGGACACGGCGGCGACTTCCCAGAAGCCGTCCTGTGTTCTGGAGGCAGAGAGAACATTTTATGAAAAATACAATGCCAATCCCCTGCGCGGATTATACGAGCTGGGAGAGGCGGCAACCGAAAAATACGAAGAAGCCAGAGAGACGGTCCGGGAGTTTTTAAATGCCAGAGAGGCGGCGGAGATCGTTTTCGTCCGCAATGCCACGGAAGGCTTGAATCTGGTGGCCTACAGTCTGAGTTCCCTGGTGCTGAAGCCTGGGGATGAAATCCTGGTGAGCATCATGGAGCACCACAGCAATCTCCTGCCCTGGCAGCAGGCAGCAGCCAGAACAGGAGCTGTGGTAAAATATCTGGAGTGTACCGAGGATGGAAAATATACCGAAGAAGCATTCCGCGCGGCACTGAGCGACCGAACGAAGATCGTTGCCATGACCCAGGTATCCAATGTGCTGGGCTGCAAAAATGATATCAAGCATTTTGCACAGATCGCCCATGAGTCCGGTGCTTATTTTGTAGCGGACGGAGCCCAGAGCGTTCCCCATATGGCAGTGGATGTACAGGATCTGGATGTGGATTTTTTGGCATTTTCCGGACACAAGATGTATGCTCCCATGGGAATTGGTGCGTTATATGCGAAGAGAGAACTGTTGGAGCAGATGCCTCCTTTCCTGTGCGGCGGGGAAATGATCGATTCCGTCAGCCGTACCGGAGCCGTGTGGGCGGAAGTGCCACATAAGTTCGAAGCAGGAACGGTAAACGGTGCCGGAGCCTATGCACTGGCAGAGGCAATCCGGTATGTGCAGAAGATCGGTTTTGACTTTATCGAAGAGAGAGAAGCGAAGCTGACAGCCATGCTGATGGATGGCATGAAAGAGATTCCCGCAGTACACATTCTGGGCTCACAGAAAGCAGAAGACCATCACGGCATTGTGACCTTCAAACTGGACGGTGTGCATCCCCATGATGTGGCTTCTATTTTGGATGCGGATCATATCGCGGTCCGGGCGGGACATCATTGTGCCCAACCGTTATTGCAACATTTGAAAGTATTGTCCACCACCAGAGTAAGCCTGGGTGTCTACAATACGGAAGAAGAGATTCAGGCATTTTTAGAAAGCCTTGCAAAGATAAGGAGACAGATGGGCTATGGAGAATAAGACATTTTATAATGAAATCCTGACGGAGCACAATCTGCATCCGTATCACAAGCACAAGCTGGAGGATGCGAATCTGGTGTTGGAGGGCGTTAATCCCAGCTGTGGTGATGACATTTTTCTGGAGCTGAAAGTGGAGGATGGTGTGGTAGTTGACGGTGCCTTCGAAGGCGACGGCTGTGCCATTTCCCAGGCTTCCGCGGACATGATGCTGGAGCTGGTCATTGGCAGAAGCAAGGAGGAAGCGTTGCATCTGGCAGACCTGTTCCTCAAGATGATCAAGGGAAGTATTACCGAGGAAGAGCGGGACGAACTGGAGGAAGCCTCCGTATTGCAGGATATCGCCCACATGCCTGCCAGGGTAAAATGCGCGGTGCTTGGCTGGCATACTATGCAGGAATTATTGAAAACAGAAGAAAAATAGCTGATAAAAAGATAAAGATACATCTTGCACGCCCTTTTTGGATACGCTACAATGAAAAAAGAAGTGTAAGAAAAGCGGGGGGGCTGTGCATGTTCCACATAGAGCTTATCATTGAATTCCTGGAAAATGTGATGAACAATATTGTCCAGGTGGCAATACTGTTCTTTGAATTTGTCGGAGTGATCGTTATTATTCTCTCCGGTCTGAAAGGGTTTTATAATTATGTGCGTCGGGTGCCGGATATGAAGATCACCCTGGCGCAGGGGCTTGCTGTAGGGCTGGAATTCAAGTTGTGCAGTGAGATCCTTAAGACCGTTATTGTCAGAGACTGGAAGGAGATCGTTACTGTAGCCGGTATCATCGGACTTCGTGCGGCACTGACTTTCCTGATCCATTGGGAGATCAAGGAAGAGAAGAATCATTCCTAAAAATCGGCAGCTGATGAAAATCGGCTGCTTTTTTTTAGAATGATTTCCGGTTACCCAACAAAAGTCAATAAGTTTATCCAGATAAAGAGATTAAATTTGTAATGGTATATAGGTTAAATTTGCACCTTGGAAAAAAGCTGTCAGAGGACTAACATATAACGATAAAGTATGTATTTACAAAAAAGTGTAAAGAAATGCTAAAAAATCCGTTGCATTTGACACTTCGACGTACTAAAGTTATCGATAGCATGAACGTAAATGTAATCGATTACGCATGCTTAAAAGGAAAGCAGAATGAAATTACAAAAGACACTTACTCCCGGGGAAGCGCTGGAACGCGTCCTGCGATCTTATCAGACCTACTACAATATCAAAACAGAGGCTGTAGAACCGCCATTCGCAGCCGAAGCGATCTTCGGATCCCATAATGAGCAGTACTTTCTGATCAAGAAAGCTAAGGTGGCAGATATTGACACCAACGAGACTGTGTATTTTGCCACAGAGGAATCTTTATCAAAGGATCGCCTTCTGGAACTGGACTCCATCGCCTGGGAACGGGGAACTGCCAACGTGCAGCCCTCATCCAATCATCGGAACAGCGATGTTGCCCTGATCATTCTGACCGGTCATGCAGAGGAGGATGCGCTTACACAGGTGAAAAAGTGCAAGCATTATCAGAGTTACCTCTGGGGATTTCATGGCTGGAGTAATTATCGTTTGATTGTCGCCGAGTTATCTTCGGGTCGGATCGTCCACAACCGCCACGGACAGATTCTGAAGAAGCTCGTGAAAAAGGCAATACAGTAAATACAAGGGACATGTGAGGAAGCAGTAATTTACAAAGTAAATTAACGGATTCCGAACAGTTTTAGAATTGTGAGAGCGGATTTTAGCGGAGCAATTCGTGTATTTGCGAAAAATTAAATCTGTGTATAAGAAAAGGAGAAACACAAATGACAGCATTATTAATTGTTTTGGCCGCTATCGTATTATTGTTTATCGGCTATGTGTTCTATGGCTCCTGGCTGGCAAAACAGTGGGGCATTGATCCTACTAAGAAGACTCCTGCTATTGAGAAGGAGGATGGTGTAGACTATGTTGCAGCAAAGCCCGCCGTACTTATGGGACATCATTTTTCCTCTATCGCCGGAGCAGGCCCGATCAACGGACCGATCCAGGCTTCCATCTTCGGATGGGTTCCCGTATTCCTGTGGTGTATTATCGGTGGTATTTTCTTCGGCGGTCTGCAGGACTTCGGATCTTTATTCGCATCTATCAGACATGACGGTAAATCTGTAGGTGAGATCATCGAGGATTCCATGGGATCCAGAGCAAAGAAACTTTTCATCATCTTCGCGCTTCTGGTATTGATTCTGGTAATCGCTTCCTTCGTTAACATCGTGGCAGGTACTTTCCTGACTGTGGCAGACGAAGCCGGCAAGACCGCTTTCGGTTTTGTGACCAATCCTACCGGTAACCAGTCTACCGCTATGATCTCTTTGTTATTTATCGTTCTGGCTGTTATTTATGGTTATGTGACCAACAGAATGGGTGTCAAGACTCTGCCCGCTACCATCGGTGGCATCATCGGTATCGTACTGATCACTGTTCTTGGCCTGAACGTTGGTTTTGCAATGAACCGTATCGCATGGATCGTATTCGTAGGTGTGTATATCGCTGTAGCTTCCCTGGTTCCCGTATGGATCCTGTTACAGCCCCGTGACTATCTGTCCAGCTTCCTGCTGTACGCTATGATCGGTCTGGCATTCATCGGTGTGGTTGCAGGTGCTTTCACCGGTACTGTTGCATTTGATATTCCCGCTTTCACCAGCTGGGAGCCCAAGGCAGGACAGACCCTGTTCCCTATGCTGTTCATCACTGTAGCATGTGGTGCATGTTCCGGTTTCCACAGCCTGATCGCTACCGGTACTTCTTCCAAGCAGTTAGCTAACGAGAAGGATGCCAAGGCAATCGGTTACGGCTCCATGCTGATCGAGTCTGCTCTGGGTATCATCGCTCTGGTAGCAGTCGGTGCAGTATATCAGAAGTACTTAAACGGTGAGTTCGGATCTCCCGCAGCTGCATTCGCTGCAGGTATCGCATCCATGTTCGGTACCGAGACTTCCAAGGCATATGGCACCATTTACGCACTATTAACTCTGTCTGTATCCGTATTCGCGCTGACCAGTCTGGATACCGGTACCCGTCTGAGCCGTTTCATGTTCTCCGAGCTGTTCCTGAAGGAAGGCGAGGCTACCTACAAGGATGCCAAGGGCGCACGTAAAGTGCTGGCTCATCCTCTGTTCGGTACTGTTTCTATGGTACTGATCGGTTGTATCCTGGGTGGTCTGTCTCTGAGCCAGATCTGGGGTCTGTTCGGTGCAGCCAACCAGTTGCTGGCAGGTATCGCACTGATGGCAGTAGCTGCATGGCTGGGTGAAGTTGGTAAGAACAACAAGATGTTCTACTTCCCTATGGTATTCATGCTTGCTGCAACCCTGACCAGCCTGGCGATCACTGTAATCAACAAGTGTAAGGCTATTGGCGCCGGCACCGCTGCATGGGGTGACTGGTTCCAGCTGTTCTTCGCAACTGCAATGGCAGTGCTGGCAATCTTCCTGGTAGTGGAAGGTGCACGGACCTTCGCTAAACAGATGAAAGAGAAGAAGGCTAAGAAGGCTGCTTAATATAAGCGCAAGATACAAAAGATAAATAAAGTTTAGCAAAGAGAAATCCCGGAGACTGTGAAAGGCCTTCGGGATTTTTATTGTGTATGCGGGGACCGCAGAAGCGGTGTCCGGAATAATAATGGATGCGGCAATCGCAATATCAGCCCCGCGTAAGGAACCGGGGCAATTCTTCAATGGGAATCGGCTTGGAGAACTTATAGCCCTGTAAATAATCTGCATGACTGATGATACACAGTTCTTCCTGGGCATCGGTCTCTACACCTTCGTACAGTACCTTGTAACCCAGACGCTCAAAGGCGGTAGAGAAGTAATCCAGCATGAAGCGGGAATTGGCATCCTGATCCGCCATCAGTAAAAGGCTTCTGTCGAATTTGACCACATCCAGTTTCAGGCTTAAGATCCGGTCGAAATTGGAATAACCGGTTCCAAAATCATCCAGATAAGTACATACCCCCAACTGTTTGAACTCACTGACGCATTCCTGTACCAGTTCGTATTCTGTATCGTTCTGGGACTCCGTAAATTCAACGGCAATGGTGTGAAAGTCGATTCCGGTGGCTCGTACGATGGATTTGAATTCTTCCATGAAGTCCTTTTCGCCCAGCTCTTCCACAGAAAGATTTACGGATACACGGGAGATCTGATAGCCCTCATCTTGCATCTGCTTAATCTGCCTACAGGTCTTATTCAGAATGATCATGCTGAGGCGGTGGATGTAGCCGTATTTTTCTGCCAGAGGAATAAAACGATCCGGGAATACCAGTCCTGTCTGTGGCAGACGCAAACGCATCAAGGATTCTGCGGTATCGTAAGTACCCGTGTGGACATTCCGTACCGGCTGACAATAGACCAGAATGCGTTCGTCATCTAAGGAGCCGTGTTCCGCAATATCCTTCAACTGGGACTTGACATAATGCATTTCTTTATAAGTCTGGTAATCTTCTTCCCCGAAGACACGATAGGAATTCTGCGCTACTTTTTCGGAAAAGTAATTGAATACCTCGTAGAACTGTTCCAGATTCTCACAAAAGTCCAGATGGTCGAAGAGCACCAGCTTGTAGGGAAGCTTATATTCTTCATAATATTTCTGGAACACCTTTTTAATCAGGGATACTGCCCTTTCTGTGGCATCCGGGATATTGTGGCTGTCCACTGCCAGTACGAAGAAGCTGGTGGAAGGATTGAACAACATACCCTTTCGAAAATAATCCGTCCAGAAGCTGTAGAACAGCTTTCCCATTTCCTCTGTCATGACGTATTCGAAATCCATGTCAAAGCGCAGGCACAGGTAGTAGGTATCCTGAGCGGTCTGCCGCTGCTGGCGCAGATATTCATCCAAGGATGCGGAACCCAGGGCACCGGTCTTCGGGTCGTAGGCGTTGGCATGGAGCATGTACAATACCACCAGAAGCGGCAGAAAATAGGTTGTGGCCAGGAAAGAAGTCGTATTCATGGCAGCTTCCATGACTACGATCAATCCACAGACCGTCTCAGTAAATATCAGCATATGGAACAGTGCGGTAGGAAGTCTGCGGCGGTAGCGAACCAACAGAAAGAGGATCACCGCCAGATACAGAAGATATCCGACCATAAAAGGAGTGGACAGGATATTTTCATACCAGATTCCGTAATGATCCTGATGAAATCCCCAGCCGGTCAGAGGAGATGCCAGATCGGCAACTCCGGTCACCACAAGGATGGCGAAGGACAGAAAGGTATATTTCCTGCCGATATTTTTCGGGAAGACGATCAGTATTTTCAGGTAAGCAATATAGAGACAGAACAGGGACAGAAGACTGATATGGTAGACGGCCCGGAGGATCCAGAGAAGGGTGTTCTGTCTGGAAAAAAGGTCGGCATAATAAAAGGCGATATTGGAAACTGCGGCAATGAAAAGCAGGGCAAAACAGGCCTTGAAGATCCGAAAGGTCCGGCTCTGTTTAATGAAAGTCTGTCGGATCAGTAACAATGCCAGAAGACACATAACCACCAACAGAAAATCTGCCACGGGAGAGTAACTGTGGATGACGATATGATTTGTGGATAGTAACAGGTTCAACCCCATAAAAATTCTCCTCTCTGGTAATGTAGAAAATGAACAAACAATATAAAATGAATTTACAATATACCATAAGAGGAGAAATTTGTCAGTGGGGCAGCTGTGGGAAATTAGTCCTATTTTGAGCAAATGGGAAAAATTGTAATAGATTTAATGTTCGAAGAATGCAACGGCAACAGCACCCGGGCCCACATGGGTTCCGATGGTGGCACCCAGAGTGCTGACGGGAAGCTCCTTGGCATAATCCTTCCAGAGATGCTCACTGTCGTGAATGTATTTCTGTAAAAGTTCGTCACTCAGACCGGTATAGCCCAGACAGAAGGGCTTGGAGAAGTCCACGCCGTCCGCTTTTTCAATTTCACGGATGAGGAAGTTACTGCCGTTTTTGGAACCACGGGCTTTTCCCAGCATAATGATCTCACCGTCTACGACTGCTACCACGGGCTTGATGGCCAGAGCGCCCCCGATGAATGCCACAGTGGGGGAGATACGGCCCCCTTTTTTCAAGTATTCCAGAGTGTCTAAGAGTCCCATGGTGTGGATCTTATGCTTTTGCTCTTGCAGAACGCTTACGATCTCTTCCGCGGTCATTCCCTGCTTTTTCAGCTGCAGGCCGTATTCTACCAGAATCTGTTCCCCAATGGTGGCATTCAGACTGTCTACGACGAAGACTTTGCCTTCATAATCCTCGGCAGCGATCCGGGCACTCTGGCAGGTGCCGGACAGCTTGCTGGAAATAGTAACCACAATGACAGTTTCTCCGGCCGATACAGCTTTTTCGTAGGCTTCTTCGAAGACTGCGGGAGATACCAGACTGGTGGTGGGCAGAGTATCACATTCGATCAGTTTCTCATAGAATTCCTTATGACTGATGGTGACACCGTCAGCATATTCCTCCTCACCGAAGCGGATATGCAGGGGGAGAATCGTGACGTCCTCTCTTGAACTGTTCATATCGGATGCGGAGTCCGTGATAAAACGTATTTTTTCCATAATTGTTTCCTGTACTTTCTATATATAGTTATGATGAATATTCTTTCGGGCGGAAATGCGCCGGGGCATCCATCGGGATGGACATACGACATCGTTCATGTCACCTTGCTGTTAATTCTGTTGGAAAGCCAGTCAGGGTGAGTTGCGGATGGATCATTTCTCTGTGGGATGCTTGACAGAAAACTCTGTAAGATACTGCTCCAGATTATGGGAGATCCGTTCCAGAGAGTCATAGAGATTCAACCGTTGTTCTTCCGTCATGCCATCACCGCCGTGAGCCAGTGCGGAATAGATCCGGGAACTGATCTTTTTGACTACAGTATTGCCTTCTTCTGTCAGATAATACAGTGTGCGGTAGGAACGTTTATGTTCCGGCAGCTCGCAGGACACCAGCCCCTTGGAACTCAACTGGCTTAAGGTACGGGAGATTGCGGCCTTGTCTTCCTTACACAGCTCCGTCAGCTGCGTGGCGGTCAGCCCTTCCGGGTGTTTTCCCAGATAATACAGACACATGGTATAACCGGCTTTTAAGTCCATCTGTCCCATTTCCAGTTCTTTCAATTTTTGCAGATAACGGTGCAATTCTGTGATAGATACCACAAATCTTTCAAAACGATCCTGCATGAAGGTTCCTCCTGTAAAATGTTGACACTGCAACAACTTTATGAAGTGTAACACAAGGATGTTGATAAGTCAACAAAAAGAAGGGCAAAAAAATACCTTATCCATTAAGATAAGGTACTGATAAGAATAAACTATGCAATTTCCAGCCGCTGCTTTATTTTTCGGACATCATTTTCCAATACATTAAGCCGGACGCGAACCAGTTCATCATCTTCTTTTACTTTTAAGGCCCGGTCGAATTTTCTGGATAAATCTAAATGAGCTTCTGCAATTGTACAGATATTACGACTGACTTCATTCTCAAGAGTCAACTCCATATTGGTAAGGCGATTCGCCATAGAGAGCTGACCGGATTCCAGATTGGTAAGGCGCTGTTCCATGGCAATCTGACCGGATTCCAGATTGGCAAGGCGCTGTTCCATGGCAATCTGACCGGATTCCAGATTGGCAAGGCGCTGTTCCATGGCAATCTGACCGGATTCCAGATTGGCAAGGCGCTGTTCCATGGCAATCTGACCGGATTCCAGATTGGAAACACGTTGTTCCAAAGAATCGAATCTTTGCTCCAGTGAATCAAGTCGCTGCTCCACCCTGTCGAGTCGCTGTTCGACCTTATCAAGTCGTTGTTCCACCCTGTCGAGTCGCTGTTCGACCTTATCAAGTCGTTGCTCCACCCTGTCGAGTCGCTGTTCGACCTTATCAAGTCGTTGCTCCACCCTGCCCAGTCGTTGGTCTATACTTTCTAATTTAATTACTATCGTCTCTAATAATTCCCGGTTGGTCATGAATTCTCCTCCTGTACATGTATACTAGCACAGTTCAAAAGTGTTGACAATTGGGCAATATAGAGAAAAAAGCGATTGTGAATTATTACAACAAAAAATATGATAAATGGATGATAAGCCCCAAAAACATGATATATCCAAGGAAAAAGAGTACGGCAAAATAAACAATGCCGATTGGAACGGTAGAAGAGCCAGAGAGAGCGGCTACGGTATGGATTGTACTGCGTATTCGTTTATGCTATGCTAAATAGCAGAAGTATTCCGGAAACGGGAATGCACAATGTGCAAAAAGCATAATGCACTAAAATCACATGGTGTGATAGATCGTATTGAACATAGAAAGAGTGAGGACTACAGCATGCTCAGACCCAGCATCGGTATTGATTGGGACGATGTTACCGCCCCGTTTAACAGTATCGCCATCCGTATGGCAAATGAAAAATATCATCCGAAGGAACCCTATCGCATGGAGGAAATCACTTCCTGGGCCAACGAAGGGCGGACTTCGGTGATCAAAGAATTCTATAACGATCCGGAACTGTACCGAAGGCAGATCCCGACCGAGGAGACGAAACGAGGGATCCGCAGACTGATGCAGATCGCGGATGTCTTTTTCATTACTGCGGTGTCACCACATTTTATGGGAGTGCGGGCAGAACAGATCATGACCCAGTTCCCGGAGCTTCCACCGGAAAATATTATTCTGGGAAGTGCCAAGGATCGTGTCCATTTTGATATTGTGCTGGATGATGCCATCCACAATATTCTGGAGAGCAAGGCGGAGTATCCGGTGCTGATGCGGAAGCCCTGGAATGCCAAAATGACGGGGCTGTTGTCCGTAAATACCATGGCGGAATTTGTCTCTCTGGTGAAGCAGATCATGAAAGCATCCACTTCTAAGACAGAGAAGATCACTGCTCCGGCGGTGCTGGCCCTGGTGGGGCCGTCCGGCTCCGGCAAACGGGAGATTACGGAAGCTTTGTGCGGTAGCCGCGGGACAGGCGCGAGCGAAAGGACAGAGAGTGGGGAGATTTTTGTCCGCCCGGTGAACTACTGCACGGAACCGGGGCGCTACGGCCACAAGTACGTCCCGGAGGAAGCCTTCGACCGGATGAACTTTTTTGAAAAAACGGCTTATGCCGGGGTACGGTACGGCACCAGAAAGGAAGACATTCAGACCTTGCTGGATCAGGGAAAGTTTGCGGTGATCCCCGTGGATATGTGCGGTGCCATTGCCATGAAGCGTTCCTTTCCCACCCATATTATCTATGTGGCGAGAGATAAAGAAAAGCTGATCGCCGATATCATTGATTCCGACTATGACACCGAGGAAAAGACACTTCGGATCCTGTCTATCGATGCGGAGAAGCGTAATCGCAAGATCTGTGATTATGTGATCCATAATGATACCATAGAAGGGGAACGTGTCAGCGGAGCGGAAGAAATCCGGCGGCTGATCCTGCTGGAAGGCGAAAAATACTGAAATGTACCGGGGAGCGATACCCGGAAAACGGAATAGAGTTGCACAAAACCGGATAGAGAAGGAGCGGGGCGGACGGATACGTATGGAAGAAAAACAGCTGAAATACTATAAAATGCATCATGATTTACAGGAACAGATCCGACTGGGAGAACTGCGCAGCGGTGACCGTGTTCCCTCGGAGAATCAGCTGGCTGCCGCTTATCAGGTGAGCCGCCAGACCGTCCGCAAGGCACTGGCCATTCTGGAACAGGAGGGATACATCTATGCGGTACACGGGAAAGGCACCTTTGTGTCGGAGCGGGTCCGCCCGGAGCATAAGTCTCACAACATTGCCGTGGTGACCACCTATCTGTCGGATTATATTTTTCCCCGGGTTATTCAGGGCATCGATGAAGTTCTTACGGCACAGGGGTATAGCATTTTATTAAAAAATACAAGAAACTCCCGGAGCCAGGAGGCACGGTGTCTGGAGGAACTGTTGCAGAAGGATATCGACGGGGTCATCATCGAACCCAGTAAGAGCCAGATCAGCTGCAGACATCTGCATCTGTATGAGCGGCTGGAAGAATACGGAATTCCCTATGTGTTTATTCAGGGCTGCTTCGACCAGATGGAAGACAAGCCCCAGGTGCTGATGGACGATTGCAGGGGAGGTCATCTGATCACAAAATATCTCCTGGATACCGGGCATCGCGATATTGCCGGAGTGTTCAAGGCAGATGACATCCAGGGACAGAACCGTCACCGGGGCTATGTACAGGCCCTGCAGGAAGCAGGTGTCCTCTACGATCCGGACAAGGTGATCTGGTTCCATACCGAGGATCGTAAAGTCCACCCACAGGAGGGAATCCGGCGTCTGATCTCCAAGGGAACCAGACTCGACAGTGTGGTCTGTTACAATGACCAGATCGCCATGCAGGTCATCCCGACGCTGACGTCACGGGGGATTCGCGTCCCGGAGGACATTTCCGTCACCGGTTATGACAATTCCTACATGGCCATCGGCGGAGGTTTTCAACTGACCACTATCGTTCATCCCCAGGAAAAACTGGGAGAAATGGCGGCACAGCTGTTACTGTCACTGCTTCATGGGGAATCTCTGGGACCGGAAGAGAGAAAGATTCTCATCCAGCCGGAGCTTGTCGTAGGAAATACAACTTGTTAGCAGAAGCATACAAGTTGTAATATGGTAATATCGAAATTGTATGATGCCAGGGTCAAAAGGTCTAAGCCCACATGAGCTTGCTCATAGGTGGGTGAAAGACCTTAGGACCCGCCCCGATATGAGCATAAAAGTGGGATGATAATCCCACGATATGCGAATATTGGGTAGGGTGCTATGTGCCAGTGGCACATGTTTAGCACGGACCGAAGCGGAGCGGAGACGTGGGAGTGCGTAGCACGGAACAATCCGTAGGCATCAAAGTCGGGGGCTTTTGACCCCGACATCATTGTATTCAACTACAGGAGGTATTACTTATGTTACAGACAAAAAAATATCAATTCTGGTTTTGTACGGGATCACAGGACTTGTATGGGGACGAGTGCCTGGCAAAGGTAGCGGAGCACTCTCACAAGATCGTGGATGCCCTGAACGCTTCCGGTATGTTACCTTATGAGGTGGTATGGAAGCCGACCCTGATCACTAACGAACTGATCCGCCGTACTTTTAATGAAGCAAATCTGGATGACACTTGTGCCGGTGTTATCACCTGGATGCATACTTTCTCTCCGGCAAAATCCTGGATCCTGGGATTACAGGAGTATCGTAAGCCCCTGTTGCATTTCCATACTCAGTTCAATGAGGAACTGCCCTATGACACCATCGACATGGATTTCATGAATGAGAACCAGTCTGCCCACGGTGACAGAGAGTACGGTCATATCGTGACCCGCATGCGCATGGAGCGTAAGGTTGTGGTAGGCCACTGGTCTGATCCTGTGGTACAGGGCAAGATCGCATCCTGGATGCGTACTGCAGTCGGCGTGGTGGAGAGCAGCCATATCCGTGTCATGCGTGTGGCTGACAACATGCGCAATGTAGCGGTAACCGAAGGTGATAAGGTAGAAGCACAGATCAAGTTTGGCTGGGAAGTAGACGCTTACCCTGTAAACGAGATCGCAGAGAGTGTAAATGCCGTATCTGTATCCGATGTCAATGCACTGGTAGACGAGTACTACGAGAAATATAATATTTTATTAGAGGGAAGAGACCCCGAAGAGTTTAAAAAACATGTGGCTGTACAGGCACAGATCGAACTGGGATTTGAACGTTTCCTGGAAGAGAAGAATTATCAGGCCATCGTTACCCACTTCGGAGATCTGGGTGCGTTGAAGCAACTGCCCGGACTGGCCATTCAGAGACTGATGGAGAAGGGCTACGGCTTCGGCGCAGAAGGTGACTGGAAGGTAGCCGCCATGGTACGTCTGATGAAGATCATGACCGCAGGCAAAAAGGATGCCAAGGGTACTTCCATGCTGGAGGATTACACCTACAATCTGATCAAGGGCAAGGAAGGTATTCTGGAAGCCCATATGCTGGAGATCTGCCCCACCATTGCGGACGGTCCCATCAGCATCAAGTGCCAGCCCCTGTCCATGGGAGACAGAGAAGATCCTGCAAGACTGGTATTTACTTCCAAGGAAGGTCATGGTATCGCTACTTCCCTGATCGACATGGGCAATCGTTTCCGTCTGATCATCAACGATGTGAACTGCAAGAAAGTGGAGAAACCCATGCCGAAGCTTCCTACCGCTACCAACTTCTGGACTCCCGAACCGGATCTGTATACCGGCGCGGAAGCATGGATCCTGGCAGGAGGTGCACATCATACCGCATTTACCTACGATCTGACCGCAGAGCAGATGGGTGACTGGGCAGCCATGATGGGCATCGAGGCTGTATATATCGACAAGGATACGAAGATCCGCGATCTGAAGAGAGACCTGATGCTGGGAGAAGTATTCTACCGCTAAAATATGCTACCCGAAAAATCTGTTTTCGTGTATAATAGAAAATAGTATTGCAGAGAACGAAATAAAAATCTGCAGGCAGAATCTGCGGGTAGAAGTTACCTGCAGATAGAAGAAGGGTATCGTAGAAATGTTAAAAGTGTTTTTGGTGGAGGATGAATTTGTCATCCGTGAAGGAATCAAAAATAATATTGACTGGAAGGCTCATGGCTATGAGTTCTGTGGGGAGGCCGGCGACGGAGAGCTGGCCTATCCCATGATCCAGAAATTGCGTCCGGATATCGTGATCACCGATATCCGGATGCCGTTTATGGACGGCCTGGAATTGAGCCGTCTGATCCGCAAGGAGCTTCCGGACACAGAAATCATTATTCTGTCCGGTTACCAGGAATTCGAATATGCCAAGGAAGCTATCAAGCTGGGAGTGGCCCAGTATCTGTCCAAACCCATCAATGGTGAGGAACTGCTGGCGGAATTGGATGAATTGTCGGCGAAGATCGAGGAGAAGCGCAGAGCCATTCAGATCAGAGAGCGGTATTTGCAGGAGATGGAGGAAAACAATCTCAGAGAGCGGAAAAAACTGTTCCAGGAACTGGTCACCGGAGAAAGCACCGTGGCAGAACTGTTGGAATCGGCAGAGATTCTGGGGATCGATCTGTCGGCACCCTGGTACAATATTATTCTGTTCAAGACCCAGTCTCTGCGTCATGCGCAGGATGAGTATTCCGGCAGCCTGATCCGGATCGAACAGGAACTGCGGGGACTGGAAGACGGCAGGACGGTGATCACCTTTGATCGTAATCTGGAAGGAAAAGCATTCTTACTAAAAGCCGATTCCGAGGAACAGCTATTGCTGTTGCAACAGGAATACATAGAAAAGATCAAGGACATTATGGAAGGCTATGAGCATGTGCGGTATTTCGGTGGTATCGGCAAGCCGGTGAATCGTCTGCGGGAGCTTCCGGCATCTTTTGAACAGGCCAGTCATGCTTTTGCCCACAGATATCTGGTGCAGGACAGCCGGATCCTGGACAGCGGACATATGACGGAGGAAGCGCAGAAGGAAGATAATTTTGACATCAAGGAAGTCAATCCAAAGCAGATCGACCGCACAAGAATCCAGGAATTCTTAAAACAGGGTGACCGGGAGGAAGTGGTCTACTTCGTGGAAGAATTTTTCCGGGATCTCAGCAACAAGGCACTGCAGTCCAATATTTTCAGGCAGTATATTACCATGGATGTCTATTTCTGTGTGGCAGATTTTCTGGAAAGCCTGCAGACGGATACGCAGGAACTGGAAACACCCAATCAGGACGAGAAGACCCTGCAGGACAGCGATAGTGCGATCCATTACATTACCAGAATTCTGCAGAAAGCACTGGCGGTCAGAGATAAGGCTGCCAGCAGCCGGTATGATGATGTGGTGGAACAGGTGATGAAATACATTGATGAGAATTATGCAGACGAGGAACTTTCCCTGAATCTGCTGGCATCCCACGTGAATTTCTCACCAAACCATCTGAGCATGATCTTCAGCCAACAGACCGGACAGAGCTTTATCAAATATCTGACAGACTATCGTATGAACAAGGCGAAGGAACTCTTGCGCTGCACCGGCAAGCGCAGCAGCCTGATCAGCCAGGAGGTGGGCTACAAGGATCCACACTATTTCTCCTATCTGTTCAAGAAGACCCAGGGGATGACCCCTACCCAGTACCGGGGCGGCACCAATTAGCCGTGGCCATGGATAAGGGGGATTCCTATGAGAAAAAAGATAAAAGAATTGTATGAACATTCGACACTGGTGGCAAAGATAAGATATTCCTATCTTTGCCTTCTGGTGCCTTTTGTATTGTTCCTGATCTTTTGCTTCTATAATTTATGGAACAATAACCGAAGATACGAGGATATGATCAATTCCTCCGTCATGGCCAGCCAGTTCAGCCTGGATTTCCAGAAGGATTTCGATTATGAGACTTATCTGCTGATTGTAGGGAACAAGACACTGGAAGAGTCCAGTCTGCATGATATGCTGGTGGAGGCAGATGGCATCGTGGCCGGTCTGGAAGAACTGACGGAATCTCAGGAGAACCTGAAACGACTGACCAGTGTCAAAAAATATCTGAACAATCTGGAGACCTATATCGGCAGGATCGAGGACAATATCCGGGAAGGCAACCGCTACGAGGACAACATGGAAATCTGGGAAAATGATGTGCAGATTGTGACGTCTCTGGTGGGTGATACCATTTCCCAGTACATCTATTACGAGATCCGGGGGATTCAGGAGAGCAGGCAGCAATATCAGGATTTCTTCGTGAATATGATCCGTTTCTCCATCATTGCCTTTGCACTGATCCTGATTCTGTTTTTATTCTTATCCTATTATATACCGTTAAGTATCACGAGCCCCATAAGACGCCTTACCCAGGTGACGGATCAGGTGGCAAAAGGTGACCTGACGGTGCGCTCCGACGTGACGGGGGGCGTGGAGGCCCAGGTGCTCAGCGATTCACTGAATACAATGATCGACAAGATCAACGAACTGTTAGAGCAGGTGAAGACGGAGCAGATCCGGTTGCGCAAGGCGGAATTTGAACTGCTGCAGTCCCAGATCAATCCGCACTTCTTATATAATACGCTGGATGCCATTGTATGGCTGGCGGAAGCGGGAGAACAGAAAAAGGTCGTGAGCATGGTAGGCAGCCTGTCGGACTTTTTCCGGATCTCATTGAATCAAGGACAGGATATTCTGGATGTAAAAGAAGAACTGCAGCACGTCCGCAGCTACCTGGAGATCCAGCAGATGCGTTATCAGGACATCCTTCAATATGAGATCTGTGTTCCGGAAGAATTAAACCATTGCCAGATTCCCAAGATCACGCTGCAGCCTCTGGTGGAAAATGCACTGTACCACGGAATCAAGAACAAACGTGGCAAGGGCATGATACGGATCGAAGGAGAACTGGACGGAGAGGATTGCATTCTGTTGATCACGGACAACGGCAAGGGGATGACGCCGGAGCGGCTGGAGCAGGTGAGGAAAGGCATCCGCAACCGGAAGGCCCGGGAGACCGATATCTACGGCCTGTACAATGTGAACGAACGTATCCGTCTGAATTTCGGCGAAAACTATGGTATCACCATTACCAGTACCTACGGGGAGGGCACCTGTGTCACGGTCCGGCTTCCGCAGCATTAAAAAAATGAACCACTATCGTAAAAAAATCAACTTTTTACGCCGGTGGTTTTTTTTACCATAAAAATTTCAACTTTTCCGTGAGGTATCTTCATGGTTTTTTCCCCGGATCCGCTTTACAATAAGATCATCAAAGAAATAGTTCTTTGGGGAACAAAAACAAATTGGGAGGTTACACAATGAAGAAGAAAATTTTAGCAGCAGTAATGGCAGCAACCATGGTATTCAGCCTTGTAGCATGCGGCTCCTCTGATGCAGGCAGCAACGCAGCAACCGGAAGTGCAAACGCAGCAACCGGAAGTGCAAACGCAGCAACCGAAAGTGCAAGCGCAGGAACGACCAGCTCCAGCTCCTCCGGAGATATGATCAAAGTCGGCATCATCAATAACGACCCCAACGAGTCCGGTTACCGTACCGCAAACGATAAGGATATGAAGAATACCTTTACCGAGGCTAACGGCTACGAAGCATCTTTCGCATACAGCTTAAAGAACGATGAGCAGATCACTGCAGCACAGAAGTTCATTCAGGATGGCGTTGACTATCTGCTTCTGTCCGCAGCAGATACCGCAGGTTGGGATTCCGTATTGAAGGATGCACAGGATGCAGGTATCAGAGTTATCCTCTTCGACCGTACCATTGATGCAGATGAGAGCCTGTATGAGGCATCCATCGTATCCGATATGGCAAAGGAAGGCCAGACCGCAGTTGACTGGTTAAAGAGCCAGAACTTAAGTGAATACAACATTATCCACTTACAGGGTGTTATGGGTTCCGCAGCACAGCAGGGACGTACCGGTGCTCTGGATGACGCAGCAGCAAACGACGGATTCAATCTGGTAACACAGCAGACCGCTGAGTGGAACGCAGAGAAAGCACAGCAGATCGTACAGTCCGTAATCGACGCAGGTACTCCTTTCAACGTAATCTACGCTGAGAACGATGATATGGCTAAGGGTGCTGTAGCAGCTCTGGATAAGGCTAATATCTCCCACGGCGTTGGTAAAGACGTTATCGTTATGGGCTTTGACTGCAACAAGTGGGCTCTGGAAGAACTGAAGGCAGGCAACTGGAACTACGATGGACAGTGCAATCCTTTCCAGGCTTCCTACATCGATGACATCATCAAGAAGCTGGAGAGCGGCGAGACCATCTCCGAGAAGACCATCATCATGGATGAAAAAGGCTTCGATGCAACCACCATTACTCAGGAAGATGTAGACAACTACGGTATCTAATCTGACGTAAACGACCAGAAGCGCGGCGCATGCTAGCTCCGCGCTTCTTTTATCAAAAGAGTAACTATTCAGAACCCCATTCGCAAAAGGCTCTTTCAGAGCCCACTTTATTGCGAATGTGGTTACTTCGCCCTATAAATATCATAAAATATTCTTACGAATGCCAGCATTCGAAGAACATTTCATGATATTTACATGGCTCTGAATAGTTACAGATTAAGGGGTGAAACTTTTGGACAATAACACAGTATTGGAAATGAAAAATATTCACAAAAGCTTTCCCGGTGTACGTGCTCTGAAAGGTGTGGACTTCCATCTGAACAAAGGTGAGATTCATGCGCTGATGGGAGAGAACGGTGCCGGAAAGTCAACCCTGATCAAGGTACTGACAGGTGTCTACAGCAAAGATGAAGGTCAGATCTTCATCGACGGCAATGACAAAGCCGTATCCATTCACTCTCCGCAGGAGGCACAGAAGCTGGGCATCAGTACGGTATATCAGGAGATTACACTCTGCCCGAATCTGTCCGTGGCGGAGAACATGTACATAGGACGTTCCAATAAGATCTATCAGAACTGGAAAAAAATGAATGAGGACGCAGACAAGATCTTACAGAATCTGGATATCCCCGCGGAAGCGTCCCAGCAGCTGGCAAGCTGTTCCATCGCCGTACAGCAGATGGTAGCCATTGCCAGAGCTGTAGATATGGATTGTAAAGTACTGATCCTGGATGAGCCGACCTCCTCTCTGGATGAGCAGGAAGTGACAAAGCTCTTCGGCCTGATGCGCGATCTGAAGGCCAGAGGCGTGGGTATCATCTTCGTAACCCATTTCCTGGATCAGGTATATGAAGTGTGTGACAAGATCACTGTTATGCGTGACGGCAGTCTGGTAGGTGAATATGCCATCAAGGATCTGCCCAGAGTACAACTGGTATCCAAAATGTTGGGTAAGGAACTGGATGACCTGTCCGATATTAAAGGCGAGCAGCCCACGGAACAGAAGACGGAGAACGGAGAACCCTTATTTGAGACCAAAGATCTGTGCAGCGATGCCGGAATCAAACCCTTTGACTTCTATATTAAGAAGGGCGAGGTCAATGGATTTACGGGACTGCTGGGATCTGGCCGAAGTGAGTGCGTCCGCGCTATTTTCGGTGCTGACCGTGTCATCGGCGGTACGGTGAAAAAGAACGGCAAGCAGGTCAAGATCAATAAGCCTCTGGATGCTATGCGTTGTGGAATCGGCTATCTGCCGGAGGATCGTAAGCGTGACGGTATCGTAGGTGACTTGTCCGTAAGAGAGAATATTATCCTGGCATTACAGGTACTTCGTGGATTCTTCCACCCTATTTCCAAGGCGGAAGCTAATAAATTTGCAGACGAATACATCAAACTGCTGGATATCAAGACGGCATCGGCCGAGACACCCATCAAGTCGCTGTCCGGCGGTAATCAGCAGAAGGTAATCTTAGCCAGATGGCTTCTGACCCATCCGGAATATCTGATTCTGGATGAGCCCACCAGAGGTATCGATGTCGGTACCAAGGTGGATATCCAGAAGCTGGTACTGAAGCTGGCAAGTGAAGGCATGAGCGTGACCTTCATCTCTTCCGAGACCGACGAGATGCTCCGTACCTGCTCCCGACTGGTAGTCATGAGAGACCGCAAGGTGGTAGGAGAATTGTCCGGAGAAGATCTGACCCAGACCAAGATTATGAGTACGATTGCCGGAGGTGAAAGTAAGCATGAGTAATGAAAAGAAAGTAGAAAAAGGTAATAAAAATTTCCTGAGCGGATTGTTCCGGCAGCAGATTTTCATTCCCATTGCAGCCCTGATAATCCTGGCAGTATTCAATCTGATCGTAGACCCCAGTTTCTTCAAGATCACACTGGGATATAACAGCGCAGGAGATCCGGTATTGTCCGGTTACCTGATGACGATCCTGGACTACGGTTCCGAACTGGCTATTTTAGCCATTGGCATGACACTGGTCACTGCAGCTTCCGGCGGACAGGATATCAGCGTGGGCGCTGCCATTGCCATCGCAGGCAGCGTGATCTTACGAGTACTGTGTGGTACGAATTCCAGACCCGATACCCTGCAGGCCCCCATTATCGTAGCATTTCTGGTAGCCTGTGTGGTAGCCATGCTCTTCGGTGCCTTTAACGGTGCCCTGGTAGCATATTTCAAGATCCAGCCCATGGTAGCGACCCTGATCCTCTATACGGCAGGACGTTCCATTGCAGCATGGATTAACAACAACGAGCTTCCTATTGTAAGTGATCCGACCTTCAGCTATTTCGGTGGATTTATTCCGGGAATTCCCATTCCCACACCGTTCTTCATTGCAGCGGTCTGTGTACTGGTGATCTTCCTGGTATTGAAGTTCACAACACTGGGACTTTACACCCAGTCTGTTGGTATCAATGAGAATTCCTCCAAGTTAAACGGACTGAATCCCACATTTATCAAGTTCCTGACCTTTGTGATCCTGGGACTGTGTGTAGCGGTAGCAGCACTGATCAAAGTAAGCCGTCTGTCCTCCATCAACTACTCCGTTATTGCAAAGGATATCGAGATGGATGCCATCCTGGCAGTAGCTCTGGGAGGTAACTCTTTAAGCGGTGGTAAGTTCAACATGGCAGCTTCCATTCTGGGTGCTTATGTCATCCAGTTCCTGACCACCACCTTGTACAAATTCGACGTACAGTCCGATGCACTTCCTGCTTACAAGGCGGTAGTGGTTATCCTGTTGGTAGTCTTAAGTACTCCCAAGGTAAGAGAATGGCTGTCCGCTTTCGGCAAGAAGCTGAAGCAGGGCAAGGCTGTAAAGGAGGTTGGCTGATATGGGTAAGAAGTTAAAAAATATGACAGATACCAATCTGCTGCTGACCATCACGATCGTAGTATTCTTCGTAATGTATATCGGAGCCATCGTGTTCCAGGGAAAAGGCTTCTTAAAACCTCAGACATTTTTCAACATTCTGAACGCTAACGCAGCACTGATCATTCTGTCCTGCGGCATGAGTTTAGTCATGATTACCGGTGGAATCGATATTTCCGTCGGCGGTGTGGTGGCACTGGTCAGCATGAGCTGCGCCGTATATCTGGACTTCGGCGGCGGTAATGTATTTGTATCCATGTTACTGGCAGTAGCCATTGGCCTTGCTTTCGGTATCGTACAGGGCTTCCTGGTAGCATACCTGGATATCCAGCCCTTTATCGTGACCCTGGCGGGTATGTTCTTCGCCAGAGGTATGACAACGATCGTAAATACCAAACCTTTCAACGTGGCCAACGAAAGTTTCACTGCTTTGAAGGAAACCCGTGTGATCGTTCCAGGAATGGGCTCCGTGAACAAACTGGGCAATTACGTCAATGCTTATGTGGAGATCGGTGTGATTGTGGCGCTTTTAGTAGTCATTCTGATGTTTATCATGCTTCGCTGGACCAAGATGGGCCGCAGCTTCTATGCGGTAGGCGGTAACAATCAGAGCGCGCTGATGTTAGGTATCAATGTGAAGAGAACCAAGTTCATGTCCCATCTGCTCTGCGGACTGTTGGCAGGTATCGGCGGTTATGTGTACTTCCTGCATGTAGGAAGCGGATCTGCTTCTCATGCCAGCGGCATGGAGATGAACGCCATTGCATCCTCCATCATCGGCGGTACGATGCTGACTGGTGGTGTCGGCAATATCATCGGAACTTTCTTCGGTGTATTGTCCCTGAGCACCATCCAGAATATCGTATCCAGTGCAGGTCTGGATCAGGCATGGTGGACCGGTATCACCATTGCAGCTATGCTGTGTCTGTTCCTGGTAGTACAGAGTGTGGTCATCGCAAGAAAAAAGAAAATGCTGCAGAACAAATAAAAGCAGCTGAAAATAGGGAGGAGCGGAAAGAGCGTGGCTGGTGTGCAGTCACACTCTTTTTCCGCTAGTAAAAGGAATCCACCGAATATCAGGGGGTAGAAGTTATGAAAAAAACGAAGGTAAAAAAGCAGAAAACTCTGAAAAAGCAGGGATGCAGCCTGTTCCTGTTGTTGATGCTGCTGGCACTGGCACCGGTAGTTTTGGCAACAGTGATCCTCAGTACCACATCTTTACGTCTGACCAGAACGAATCTGGAAGGCAGTGTGCAGACCACACTGCATGTAACTGCGGATAATCTGGCAAAATACTGTAAGGAAAATGAGATCACGGCAATGAATGCCAGCGGTTATTATGAGTACCTGGACAGCCTGAAGGAAGAAGGCCTGGAGATGGCCATTCTTGCAGACGGCATTCCGGCTACCACATCCATTAAAAATGAAAATGACTATCGTATCCGTGAAATCCCCATGGATCAGGATCTTGGGACGGAGGGATATTATGATAAAAATGTAGTGATTGAGGGAAATACTTATTATGGTTATTATATCCCGATTATGAATAACGGACAGATCACTGCAGTGGCTTTTGCGGCGGAACGGAAAAATGAGATCACCGATGCCCTGTGGGAGATCGAGGTTGTATTCATGGTCTGCGCAGTGGGCATGGTGATCCTGTTTGGTGTTATCTGCTTTTTCCTGAGCAGAGCACTGTCGGGCAAGATGAAAGAGACCGGCAGCAGGGTGGATGCCCTGGCGGAAGGTGATCTGAGTGCCAGAAAAGAATCCGACAGTATTGTCCGGGAGATCCGTAATCTGTTACAGAATACCTCACAGATGCAGCGGAATCTGGCACAGGTCATCGGCGGTGTACAGGAGGTATCCGGAGAACTTCTAAACAGTGTACGGCAGGTGGCAGAGGGAAGCGATGCCACCACAGAACAGGCTGGACAGATCAGTCAGGCGATGGAGCAGCTGTCTTCCGCAGCGGAGGAAATGGCGGAAAATGTGCAGAATATCAGTGACCGTATGGATGAGATCGGAGAGGCGGTCAATGACATCAGTGTCAGTGCCGGACAGCTGCAGAAGGATTCGGAAGAAATACAGGACAACAGCAAAAAGGCGGGGGAAGGCATGGAAAAGATCATGACCGGCAGCAATCGTTCTGTGGAATCCGTGAATACCATTACAGCGAAGATTCATGAGACCAACGATTATATCGAAAAGATCGATGAGGCGGTAGCTCTGATCTTCTCCATTTCCGGACAGACCAATCTGTTAAGTCTGAATGCCTCCATCGAGGCCGCCAGAGCCGGAGAGGCGGGCAGAGGCTTTGCCGTGGTGGCGGAAGAGATCCGCAAACTGTCGGAGCAGAGCGCTGCCGGTGCCGAGCAGATCAAAAATCTGGCCCAGGGCATTATGGAGAAATCCGGTGAGACTGTGGAACAGGCGGATGTGGTAAAGAATATCATCCGGGAGGAACAGGATCACATTATTGCAACCAGAGAGCAGTATCAGCAGTTAGAGCAAAGTATCAGACATTCTGCGGAAGAGATCCGCAAGATCGCCGGAGAGACCGGACGTCTGTCACAGCAGAAAGAGGATATTCTGGGCAATATCGGCAGCCTCAGTGCTATCAGTGAGGAAAATGCTGCCAACAACCAGCAGGTGAATGCAAACATTGAGGAAATCCTGACACAGATACAGACAGTGGGCGCAAACTGTGATAAAATGAAACAGATCTCCGGGGAACTGGAGAGCTCTGTGGCGTATTTTCATACAGAGAAAGAACCTGCCGGAAAATGAGAGAATGACAGAGCGATTTCCGGGCGGGAAGTATGACAGAACAGGATGACATTACAGATATGAAGAAATGCAGAACAGGAAGACGATGGATGGCGGGTCTGCTGCTGGGGCTGGGAATCCTGCTTGCAGGATGCGGCGACAGACAAAGCACTGCGGAGGATATTGCAACACCAGAGGATACACAGACAGACCGTATTGTGGTGGGATTTTCCCAGGTGGGAGCGGAATCCGACTGGCGCAGTGCCAACACGGAGTCCATGAAAAGTACCTTTACAAAAGAGGCCGGGTACGACCTGATCTTCGAGGATGGTCAGCAGAAGCAGGCCAACCAGATCCGGGCCATCCGAACCTTTATCCAGCAGGAGGTGGACTACATCGTGCTGGCACCGGTGACGGAGACCGGATGGGACACGGTGCTCAGGGAAGCAAAGGATGCCGGGATCCCGGTGGTCATCGTGGACCGTAAGGTGGATGTGGAGGATGACAGTCTGTTCACCTGCTTCGTGGGTTCGGACTTTGAACTGGAAGGCCTGAAAATGTCGGAGTGGCTGAATTCCTTTTCCATCAGCAAGGGAATTGCACCGGAGGATCTTCATATTGTAAATATTCAGGGAAATATCGGAGCTTCCGCCCAGATCGGACGTACCAGAGGATTGGAGCAGGGCGCGGCAAAATACGGTTGGGATCTGTTAGACCAGGTATCGGGAGAATTTACCCAGGCCAAGGGGAAGGAAGTCATGGAAGCTTTCCTGAAAAAATACGACAATATCAATGTGGTCTATTGCGAAAACGACAATGAGGCCTTTGGCGCCATGGAAGCGATCCGGGCGGCGGGAAAAAGGGTCGGCAGCAATCTGGCGGCAGGAGATATTATGATATTGTCTTTTGATGGTGTCAGCACAGAATCCATGGACTGCGTGCTGAAGGATGAGATCACCTGCATCGGAGAATGCAATCCACTGCATGGCCCCAGGGTGGAGGCTTTGATCCAGATCCTGGAAGAGGGAAGGATACCGGAAAAATTTTCTTATGTGGAAGAAGGATTGTATGCCCACGACGATACGGTGACCGCCGTGACAGTGGGAGACAAGACCTACCGGGTACGGCGGGTAGACGATGAGATCCGCAACGAAAATGCATATTGACAGATTTTGTGACGATTCGGACGTTCCCCTGCAGGCGGTCCGGATCGTTACTTTTTTTCCATGAGGGCTAAAGTAATTGTAAATCCGTCCGATACATATTGTGAAACATCAAAAGACATTCGGGAAGGAGGAGTCGATATGCGTATTGAAGCGTATACACAGGTACAGCAGCTGTATCAGTCACAGAAGGTCAGCAGGACTCAGAAGACTCAGACAGCGTCACACACGGACAGACTGCAGATCAGCAGCCAGGGCAAGGATTTCCAGACCGCTAAGGCAGCAGTGGCAGCAGCACCTGACATCAGGGAAGAGTTAACGGCTCCCATTAAAGCAAGAATCCAGAACGGTACTTATGGAGTGGATAATGCAAGCTTTGCGGAGAAGCTGCTTCAAAAGCAGGAAGAAATGAGGTAGTTCCTTGGCTAGTTTAATGGAAAACCTGATAGATGTACTGGACAGAGAGAGTACGGAGTACGAAGCTCTGCTTCAGCTATCACAGCGCAAGACACCGATTATTGCAGGCGGTGATCTTGCAGAGTTACAAAAGATCACGGACGAGGAGCAGGAGCTGGTCAGCAGGATCCACAATCTGGACAAGCAGAGAGCGGGAGTGACTGCGGACATAGCCGATGTATTGAACAGGGATGTTAACGACTTGAAATTGCCGAATCTGATCACTATGTTATCTGCACGGCCTGCGGAACAGCAGGCACTGGCGGATTCCCACGACAGATTACAGGCAGCGGTCCGGGGACTGAAGCGCGTGAACGAGCAGAACAGTGAACTGTTAAACAGCGCGCTGGAGATGGTGGAATTCGAGATGAATCTCCTCCAGGCATCCAAGGCTGCACCCGAGACAGCGAATTACAACCGGGGAGCTTACAATGCAGGCAATACCATGGGGGTCATTGACCATGGATTCGATGCCAAGCAGTAAGACCGGATCCCGGGGATCTGAGGATCCCCTGATACAGAGGTGAAAGTTTATGCCATTAATGGGTAGTTTATATATAGGTTCGTCCGGATTACAGACAAGTCAGAATGCGCTGAATACCACAGCGCATAATCTTTCTAATGTGGACACCACCGGCTATACCAGACAACAGGTACAGCAGTCTAACAGAGCTTATGTCACATTATCGACAGACCCTAAGTCTATTTCCAACAAACAGACAGGTCTGGGTGTCACATATTCCCGCGTAAAACAGGTCAGAGATTATTTCCTGGACAAGACATACCGCAAGGAATCCGGACGTAGTATGTTCTATGAAGTGTCCACAGAAGTCATGGAAGAGGTAGAGAGCCAGCTGGGAGAATTGAACGGCGAGGCATTCCAGACCACCATGACAGACTTCTGGACCGCTATTCAGGAGCTTTCCAAGGATCCCAGCAGTTCTGTAACACAGGGCATGCTGGTGCAGAGAGCGGCGGAATTCGTACAGAGAGCCGGAGCAGTATACAGCGGATTGAGCTCCTACCAGAACAACCTGAACACACAGATTAAGCAGAATGTAGATAAAATCAATAAATACGGCAACCAGTTATTAACGCTGAACGATCAGATCCGTGCCATTGAGAGTGGCGGCATTGAACATGCCAACGACCTGAGAGATGCGAGAAATCAGATTCTGGATGAACTGGCAGAGCTGACCAACATGACCTTTTCCGAAGATCGATACGGCAGTGTATCCGTACAGATCGAGGGCGTGGATTTCGTAAAGGACGGAACCTGTTATGAGATCGCTCTGAAGACGGATGAAGCCACCGGCTTCTACACTCCGTTCTGGCCGCAGGATGCCACCTACACCGTAAGAGCTGATGGCACCAGAGATTATAATATTGACGGCGCAGAGGTATTTGATCTCTCCGTGGAGATTTCTTCCGACCTGAACACAGATATCGGCGGCCTGAAGGCAATGCTTCTGGCCAGAGGTGATCACAGAGCCAATTATACAGATCTGGCGGAAGGAAAATACGACAGTGTCTCCCAGTCCGTTGTCATGAATATTCAGGGTGAGTTCGACCAGATGATCCACAATGTGGTGACGAAGGTGAACGATATTCTGGCGAAGGCTGCAGGAGTACAGACCGGAGATCTGAAACTTGCAGATGGTACTACACGCCCCAATGTCCGCTATTGTGTCTCGGATCCGAATGGCTATATGCGCATGGAGGATGGCAGTCCCATCCAACTGTTTACCAAGGTCACAACGGATGGCTATGAGAAGGTGATCGGAGAAGACGGTGTAACAGAGTATTGGATTATGAAGGATGAAGATCCGGACAGCCCTGAGAGCCTGTATACCATCGGCAATCTTCAGGTAAATCCGGCGCTGACGAAGGAGCCTTCCAAGCTTGGATTCCGTTTGGCAGACGGTTCCGAGGATAAGGAGACCGCAGATGCTTTGAAAGCGGCATTTACCGAGGAAGCCTACACGCTGAATCCTAATGTACAGAAAAAGACTACTTTTGTAGATTATTATACCGACCTGGTATCGCAGGTATCCAATTCCGGCTATGTATTCCGGAGTATTTATGAGAATCAGGTCACCACCGTGGAGGCTACACAGAGTGCCAGAGAACAGGTTATCGGTGTATCCACGGACGAGGAACTGTCCAACATGATCAAGTTCCAGAACGCATACAACGCATCCAGCCGTTATATCAACGTGATCAGTGAAATGCTGGATCACATTCTTTCCACGCTGGGTGTGTAATGTGTAAGTGTAAGAAATAGGAGGTAAGTTATGCCCTCACAGTTTTTTGGATTAAATATTGCATATACGGGACTTCTGGCCAGCAATGCTGCCATGAATACCACTTCCAATAATATCGCCAATGTACAGACGGAAGGCTACAGCAGACAACAGGTGACACAACAGGCCGCCAATGCGCTGCGGGTGTTCCAGACCTATGGCTGTGCCGGTGCCGGTGTAGAGACTCTGGCCATTGAGCGTGTACGGGATGAATTCTATGACGGAAGATATTGGGATAACAATGCACTGCTTGGCGAATATGACATGAAACAGTATTACATGCAGCAATTGGAGACGTATTTTGATGATGACGGTAAGAGCACCGGGTTCAAGACGAACTTCGATCAGCTGATGATCACCGGACTGCAGGCACTCCTGAAGGATCCCAACAGTGCCACAGCCAAATCCCAGTTCGTGGGATATGCCGGAGCACTGACAGATTATTTCAATGGTATGGCGGGTAATCTGGAAAAAGTACAGAAGGATATCAATCAGGAGATTAAACTGAAGGTGGATCAGATCAATTCCCTTGCCGGTGAGATCGCCTCCCTGAATAAACAGATCAACACCATTGAACTGGCTGGAACAAAGGCCAATGAGCTGCGTGACCGCAGAACCCTGCTGATCGATGAATTATCCAAGATCGTGGATGTGGAAGTCAAGGAGACTCCGATCATCGATGCCAACAACGAGAACCGTGAGACTGGAGCCAACAGATATATGGTCAAGATCGCAGGCGGACAGATGCTGGTGGACGGCAGTGATTATAACGGTCTGGAATGCGTGGCGAGAACTTCCTACGAGAAGGTCAACCAGACAGACATTGACGGTCTCTATGAGATCTATTGGGCGGACGGGCAGAAGTTCAACCTGTACAATGCATCCATGGGCGGTGATCTGGCAGGACTGATCCAGATGCGTGACGGTAACAACGGCGAGAATTTCAGCGGACAGGTGACAGCTACCGGAACCACCACGGTGGACGGCAAGACACATGATACGGTAACCGTGAAGGTAACCAAGGCTTATCTGCAGGATCTGAATAAATGTAATCTGTCGGATCAGGGAGGCATCCTGGATCTGGGCAATCAGGAATTCTACTATGATTCCTGGGAATATACCTGCGAATATGATGCGAACGGCAATGCCACTTACTCCTATACATTTACTTTATCGGACAGTGAGAAGAATCCCCGGGGAATTACCAATGACCGTGTAGGAAAAAAGGCAGAGATCGGTACCAACCTGTCCTATCAGGGAATCCCTTATTACATGAACCAGATGAATGAGTGGATCCGTACCTTCTCTCAGAAATTCAACGATATTCTCACCTCCGGTTACAGCGGAAACGGGGATCCCGGCGTGAAGATGTTCACCGGTAATAAAGCTACCGGTGGTGAGCAGTTCCTGCTGGATGATGCGGCAAAGCGATATGACAAGCAGGAGAAGAAAAACAGTAAAGTTACGGTAAAAGTCAACGATGACAGCTACTATCGTCTGACAGCGAAGAATTTCGATATTCTGGATGCCATGGAGCAGGATCCCAGCCTGATGGCAAACCGAAAAAATGCATCTGACGGCGTGGAACAGAATGACCTGTTGAACGATCTGAAGAATCTGGCTACGGATAAGAGCAAGATGAGCTTCCGCGGCAACAGTGCCTCCGAGTTTTTACAGTGTATTTTGTCAGATGTGGCGTTGAATGCATCCCGGGCCAATACTTTTTATGCAAGCTTTAAGGATATATCCGGTACCATTGACAATCAGAGACTCTCCATCTCCGGCGTGGACGAGGATGAAGAAGCCGTAAATCTTGTAAAATACCAGAACGGATACAATCTGGCTTCCAAGATGATCCAGACACTGACGGAGATTTATGACAGACTGATTCTGGAGACCGGAGTCTAAACTAGAAAGGAGGCAGCTATTCGGATTCCCACATATGTTCGCAAAAACGCACGTATCCGTGCTTTCTCGCTGCTACACAGCTAATTTTGCTCACGTGTGTGGTGACTCTATTCGAGTCACCATTCGAATCAGAAAACTGTTACTTATATGCAAGCATAACGTACCAGTTATTCTGATTTTTAGAATCCTGAATAGTTACGGAGAAAATGAGAATTACGAACAAGATCATGCAGCGTAATAATCTGTCCAATATCAATACGAACAAAGTATATCAGGATAAGCTGAGCACCCAGATGTCTACCCAGAAGAAGGTCAGCCGTCCTTCCGATGATCCTGTGGTATCCATCCGTGCCCTGCGTTTACGCAGCAATGTGACCGAGGTGACGCAGTATTACAGCAAGAACATTCCGGATGCGGAGAGCTGGCTGGACGTAACCGAGGATGCACTGAAGAACCTGACAGAGATCATCACGAATATGATCAAACAGTGCACCAAGGCATCTAACGGAGATCTGAAATCCGCAGACCGCCAGATCATTCTGGAACAGCTGAAAGCCCTGGGAGATGAAGTGTACAGCACCGGCGATGCAGACTATGCGGGCCGTTATGTGTTTACCGGATATCGTACCGATACTTCTCTGAGTTTTGATAAAGAATACAATACGAAATATGAGATCACCGAGCAGCTGGACAACAGCTCCATCACACAGCTGACGAAGATCGACACCGGAAAATTGCTGGATATTACTGCTGCAAATTATAATAATGCAAATAACAGCAAGATCACGGAACAGGATATTAAGTCCACCGAGGTGTACCGTATCCAGCTGGCTTATGATGACTGCAGAGACAAGAATGCAAACCCGGCTGCAGCCCCGTCTATTTCTTTCTATGAGAAAGACCCTGTAACCGGCGAAGCTGTAATGAAAGAACCGACATGGGATTCCACTATGTTCACAATAAAGTCCTCCACGGAAGACCCTTACACCGAGGCAGCAAAAAATGATGATGCACTGATCTATGTGCCGGATACCGGTGAGATCCTGCTCGGCAGGAACCGTTATGATAAACTGATGGCCTGCAAGGATGATCCTTCCACCTCGGGAAAAAATGAAGGTGAGATCCGCGTAACTTATCAGAAGGATCACTGGGTCAAGGGTGATCTGAGACCCGAGCATTATTTTGCATGTACCAGTACCGATGCAGACGGAAAAGTAACGGATTATAACAAGTCCTATCTTGACGGCAAGAGCGAAAAACAGGTCATCGAATATGATGTAGGCTTCAACCAGACCATTCAGGTGAATTCCACTGCAGATGAGTGCTTCCAGCACGGTATCGGACGTACGGTGGACGATCTGGTACAGGCCATGCAGGATGTGGTGGATCTGGAGAATGTGAAGACCAAGATCGAGGGACTGCAGGAGACTGCTACCGGTACGGATGCAGAGACCCTGACGAAGCAGATGGAAGCAGTAGAAAAAGCACTGACTCTGGCAAAGGACAAATGCCAGAAGATGTTCGAAAGCGGCATTACTACGTTCCAGGGATATCTGGATGATGCCAACCTGTGCGTTACCAACTGCGGTACCAGAAGCAGCAAACTGGAACTGATCGATAACCGCATGAAGAGCCAGAAGACCACCTTTGAGACCTTAAAGAGTGAAAACGAGGATATCGATGTTACCGAGACCGTCATTGATCTGAAGAGTGCGGAAATGACCTATGAAGCGGCACTGATGGCTACCGGTAAAGTAATGCAGACCACACTGTTGAATTTCATCTAGAACAACAGGTTACGGAAAGGCGTAGGTATTTTATGAAGATCAATACAAAATTTTTTGGAGAAGTTGAGATTGCGGATGACAAGATCATCACTTTTGACAAAGGTATTATCGGATTCCCGGAACTGAAGCATTTTACCATGCTCCACGATGAGGAGAAGGGCAGCAACGTAGGAATCCGCTATTTACAGTCTCTGGAAGAACCCGGATTCGCCATGCCGGTCATGGATCCGCTGCTGGTCAACCCTCAGTATGATCCGGAAGTGGATGACGAACTGCTCACTAGTGTAGGCAATCTGACTCCGGAGAACATTCTGGTCATGGTTACTGTGACGGTGCCTGCTGACCTGACGAAGATGACGGTGAACCTGCAGGGTCCCTTTGTGATCAACGTGGAAGAACGCAAGGCCTGCCAGATCATCCTTGAGGGAGATAAATACCCGGTAAAATATCCGGTATACGACATCCTGAAATCCGGAAAGGCGGGTGAGTAAGATGCTGGCATTGTCCCGTAAGAAGAACGAAGCAATCGTCATCAACAACGATATCGAGATCACCGTTCTGGAGGTCAAAGGTGATCAGGTCAAGATCGGCATCACCGCACCCAAGGAAGTGCCCATCTACCGCAAGGAAGTCTACCTCCAGATCCAGGAGGCCAACAAGGCCGCTGTGGATGCCGAAGGTATGGCAGCACTGAAGAACCTGTTGGGGTAAAACAAAGAAAATAATGGAAATGACACAGACTCCGGAGTATGCAATCCGGAGTTTTTTCTGAATACGCATATTGAAAAAAGAGGGCACAATTTCCCAAAATTATAAAAATACATTGAAAGGACTTAGATATAATAGTATAATTTGAAAAAAGAGGGCACAATGTTCTCAAAATATCAAAGTGGAGAAAAACATGGAAATAAAAAGAGACTTATATCTGCAAAGAATAGTAGATAGAATGCATAATGGAATGATAAAGGTTATTACGGGAATAAGACGTTCCGGCAAATCATATCTGTTGTTTACCATATTTAAAAACTATCTTATATCCCAAAATGTTCCGGAAGATCATATTATTGCGATAGAACTGGATATGTTGGAAAATAAAAGGTATAGAGATCCCTATGTAATATTGGATTATATTAAAAGCCGGATAACAGATGAAAAAGATTACTATATTTTCCTTGATGAAGTCCAACTCCTGGAAGAGTTCGAGGAGGTTCTGAATTCTCTTCTTCATATAAAAAATGCAGATATTTATGTAACGGGAAGCAACTCTAAATTTTTGTCAAAAGATATTATCACCGAGTTCAGAGGGCGTGGAGATGAAATACATGTTTTTCCGGTCAGTTTTAAGGAATATATGGATGTATTCGATGGTGATAAATATGAAGGATGGAGTTCTTATGTTAATTTTGGTGGGCTTCCGTTAACCATTACGATGAATACAGATGAGCAGAGAATGGAATATCTTACCGGATTGTTTGAAGAGACATACATTAAAGATATTATTGAACGTAATCATATAGAAAAAATTCAGGAAATAAACGACTTGATTAATATACTGGCATCAGGAATCGGTTCACTGACAAATGCATCGAAAATAGAAGCTACATTTAAAAGTGTGATTCAGTCAGATATCAGCCTGAATACCATTCGGAGCTACATTGAGTACCTTAAGGATGCCTTTATTGTAAGCGAGGCCAATCGATATGATGTAAAAGGAAGAAAATATATTGGAACTCCACTGAAATATTATTTTGAAGACGTAGGTCTCAGAAATGCCAGACTTGGATTCAGACAGACAGAAGAGACTCATATTATGGAGAACATCATTTATAATGAACTCCGGTTTCGGGGATTTCATGTGGATGTTGGTGTGGTTATGAAACGGAACAGAACCAAAGAGGGAGTGCAGGAAAAAAAACAACTGGAAATTGATTTCGTAGCAAATAAGGGAAGCAAACGATATTATATTCAATCAGCATTCAGTCTTCCGGATGATGAGAAGAGAATGCAGGAAAAGGCATCCCTGATAAATGTAGGTGATTCATTTAAAAAGATTATCATTGTAAAAGATATTATTAAACCATGGAATGATGATGACGGAATATTGACAATGAGTATTTTTGATTTTCTGTTGAATGAAAATAGTCTGGACTTATAGTTTTTAGGACAGTAGATTCCATACAAAGCATAAATAAAGAGGGATTACGTGTGTTTCATATTATAGATGAACGTTTTTTTGTACCGTTGGCATCTCCGAATAAATTAGTATATTGGGAATGTATCTGCAAGTTATTTTCCGTCATGGATCATCAGCTTTCCTTTGGAGTGGACAGAGATGTTGTGGTGGAGGAACTGCAATATTATTTTGAACAGACCCAGGCAGCGGATTTTGATGAAGAAGAATTCCAGGGAAAAAATGCAAGAGATAAGGCAAACTGGATGTTGCGAAAACTGGAAAATTATGGATGGATAGACATCGAGACAGATAAAAGTTATGTACAAAGAGTTAATTTTAAGGAATATGCCGTCAAGATTATAAAGACATTGTTGGAAATTGCAGAAGGTAAGCAAATCGAATATCAGGGATATATTTACACTATATATAGCCTGGTGCGAGGTACAACGGACAATCCGGGAATCGTTCTTTTGTCAATTGTGGAAAATACAGATATGTTGATTACCGGTCTGAAAAACCTGAGTTCCGGAATCAAGCATTATATTGATGAACTGACAAAGTATAAGACTCCGGCGGAAATTATGGATGTTTTATTCAACGATTACATAGAAAATATTGTAGACAAAGCATATCATCGATTGCTCACTTCAGATAATGTCTCTAAATTCCGACCGGAGATTATAGAGAGACTGGAAAGTAAAAGCCATAGTAAGGCTTATGTGGAAAAAGCAGGTGCGGAACTGGCTTCCATTCGGGAAATTGCGCCGGAAGAAGCAGAAGAACTGGTCTATCATTATATTCATCAGGTCATAGATGCTTTTCAGAATATGGATGAAATCCTGGCAGAAATCAATCGTAAAAATACGCAATATCAGAGGGCAGCTATCAATCGTGCCAAGTTTTATCTGATTGGCGGCGAGGATGTCAGGGGGCAGATCAAGGATATTCTTTCTGAAATGAATGAGAAAATCAATCGGGAAAACATGGATCTTGGTGGAATTTACAGGATTGAATTTTTGGATGATCTGATCCGGATATACAGTTCAGCAGTTATAGATGAGAAATCTTTTTATACTCCGATTGAAGGAAAGAAAACATTTGAACCGGAAATCATCCAACAGGAGGAACCGGACACTGAACTCAGGAATGAGAAGAAAAGGAAAATGCTTGAAAAGCTGGCAAGAGTCCTGAACCCGGAGAAAATAGATGGATATGTAGAAAAACAGCTTGGAGAAAGACCGGAAATGTTAGCTTCGGAGTTACCGTTAGATACTACGGATGATTTCGTGAAGATGATTTATGTTCGATTGTACGGTCAGAGAAAAAACATGAAGTATGTAGTGAGTGTAAGAGAGACCATACAGAAGGAAGGTTACCAATTTACGGATTTTACAATACGAAAGAAGGTACAAAAGTAGGATGGATATTTTAAACGGAATGTTGCAGAAAGACAGGGATAATTTCTCACGGATATGTAACCGGCTGCTAAGTTCCTGCTTTTTATGTAAAAGAAATGAAACAACCAGATTAGATTATTATTTTGTAACAAAATACAAGGAAAAATTTGCGGAATGTTTTGCACTATTGGGCTACCGTTTGGAAATTAATGAAGAATATGGTGTGGTTCAGTTAACCAATCCACAAAACTATAACCGCTACAATATGAAACTGTTTGAATCGGTTCTCTTGTTAATTCTCAGAATTTTATATGATGAAAAGAGAAGGGAACTTTCTACTACAGAGGAAGTAATTGTAAATGTGGGGGATATTCATGAAAAATTCTTAAGCCTGAAGATCAGAGAGAAAATGATAGACAAGACAACTTTTCGCAATGCAATCAGTACATTGAAAAGGTTTCAGATCATAGAGATATTGGATACCAGCCTTACGGAGGAAGAATCCCGGATTATTATCTTTGACTCTATTCTGATGGCTGTTCGCGTGGAAGATATTAAGGCAGCTTATGAAAAGCTGGAAATTTACAAAAGAGGAGGAAAAAACAGTGAAGAAACTGACGAGAGTGAAATTGATTAACTGGCATCGCTTTGTTAATGCAACAATAGATCTTGAAAAATCTACACTGATTTCCGGAGAAAACGGAGCTGGAAAATCCACTCTTTTGGACGCTATTCAGTTCGTGATTATTTGTTCAACCAATTATTTTAATAAGGCAGCTCATGAAAACGGGAAAAGAAAACTGACCGGGTATATTCGCTGTAAGACCGGAAGAGAAAATAAACCTTATGAACGGACAGGAGAGATCAGTGCACATGTTGCACTGGAATTTTATGAAGAGAAAAAGGATAAATATTTTGTGATCGGTGCCGTGGTAGACTCTGCTTCGGAGGGACAGGAAAAAACGGCAAGATATTTGATGGACGGAGTACGATTCGAGGACTCTATGTTTTTTCAAGGAAAAGCGCCAAAGTCTATCAATCAGTTTCGGACAATGAATAGTTCTAAAATAAAACAATGGTGTACTACAGATAAAGAAGCAAGATCAATGATCAAAAACCGCTTTGGACGAATCGAAGATAAATTTTTCCGGCTGATTCCCAAGGCTCTGGCTTTTCGACCGATTGATGATATTAAAGATTTTGTGTATTCCTATGTATTGGATGAGAAGGAAGTCAATATTGATGTATTACGTGAAAATGTCCGGACTTATCAAGATTTACAGCGTACACTGGAAAACGTAAAAATTCGTATCGAGAGGTTGGAAAAAATCAATTCCTTACATGCCCAGGCAGCGGATGGATTACAGAAGGATAAGCAATATGGATATTATCTTGCGAGAGTAGAAGCGGATCTTATCCTGGAAGAAATAGAAAAGATGCAGGCTGAGATACAGACGGATACTTTGCGGTTGGAAGAACAAAACGGTCAGATCCAGACTGTGAAAAAAGAACAGATGGAAAAACAACAGATCAGAGATGATTTGCGTGCGGAACTTGCAACAGATAAAGATTTTCTGGCAAAAGACGAACAGGAGAAGCGACTGCAGTTATTGGAGAACAGAAAGACAGATTTGCTGAAGGAGCGGGAAAGCCTTCAGGAAAGCATGGACTCTGCCAGAATGCAGTTGAAAAAATTGCTGGAAGTAAAGGATGTGGACACATCTATAAAACTTTATTATCGAAACTTGTGCATGCCAGACAATGATATGAATCTGGCGCAGACAAAGGACACACTTTTGCAGGCTATTTCCTACAAAAATCTAATGCGAAATAAAGTGCTACAGAAAAAAGCAGAGACGATAGCAAAGGAAGCCGAAATCAGCGATGAAAAGCAGGAACTGGACAAGAAAATTGAACAGTTAATGAAGAAAAAATTTTCGTATTCTGAAGATGTAGAACGTGTAAGAATGGAAATTAAGGAAGAGTTTCAACGTATCGGACGGACTCCGGAACCGCGTATTTTATGTGAAATGTTGGAGATTACAGATGGATCCTGGAGAAATGCTGTGGAAGGTTATTTAAACACGCAGAGATTTTATATTCTGGTGGAGCCTGAAAATTTTGATATTGCATTGGGAATTTATGACAGGCTTCGAAAAGAGAAAAAAGCATATGGAGTAGGCCTTATTAACACACAGAATCTGGAAGAATATGATACCGCACCGGAAGGATCTCTGGCTACCGTAGTGTCTTCCAAAAATAAATACGCAAAACGTTATGTCAATATGATTCTCGGAAAAGTTCATATGTGTGAGCATTATCGGGAACTAAAAACTTATAGGATATCAATCACAAGAGAGTGCATGAAGTATCAGAACAACGTAGCGAGTGCTATTAAACCATCCGTTTTTGAAACACCATACATTGGACAGAATGCCATAAAGGTACAACTGGAACAGGCAAAACAGAAGCGGGAGGAATTGAAGCAACAGCTGGCGGACTTGAAAAGCAGGCTGAAACAACTGGAATATGTACTGGAGCCACTGAATACGGATCAGGATACAGATATTAAGTACCGTTTGGACGTTATTGGTGATTTGCGGCAGGTTTCTCTGGAAATTGACAAATGCAAAGAAAACATTGCTACATTGAAGAAAAATTCCAATATGATCATGAAACAGCTGCAATTGTCTACCTTGGAAAAAATGTTAGAGGAACTGACGGTAAAAAGGAGTAATTTAGACAGAACTGCCGGTAAGACGGAGGAAAGAATCAGCCTGACAAAACAGAAAATTGCAGAGAATCAGGCAAATCATGTAGAAAAAGCACTATTTTATGAAAAACTTGGGGCAGACGCTGCAGATTTATTGCCAATATGGAGACAGGAATATGAGAAACAGACAGAGGGTAAGTCTTATGCACAGTTCAGAGATAATTATTTGCGAAGGAGAAAAGCAAACCAGACACTGATTGATAAGGCAACGGACTCTATGAAAGAGGTAATGAGGGAATATAAAACAGCGCATGATTTTGGTGCACCTGCTTCGATGGAAGGATATCGGGATTTTGAAGCGGAGTATTTGAAACTGAAAAATTCAGAACTGCTGCAGTATGAGGATAAGGTGGAGACGGCCAGAAGCGCAGCGGAAGAAGAATTCAGAGAGCAGTTTTTGTCTAAGCTACAGGAAAATATGAAGACAGCCCAGTCTGAATTTAAGGAATTAAACAAGGCATTGAATGATATTACGTTCAGCAATGAAAAGTATGAATTCCTGTATATGCCGAGTAAGAAATACCGTCAATATTATGAAATGATCATGGATGATTTTAATGCGATGCAGGGAGAGTCTATTTTCAGTGGACTGTTTCATGAGAATCATAAGGTAGTGATAGAAGAACTGTTCGAACGGCTGGCACTTGATAATGACAATAGTACAAAAGCACTGGATGAATTTACGGATTATCGTACTTATATGGATTATGATATACGCATTATACACAGCGATGGAAACTATTCCTTATATTCAAAGGTGTGTGAGGAAAAGAGCGGTGGTGAGACACAGACACCTTTTTACGTCACCGTAGCGGCATCTTTTGTTCAGCTGTATAAGAACAATATTGGCGGAGAGGCAGTGGGACTTGTGCTTTTTGATGAAGCGTTTAATAATATGGATGATGAAAGAATAGGCGGAGTTCTGGAATTTTTGCGGCGGTTGCCGCTACAGATATTGATTGCTGCACCACCGGATAAAATACAGTATATCAGTCCCTTTGTGGAGGAGACATTACTTGTAATGACAGATGAAAAAATCAGTTATGCAGAGAGGTATGTAAATGGTACAGTATGACAGAATGGTTTTAAATCATTTGCTGGATACCTATGAAAACAGTCTGTTGTCAATTGGAGAGAACAGGAGAAAGGTACAGATAGAGTTTCGTTTTACGAGAACATCTATACCGGCATATTATGATGAGAGTTCATCAGAATATGAAAAAATTCATATTTTGATGAATGCACTGGAAAATAAAAATATGATAACTGTAATCTGGAAGGACCATAAGCAGGGACATTTCATACAAAAGGTTCGGATGAATGCGGATCAAATTGATGAAATTTACCGGTATACAGGAAGAAAACCAAAGCATGGTCTGGAGGAAGAAAACAGAGTCTTTCTTCAAAAATATCTGAATGAAGATGCTCCGGTCACGGTAAATTTTGTAGGATATCTGTTGGAACGACTGGAAAACCACAAGTCGGTAAAAGAATACATAACATTGGAAAATCTGCAGGAAACAGAAAAATTTCTTCGTGCATGTGTATCTGTAGAACAAAATAAAACACCTTGTTATATCAGAGAGTTCTCCATTCAACATTTTCAGGATTCTAAATATTTTGAACAGATAGAAAGCAGGATTATCAGAGTGTTTCGGCAGTTCGATGAGGAATATAAGGAAATGGATGCAGTGGAACTATTGGCGGAATATGGAATTTATCAAACCCCTGATTTTGTGTATTTTAAGGGAGATGTGCGCCTGCTGGTGGAAGGGGAGGAGATGAATTTGTCCCTTTTAAAGCAGGGAATTGGAATTTCGGGAGAGGATATTGAAAACATTCGTTTCTCGGATTTCAGCAGAATACAGAAGGTAATAACTGTTGAAAACCTTACTTCTTTTTTCAGATACCATGAGGAAAACAGCCTCCTTGTTTACCTGGGAGGATACCATAACAGGGTACGAAGAAAACTGCTCCAAAAGATTTATGATGCAATTCCTGCTGCAAAATATTATCATTTTGGGGACATAGATGCCGGAGGATTTCTTATTTTTCTGGATTTACGTAAAAAAACAGAAATTCCATTTGAAAGCTTCCGTATGGATCTGGATACGCTGAAACAATATTCACAATATGGAAAAAAATTGACAGAAACAGATAAAAAACGTCTGGAGAAATTAGGAGAAGAAAAGGAATTCAGCGAGGTTATCCGATATATGCTGGAGAAAAATATAAAATTAGAGCAGGAATGCATTATTGAATAGATGGTGTCGTGAAATTTTTGCAGCACCTATTAATTTTTCAGGAGAATTTACCGATACAATCTTTAGAGAAGCAAGGTCGTGCGCCCACGGAAGGCGCTTTTTATCACACGGAGGTGACCATTATGACCATAGAACCGATTTCCAGTCTCATGACAGTGCAGGCACAGAACACGTCCGCTGTCAAGAATGCGACTACAAAAGTGACCACAGAGGAAAACGCCTCTGAATACAATTCTGCCAATGTAAAGCCAATAGACAAGATCGATCAGACGACAGCAGTCGTTGAGAATGCTCAGGGCAAGGAGCAGAGCAATACCTCTGCCGATCCCAATGGGGAGCAGCAACAGCATGTGACCAATGAGCAGATCAAGAAAGCGGTAGAGAAGCTGAACAAGAGCATGATGTCTCATTCCGAAGCGGTCTTCGGCATTCATGAGGCAACCAACCGCGTAACCATCAAGATCATAGATAAGGATACCAAGAAAGTGATCAAGGAACTTCCTCCCGAGAAGACCCTGGACATGATCGCCAAAGTGTGGGAATTAGCCGGTATCCTGGTAGATGAGAAGAGATAAGAAGTAAGAATCAGGAGGAACACATTATGGCAATGAGAATGTCAGGTCTGATGTCCGGTATGGACACAGAGACTATCATTAAGGAACTGGTATCTGCCAAACAGACCAAGGTGGATGATGCAAAAAAGGCACAGACCAAACTGCAGTGGAAGCAGGATGCCTGGAAAGAATTAAATACTAAACTGAAAAATCTGCAGGCAAAATATATCGCTAATATGCGTTTTACGTCTTCTTACAGCAAGAGGACCACAAAAGTATCCAACAGTAATGCAGTCAGCGTGATCACCGGTGAAAATGCCGTCAAGGGAGTACAGTCCCTGCAGATCAACAAGCTGGCCAAGACCGGTTATCTCACCGGCGCACAGATCAAGGCTGCCGATGGGGGAAGTCTGACTGCTGCATCTAAATTAAGCGAACTGGGAGTGACCGGAGAAGGTACCTTCAATATCACTGCGGGTGGAAAGAGTGTGGATATTACGGTAAATGGTGACAGTACCATTTCCGATGTGCTGAATAAGATCAAGGAAGCAGGTGTCAATGCCAGCTTTGATGCGAAGAACCAGAGATTCTTCGTCAGTGCCTCCGCATCCGGGCGAGACAATGACTTCAGTATTACCGCATCGGACAGCACCGGTGACGCAGCGCTGTCAGCATTGGGACTGAAGGCAAGTCTGATCGGCGATAAGGGGGATCAGGCAACACTGGACAGATATAAGGAGTATGCGGCTTTCTATGTAAGCGGAGATGATGCAGCTACTCTTGCAAATATTAACAAGGATGGCCGTATCACAAAGGATATTGAATCCAAAGTAAGCAGTTATCTGGAGCAGTATAAGTCTCTGCTCAGCACTAAGAGTGATGCACAGAAGAAGATCGATGAGATCAATGAAAAATATAAGGATTCCAGCCTGGATACTGTAGAAAACTATACGAAACAGTTGGAAGCAAAGCAGAAAGAGAAGACAGAGCTGGAAGAAAAGATCAAGAATCTGACAGATGGTGATGAAAAAGATACTGCACAGAAGGAACTGGATACGCTGAATGAGAAGATTAAGACATTGTCTGAAAAGAAGGCGGATGCCCAGTCTCTGAAAAGCGCACAGAAGAGTATCACCGATGCAGATACAAAGATCGCAGATATACAGAAGCATATTACTGTAACAGAAGGTACCGATGCGGACGGTAATGCAACTTATACTGCAGAAGCCACACAGACATTGAAGGACCAGGTAAATAACAGCTATCTGTCTCAGGCAAAATACGCGTCCGATGTTGTAACATCCATCAATAACGGAACCTATACGGCTACCGGAGCTACTAAAATCAGTGGTCAGGATGCCAAGATTACATTAAATGGTGCGGAATTCACCGGCAACAGCAATGTCTTCGAAATCAACGGCTTGACTTTCACTGCGCTCAGTGAGACGAAAGACGGTGAGGATATCACTGTTACTACCGAAGATGATGTAGATGGCATCTATGATATGGTGAAGAACTTCCTGAAGGAGTACAATTCCATCATCAATGAGATGGACAAACTGTACAATGCGGATTCTGCCAAAGGGTATGAACCCCTGACAGATGATGAGAAAGATTCTATGTCTGACTCTGAGGTAGAGAAATACGAGACCAAGATCAAGGATGCTCTGCTTCGCAGAGATAGTAACTTGTCTACCATCAGTTCTGCATTGAAGAGTATTATGTCCGGCAGCGTGGACGTGAACGGCAAGACTATGTACCTCAGTGATTTCGGTGTTGAGACCCTGGGTTACTTTGAGGCACCGGACAATGAGAAAAATGCTTATCACATTGCAGGTGATCCGGATGATGCCAATACCTCCGGTAAATCGGATGTGCTGAAGAGCATGATCAGTAATGATCCCGATACGGTAATCGCTTTCTTCTCTTCTCTGTCTAAAAACTTATATACCAAAATGAGTGATCTGTCCAAATCTGTAGACGGATATCGTTCTTATGGAAGTTTTTATGATGACAAAAAGATGACTTCGGACTATAATGATTACAAGACGAAAATATCCGAGCTGGAAGAGAAGCTGAACGATTACGAGGATAAATGGTATTCCAAGTTCTCCAAGATGGAGACGGCTCTTGCAAAGCTGCAGAGTAATTCCAGTGCGGTGACAAGTTTGCTAGGAGGATCATGATATGGCGTTACCTAATGCCTATGCGCAGTACAATAACAGTAAAGTGTTGACAGCTTCCCCCGCGGAACTGACACTGATGCTCTATGAAGGTGCCATTAAGTTCTGCAATATTGCAGAAGTGGCAATAGAAGAAAAAGATGTTGAGAAGGCACATAATAATATCCGTAAGGTACAGAATATCATCGGATACCTGCAGTCTACCCTGGATACGAAATATCCCGTAGCACAGGATTTCATCAATATCTATGATTATCTGTCCAAAAGATTGCTGGAGGCCAACGTAAAAAAGGATAAGGAAATCCTGGAAGAGGTCAATATGCATCTTCATTCCGTAAGAGATAACTGGAAGGAAGTCATGCGCATCAACCGTGAGAAAGGGGCTATCTGATGGAAAGTCAGCTGACGATATTGTCCGAGAGCCTGGATCGGAAGCTGGAGGTATTACAGAAGATTCAGGAATATAATAAGCGCCAGGAGGAAGTTTTTTCCGCAGAGAAGGTGGATATCCGTCAGTTCGATGCTGCCGTGGAGGAGAAACAGCACCTGATCGATGAAGTGGTACGCCTGGATGACGGCTTTGAAATTCTGTATGAAAAGCTGGCAAAAGAGCTGGAGGGCAACAGACAGCGCTACGCAGCACAGATCAAGGAAATGCAGGCCAAGGTAGCCAAAGTGACAGAACTCAGCGTGTCCGTACAGGCACAGGAAGCCCGGAACAAGAAACTGGTCGAGAATTATTTCGCCAGAGAACGTGCCGGAATCGGCCAGAGACGCAAGAGTGCCAAGAGCGCCTTTGACTACTACAAGAGCATGAGCGGCGCCGGATATGTACCGCCCCAGATGTACGACAATAAACAATAAATACAACGGATAAAGGGAAGCAGATAGAGATATCGGCTTCCCTTTTTTATGACGGAATCAATGTGATAGAATAAAAATGTGGTTTCGGCTAAAATATAATCAGAGTATAGATTGGCCGAAAAATGCTTGATATTTTAAAACAATCCGGCTAAAATATAATCATAAAAAAGATTAGCCGAAAGAGGGACTTTTATGAGTTATATCAAAAGAAATCTGGAGAATGTAGTAAGACAGGTAACCAGGGAATATCCGGTACTCCTGGTAACGGGACCGAGACAGGTAGGAAAGACGACAATGCTCCAAAAACTGATGGAGGGAACGGAGCGGGGATATGTAACACTGGATGATTTGAACGAAAGAAATATTGCAAAGACCGATCCGGAACTGTTTCTGCAACTGCATAAACCACCTGTATTGATTGATGAGGTTCAATATGCACCGGAACTGTTTACTTATATCAAGATAAATGTAGATAAAAACCATGAGCCGGGAGCATTTTGGCTTACGGGATCACAGGTGTTCAAATTGATGCAGGGAGTACAGGAGTCACTGGCAGGAAGAGTGGCAGTACTTTCACTTACATCCCTGTCACAGGCAGAGATATCCGGAGGAACGATGAAACCGTTTACGGTAGATCTGGAGGATTTAAACGAGAGGCAGAAAGAGAGAGAGCAAGCTGATACAAGAGAGATCTTTGAACGGATTTATCAAGGCTCCATGCCTGCGATCGTAAGCGGTATTAACAGTAACAGTCAGCTTTTTTACAGCAGTTATCTGTCTACTTATATTGAGCGGGATGTAAGAGAATTATCGGATGCCATAGATTCGCTTAAGTTCCTTCGGTTTATTACTGCGGTGGCAGCAAGATGTGGGCAGATGGTTAATGCAGCAGAGATTGCCAGAGATGCAGATATCAATCAGACGCAGGCGAAGGATTGGCTGACAATTCTGGAAACGCTGGGAATTATTTTTTATCTTCATCCGTATTCTAATAATTTGTTGAAGCGCCTTGCGAAAACGCCCAAACTGTATTTCTACGATACGGGTCTGGTGTGTTATCTGACGAAATGGAGCAGTGCGGAAACGTTAGAATGCGGTGCTATGAACGGGGCCATTTTGGAAAATTACGTGGTCGCGGAAATTCGGAAAACCTACCTGAATTGTGGAAAAGAGCCGTATTTGTACTATTATCGTGATAAAGATGCCAGGGAGATTGATATTGTCCTGGAACATGATGGAATATTGAATCCGATTGAGATTAAGAAAACTGCAAATCCCGGAACAGAGCTGGTAAAGGTATTTGAATTACTCGACAAGGCATCAACGCCTCGTGCGAAGGGCGCAGTTATCTGCATGAAACCGGGACTTAGTGCGATTGACAGAGACAATTATATCGTACCGGTCTGGATAATCTAAAATAAAGTCCCTGCCTGAATATCAGACAGGGACATATGTAACTTCCGCTTGAGAATTTGCCGAAGTAACTTCAGCTTTGGGGATAGATCGACCGGAATTTACTTTGGCAATTGAGGGGATTAATGCCCAGGCAGGACAATCCATGCTGACCCAGGCCAATCAGAGTAGTCAGGGCGTACTGCACAAATTATGATTGATTTATCGGTAACAATATGCTATTGTAAATTCACAGAATTTCAATTCTGGCAGACAGACCAAATCTTAATTCAAATCAAAAAAATTTTTAGGTGTATCACCATTGATTTCACTGGATGAGAAGGTAATAGAATGATAAAAATACTTTCTGATTGGAAAGAGTAATACTGAAAGGAAAACATATGAGCGAAGTAAAAGTAGTAAGAGATGAACAAGGTAATGCTATTGTTATAATACCGGATATTATATTTTGGAATAAACAGGACATTGACTGGGATGCAGTAAAAGAATACCTAAAGAAGTACCTTGGTGAAATAATTGAGAATAAACAAACGAAAGAAAAAATAGAAATAGGAACTAAATTCGCAGATGAGTATACGGGCTCAAAGTATTCAGAACATATAAGGGGAGCACGGGCAAAAGCCAAGGCAAATGCAGCACAAGGAATCCGAGAACTGGTAGAATCAGCTGCCAATAAAATACATAGTGAAAATAAGAAGAGTAAACATAAGAAAGACGCAAAAGGTGGCTGGAACTATTATACGGTCAGATTTGCGCTACCAGTTTATGATAACAATAGAAAGACAGAAGAATATGATGTTTACATGGGGAGGCTGGTAGTAAATAGGACACAAGACGGAAAATTGTATTTATATGATTTGGTGGAAATAAAAAAGGAAGCAAGTACCCCACTCAAGAATACATAGTAAACAAGTGGTAAAAACTGCTTCCTTTTTATATAATATATCTTATCAAAATAAAAAAGTCAACATTTTTTGTAAAAAGGGGTTAAGTTTTAAAAATCCTCTCCGATATACTTATCAAGTAAAGCAAATAAAACAAATGCTTACCTAACAACTTCTTCCAATCAAAGGTTTCGCACGCCGGAGAGAGGGAAGACAATGGCGATGAGAGTAAAGGGAAGTGCGAGCCCGGAGCAGACATTGCCAAAGCAAACAACGGAGCGCAGGGAAGTGCTCGTCAATTCAAGGAGGAATATATTATGGTAGTACAACACAATCTTACAGCTATGAACTCTAACAGAATGTTAGGTCTCACCACCAAGACTCAGTCGAAATCTACTGAGAAATTATCATCCGGTTACAAGATCAACAGAGCAGCAGATGATGCAGCAGGACTTGCAATTTCCGAGAAAATGCGTCGTCAGGTAAGAGGTCTGACTCAGGCTTCTGCTAATGCTCAGGATGGTATCTCGGCAGTACAGACCGCTGAAGGTGCTCTGAACGAAGTTCATGATATGCTGCAGAGAATGAATGAACTGGCAGTTAAGTCCGCAAATGGTACCAATCAAGACGAGGATAAGAATTATATCCAGGCGGAGGTAGCTAACCTGATTACTGAGATTGACCGTGTGGCGACTACGACTACTTTCAATCAGAAAGCTTTGTTAGATGGAACATTTTCAAGTGTAGAGCTTCAGGTAGGTGCTGAGTCTGCAGCAGGCAATCAGATTAAAGTGACAATTGAAAAGATGGATTCTACCGGTCTTGCAGTAGCTACGATAGACGTAGGTTCTCAAGGCGATGCAAAAGGAGCGATTGATGACATTAAAACTGCAATTACTTCTTTAAATAACCAGAGATCAAATTTAGGTGCTATCCAGAATAGATTAGAGCATACCATCAACAATCTGAATAACGTTGTGGAGAATACGCAGGCAGCAGAGTCTCAGATTCGTGACACTGATATGGCTACAGAGATGGTTAAGTATTCTAACAATAATATCCTGGCACAGGCAGGTCAGGCTATGTTGGCCCAGTCTAATCAGGCAAACCAGGGAGTACTTTCTTTACTGCAGTAGTGACAGAAATAGTTTTATTTTTAGTATTATTTAACAGAACAGTAAAAATCGACAGCCTATGATTATAAAAATCATAGGCTGTCAGTTTTTTGTCAACGCATGAGAATCAGAAGATGAAAGGTTTTTTACCATCCATAATAGTTTGCGTAATATATTTAGTCATTGCGTTAGTCTGCTTTTTGTAAAAAGGATAATCGTGCCCTGCGCAGTTCTGTATGGGAGTCATATAGTCACCATATAAGGCAGTGAGTATGTCGTCATATTGTTTAGGAACCGGTATCAGAATATTCTCAAAAGGAAGATAATCATAGGTATTAAACCATTCGCGCTGTAGACGAATATCCTTTTGCGAATCTTCAGGTATATAAGAGATGAAAGAGGAGTTGGATCCATTGTATATCTGACATAATGAATCAGCTATGCGCAATAACTGATTCTTGATGCAGCGACTGGTATCTAATTTAATGTTGCATAGTTTTTCCAAGTCTGGAATCATCGATATGACCTCTTCTGGTTTGTCATCATATTGGTTTACAGCGGAAATCAGGATATGAATCAGTTGATACAGAATAGATTCTTCATCCGGATTCGTTGTCACGGTATCAAGAGGAAAAATATCAACCCCGATAATGTAGGGACAACGGTGGAATTGAGATAACCGCGAGTAATTATAAGAAATACTGGTGGCATTCAAAATACGTGAAAAGACATAGTTATAGCTTTCTTCACTATAAGGACTGTTGATATGATACTCTCCGGTAAGCTCTAGAGGCGCTACTTTTAAAAAGCGTTGATAGTCTTCACGTAGCATACAAATATCGGTATCATCGTCCCAAGGTATAAACCCTTGATGACGTACGGCTCCCAGTAAAGTACCATAATATGCAAAATAGGGAATATTATACTTTTCACAAATCTGTTGAATGACACACATGACTTCTAACTGTGCTGCCCATACACATTTCATCATGGGCTCAATATAAAAACCTTCCCTGGTTTCTCCTAAAAAGTAGGAATCGTCAAATGTTAACATAGTTATTTGTTCTCCTTTGTATTGTTTTGTTCCATGAGGCATTCCGCCAGTATCCGCTCCTGTTTCTTCCAAAAAGGGTAGTCATGAGTCTGAGTACCACGAACAGGAGTCATATAATTCCCATAATTTACTTTGAGAATCTCATCATATCCGGCAGGTGCTGTTACGGTAATCGTCTCAAAGGGAAGTACAATACGGTCCTGATACCATTCAGCTTTAAGGCGCAATTTTGCTCCACTGTTAGCATGGGTGGCATAATGGGAAATGTCTGTTCCACCACTAGTATTATAGATCTGGCAGACATAATCTGCAGCCCTCATAAGCTGAGGTTTCAGTTTTTGCGTAGGATCCAAAGTAATATGACATAAAGTTTCAATATCCGGTAGTAGAGAAAGCGCCTGTTGGAGATTATCTTCCGATATTTGAGCAGTATATACCAAAATCCGTAACAATTCACATATCATGTGATCCTCCTCGACAGTTGGAGCAAGAACATCTAGCGGAAAAAGATCTAATCCAACAGAGTAGGGACATCCGTGGAAACGGTTGAGATATTCAGGAGAATAGTTTATTTTTAAACCGTTACGGATAATTGCATGGAGCTGATGATGAAAAGGATTGTTATGAATGCTCAAAAGTTGCCACCCTTCCGGCAATTCTGCAGGAGCGATTTTCAAAAAACGCTCATAATCGCTTCGTAACATGGAAATATCCATATCATCATCCCAGGGAATAAATCCCTTGTGGCGGACGGCACCGAGAAGTGTGCCATAGTCAGCAAAATATTGGATGTCGTGACGATTACATATCTCGGCAACAACTTCCAATACCTCGATCTCAGCGGCCCAGGCGCATTTCATCATAGGTTCAATATAAAAATCGTCACGGATTTCACCTTGAAAATAATTGGGGGGAAAATTAGCCATACAAAAGCCCTTTCTCGTATCGTTAAAATCAAATCAAGCATAGCATATCTGAGCATAAAAAGATAGAGAAAGATGGATAAAAAATGCAAAATAGAAAAAGAAAATAATGACAGGGCTTATAGGTGATTGATAAATGATTTTATCAATTCCTGTGGATAACTTTCCGCTATATAAGGAGAGAAAACAGGTCATTATTCAGAATTGTTTCTGAATTGACATGAATCATCAGATTTTGGGCGTTTTTTAATAAGCCCTGACAGCATTATGACAATTGAATATTTTTTCAGGCAACTAAAGGTTTCAGGCTTCGAATGTATTGTGGACAACTCATCGCGTTCGCAACGATTACCGTTAACTGGCTGGCGATACCGGCCAGGAAGACATCTGCTTGTGTGGTGGTATGGTTCCTTGTCTTTCTTCCAGCGATGCACATGTTGATTTTAAAATGATTGATGGCACGCTCAACAATCGTTCTTATTTTATAAGTGCGGTTCCATTCATCGGAATCATGCTGGATACCGGGGAATATACGTAAATCCATGTTTTCATAAGTATAAGTTGTTCGTCCACTTTTGGCGGTACTGCAGGGATTTTTACAATCACAGATCCAGCCTTTATTGTAGCGCATTTTCGGACAGATTCATTTGATACGGCCTGAACGTCCTTTTTCTTTGGTAACACCGCAGTATTTCATATCGAGGGAAGAATCGTTTGGACAGGTAGGTAGGATAACCATAAGCATTGTAACCGACTTTTTTTAAATCACTTTCGTTTCTGGAATTGTATGGGATCAAAGCCTTTGAAAAATGGAAGTTTAAAACGGGAACTAAAGCAGAGGCATCCCCTACAGATTTATCCTCATCAGGAGAATCCGTTTTCTTTTCAACAACAAGATCAGGATGGGAGGCTTTGAAAGCTTCATCATCAAGAAAAACGATATGGCGGACGATGCCTAGTCCATTGGTAAGAACGGCAAATTTATCAGCATAGTAGAAGTGACCGTTGATATACATTTGTTTGGCATCCGGGCAGGAAACAGTCTGTGGGGGTATGAGACCATAAGCCATCTTGTAAGGATCAATGTTGAGTTTGTCTTTATAGAAAGCCTTGAGTTTTTTAATCAGAGCATTCAGGATTTTGGGATTGTTTTCTGTAACAAAAAGTTCAATACCTGATGTATCGAAAGTGAGCATTTGAGCAAGAGAGGAAGGACTTCTGCTGAGCGTTCTAACAAACGCGAGAAATTAGACTTTAAATTAGAAGACGGCAGACACCGCTCAACTAAGATGTGGTACTGCCGTCTCTATCACATCCTGATGTTACAGCATCTGGATGCATGGGATTTGCCACCTGAATCACCCCTGAAAAAGTTGATTTTGAATATAGCATAATCCTATAGATTATTATATCTCATTTTTTGAAACATAGCGACAGTTATGTTTATTTCTTGCATTTATTTTTACGTTCAAGAATAATATTTACTTGTCAAAGTTCAATGCCAGAGTTTTGCTGGCATGATCACTCAGGATTCCGAGAGATCATTATAGAGAATCAGATCCTGCCCATCGTTGAAATATTCTGCGAGTTCTGGCTGGAAATTGGATAACAGGACACCTCTGGAACCCATAATATCCAGGGCGCGTAACGGGATGCCGGAATGTCATAACACCATGCCAGATAGGGAAGTTGATGTTCGTGACACAGGGCGGCTGCCAACGGGAAAAAGTTGATACTCATAACGGCGTCGCAGGAATCGGACTGCAATTGTTTCTCTAAGCGGTCACAGAAAAAATCGTCATGGAATTTATTGGGGAAGTGGTAATATACCGTCTTACAGGTATGTCCGAGCTGCTTCAGATAGAACAGCGTATCCTGGTAGGTATAGCTTCCCATATCGTAAAACAAAATATTCATGTAAATCTCCATAGTATAGAAAAGCTTGTTGTAGATGATTATTCAAAAGCTTTTTATTAAAAGCAGTTTGAATAATTTGTTTTTAATAAATATCGTGCAATGTGAGATTGCTTCGTTGATAATATGGCATATATAACATATACTAAAGGAGCTTCCTGTATAATTCAAATATAGGGAATTCCAAGAAAGAAGGTTGAGAAAAAAATACCTCAGTATAAAATAAGATTACTGACTTAGGCGGTTAGTAAAAATCTTATTAAATAGAGAGGTATCTAAAATGAATTGTAACACACAAAACGCAAAGATTGCACCCATAACTGAAAAAACTTTAATTGTTGGTATTGATGTCGGTAGCGTGACTCACTATGCCAGAGCTTTTGACTGGCGGAATTACGAGTATAGCATAAGTATTTCAAATACAAACTGTTCGAAAAAATCAATTATGATAGTGTGTGTGAAAAGTTAGGACAGGAGAGAGAAAGATCGCGGAAATGGCTGGATCATGCACTGTCTAAATAGGAGCGGACTTAATGTTAAAAATACTAATTATTACACCCAAAATCCTGTATGACGCAGAAAAACTATGTGATGACCTTAAACAGAATTATAGTGTGCAACTCGTAACATGCAATTCCGAAAAAGATTATCCCCATGAACTGTTATCCAAGGACCCCTTCGACCTGATCATCACGTTTGATCTTGTCGGGTTTGAACAGACGACTTTGATGGGCGGCATTTCCTACAATTTGGTCAACAGTAAGTTCGTGAACTTTTTGTTGCATGAGAACCTGCAGAACGAGAAATACTTATCCAAGCAACTGAGTCTTTCTATGTTTTTCTACTGCGCAGACAGGAAATACGTGACATACTTAAGAGAACACTATCCGGATATTCCGTATTTGAAATCACTGCAGGGATCAGAGGAGACTGTGGAGGCTGCTATGAGATCTGCGGTGGAGGAAGTATTGGCAGAATGCCATTTGGCTTAGAAACATTACGTTACATAAAAATGCTGGGACTATTAAATAGTCACCAGCATTTTTGATGAATTTATTTTAAAAATACGGATATAATAAAAACAGTAAAAACGTTTTTATGCATTGAAAAATAGAAATAAAAATGATAAAATGATAGAACAAAATCATAATTAATGTAGATATAATGGGAGACGCAAAGATGAGAATATTGAGAATTGAAGCAGAGGGGATCTTTCTTTTTGAAGGTAAAGCGGTGATTGATTTTAATGCGGAGCAGAGAGTATACCCGGATAATGCAGCAATGCTTTATAATCCATTTGGGAATACTTATACAAATAATGTTTTATCATTTGTTGGTGTTAATGCATCCGGAAAAACGACCACCCTTAAATTAATTTCTTTTGTTATGAGTTTGCTTAATGCGGAGGCAATCAATACCATTGATACCAAAGTAATTTTGGAAAAATCTACAAAAGTAGTATTAAAGACATATTTTTATGATGAAAAAGCCGGTGTATGTTTGTTAGAGACAGTTATCGGTGTAACAAAAGAGGAGGGCGCGGTCGATAGATATACCATTTTACATGAGAGACTTTATATTCGTAAGGCGGGATCCATAACTTCCAAGGCAAATTTATTTCAGTTTGCGAATAATGATTTATATCAATCCAGAGATGCGTCGGAAGAGCAGCTTTTGTTTTTAAAGGATGATGTTAGCATAGTCATTGCTTTAGGAAAGTCCGGAAATGTTTTCTTTAGAGATATGACAGAATGGACAGATTTTAATATTTTGAATTCATTCGGGGATTTTCCGATTGCTTTAATTCAGTTTCTTGATCCTAGTATAGAATATATTAAATTTAATCCGAATGAAACAGAATTAATTGTTAAATTTAAGAAATATAAAGAGCCGATTTCTATGCGCGGAATACAGAACATAAGCCACTATTTGTCGTCGGGCACCATTAAGGGACTGAACATATTTATGCAGGCATGGATGGCGCTGATTAAAGGTGGATATTTTCTCGTTGATGAGATTGAAAATCATTTCAATAAGGAGATTGTCGCAACCCTGATTAGATTTTTCATGGACGAGAAAGTCAATAAAAGAGGAGCAACATTAATCTATTCTACTCATTACGTTGAGCTGTTGGATGAGTTAGATAGAAATGACGGAATTTACGTGACCAGAAATAACGATGGAATTTCAATCCAAAAATTACATCATATTTTAAAACGAAATGACATTAAAAAAAGTGATGTATTTCAGAGTGGGATGCTGGAAGGGACGGTTCCTTCCTATGAGGCATCTATGAGATTGAAGAAAACATTGGCTTCAGGTACTATAGTGGAGGATAACAAATGATAGAATCATCTTTATCTCCAATAGTTGCATGTATCTGCGAAGGTGGTGCTGAGACTGCTATTATTGATATGCTTGTGGACAATAACCTGCTTGTTTTCACGCGGGAACAAATGCTGAATGAAGAAGTTATCCGCTGCAGAAGCGCAAAAGTGTTTGAACAGCGATATTTAAGAAAAGAATTTAAGAGTAAAATTACAGTACTTCGGGTTTTGGATTCGCACTCAGAAGGGTTTCGATTAAGTCTTGCATATGAACACAAAGTGGATAACATTATTAATGTGGTAACATCTCCTGAAATTGAGATGCTATTAATTTTGGCGGAAGATAAATACGAAGAGTACATGAAAAAGTCCAGTTCTATGTCACCTAGTGTTTTTTGTAAACAGGTACTAAAAATGAAGGACAAGATTAAAAGCCGAGAATTTGTTCGGGAGTATTTTGCAGATATTGATATGTTGGTTAGTACGATTCAGGAATACAAGAAAAAAAGGATTTTAAAAAAAGGAGAGATATATCTGGCGGATTTACTGAAGTAGACATTGTATAATTACATATTGTAGTAAAAAGGACATCATTAGTGGGATTGATGATGTCCTTTTAGGTTTTAAATAGTCGCCAGCATTTTTTGAATACGATCAGGATAGGTGAAGTATTCTTTTATCTTCTCATACCCATTTTGTGCAATCTGTTCCCGGATATCGTCATGCTCCAGGTAATACGCAGCCTTCTCCACAGCTTCTTCCATGCTGCTGTAGAGGATGAGATCCTGGCCGTCCTCGAAATATTCTACGAGTTCCGGTTGGAAGTTGGACAGGAGCACACCTTTCGCTCCCATGATATCCAGAACACGCAGGGGAATACCGGACTGGATGCTTTTCAGTGTGGGGTTCAGGTTCAGCTTGCTGTAGCGGAAGACACAGGGCATTTCTTCCATATATTTTACCGGACCCAGGGAGATGACATGGTCACTGAGGGAATGCGGTTTCGTAGTATAGAAGTGGGTGTTGAACAATTCGCCCATCTGCTCCAGCAGGAAACACCGTTCCAGGTTCGTGATCTCTGAGGCTATGGCAAAGGATAATCCTCTGCGGTTCAAGGTCAGGGAAGTCTGCCCTATTTTCCGGAAAGACTGATTCACGGAATCCAACAGCTCGTCCGTGATCAATTCATCAATAAAATAATACCCGTATACCCGCAGCTGAGCCTGGAGGATTCCTTCGATGTAACCTTTGATATAATCGTCCGCAGAATACAGAAGTACCTGCAGGGGAGATTCGTACAGATGGCCGATAAAGGAGACATCACAGCGGTGCTTTTGCATCTGTGCAGGGGAAAACTGCAGTCTGTCCAACCGGTCCGTATTGACGGCCAGGGGCAGGTGATACACCCGGGAATATCCGAGGCTTTGATAATGCTCGGCTTCGATACGGTCGAACAGGAAAATGCGATTCGTATCGTAGGAGAAGCACTCTTCCAATTTTTCTTCCAGCGGACTGTCATAGCACCATGCCAGATAGGGAATCTGATGCGCATGGCACAGCGTTGCGACCAGCGGGAAGAAGTTAATGCTCATGACGGCATCGTAGGAATCGGACTGTAATTGCTTCTCAAAGCGGTCACAGAAAAAATCGTCATGGAATTTATTGGGGAAGTGGTAATATAACGTTTTGCAGGTATGACCAAGCTGCTTCAGATAATACAGCGTATCCTGATACGTGTAACTTCCCATATCGTAAAATAAAATGTTCATGGAAATCTCCGTGTTGAGGCGGGAAACCCCTTTGTATGTTGATAAAAATATTATGGGACATATATACGAAAATGGCAAGGAAAACCTTGTACTTAGATTTATTCAAAAGCATTTTATTAAAATTAATTTGAACAAAAATACTTTTAATGAAAATGTTGCAATATATACAAATAAGAGAAATAATTTTCCCTTGCATCTCCTCTGCAAATAGTATAAAATAAACCCAGTGTTGCAAACAAAATATTACAATAAAACGCACAACGGGGTGCATGCCGGGAGGCATGCGCCCTTTTTTGCGTCAGCATTTATTTTTGTGTACAGTGGATGTAGTGTGCCAAAGCTTCTAAGTGTTTATGCTGCCGGATTGATATCCGCTGTCGGCATCTTCGTAGGTTCCGCGGTTTTCCCATCCGTTTCCGGTGAAGTGGACGCTGAATTCTCCGGGGAAGCTGCCGGGGTGGAGGTTGCTTCCGGCGTGGCACTGGGCTTTGCTTTTTCCAGTGAAGCCTTAACGGCTTCCAGCAGCACCAGGGAAGTATATCTGGTCTCCGCAGAATACGTCACCTGACTCAGATCCTGCGTCTCGCAGATCTGCTCACTCAGGGAATCCATGGTGGGCTCCAGCAGTGGATACATGGTGGTCAGGGTCTCATCGGGATCTGCCAGGCTTAAAGATGTGATGGCGTGGTCGTTTACGATGACCTCTACATTTGCGGTCTCGCTGCCGAGGATCAGCTCCGTGGTGTAGATTCCCGGGATATATGTATTGGCAGTACCGACAGGCCCGGAAGCATTATCCAGAACAGCGTCGGTATCGGCAACGGCCCCGGTGGAGACATCCTCCGTCTGTGCGGATTGCGGGATACGTCCGAGATCCGCCACATTGTCCGGCATAACGGTCTCGGCAGTACTGTCAGGGGAATCCGGTGCCCCGGAGGTATCCGCAGCTTTTCCGGGCAGCAATAACATTAACAGTAATATGACGAACAGCACTCCCAGCGCAGCGAAGATTCCGGTATACAGCAGCTCTTTTCTGCGAAGGACAACGATCTTTGTATTTGCACTCATTCTTAAGTCTCCTTGGAATGATGGGATGATCTTTATAAATAGTATGCGGAGGCCGGTACTCATAGTACAGCAAATAAGGAGAACTTCACATTGACAAGACAAAACAGGCATTGCTATAGTTAAAACAAGTATTTTTCACGGATGCGTCCGCCCCGTGGAAAAGGAGCAGACAGGCGGCGCAGAAACGAGGGTAACGATGAATAATTATACCAAGGAAGACATCATCCGTCTTGTGGAAGAAGAGGATGTGGAATTTATCCGTCTGCAGTTCACGGATCTGTTCGGCAATCTGAAAAATATTGCGGTGACAGCCAGCCAGCTGGACCGCGTATTGAGCAATAAATGTATGTTTGACGGTTCGGCTATTGACGGTTTTGCACGGATTGAAGAATCCGACATGTATCTGTATCCGGATCTGTCGACACTGGAGATTTTTCCCTGGAGACCCCAGCAGGGCAAAGTGGCCCGTATGATCTGCGATGTATATCGTCCCAACGGACAGCCTTTCGAGGGAGATCCCCGTTATGTGTTAAAGCGTGCGGTGCAGCAGGCAGAGGACATGGGATATACTTTTGAGGTAGGCCCCGAGTGTGAATTTTTCTTATTTAATACGGACGAAAATACCATGCCTACCACCAACACCCATGAGCAGGCAGGGTATTTCGACATCGGTCCCCTGGATTTCGGCGAAAATGCCCGTCGTGACATTGTCATGAATCTGGAGGATATGGGATTTGTCATCGAGGCTTCCCATCACGAGATGGCTCCGGCCCAGCATGAGATTGATTTCAAATACGATGAGGCATTAAATACCGCAGACAACATCATGACCTTCAAGATGGCCGTACGCACCATTGCGAGACGTCATGGATTGCACGCTACTTTTATGCCGAAGCCTAAGTTCGGTGTCAACGGTTCCGGCATGCACATCAATATGTCCTTGCAGAAGGATGGAAAAAACATTTTCCAGGATGCTTCCGATCCCAATGGTCTGAGCGAAGAGGCTTACTATTTCATCGGTGGTATCATGAGACATATCAAAGGAATGGCAGCCATTACGAATCCGCTGGTGAATTCCTACAAGCGTCTGGTACCCGGTTTCGAGGCACCGGTCTACATTGCATGGAGCACGACGAACCGCAGCCCCTTAATCCGTATTCCGGCTGCTGCAGACGGAGAGGGCACCCGTATCGAGCTGCGTAGTCCCGATTCTGCTGCTAACCCTTATCTGACACTGGCAGTCTGCCTGAGTGCAGGATTAGAGGGCATCCGGGAGAAAATAGAGCCGCCTCAGAGCATCAATGCCAATATTTTTGCCCTGTCAGAAAAAGAGCGTGAGGAATTGCATATCGATCAGCTGCCCGGCACACTTCTGGAGGCAGTGGAGGAACTGGAGAAGGATACTTTCATTCAGAAAGTGCTTGGAGATCATATTGCCGGAAAATACATCGATGCCAAGCGGAAAGAGTGGCATGAGTACCGTTCTCAGGTATCCGAGTGGGAGATTCAGGAGTATCTGTACAAGTATTAAAATATTCCTTTCTTTTGTAGGATGATATAAAAAACACAGAAGAAAGGAGGTGGGCCGATGACGAACATTATTGTCGTACTGCCGAAGCTGGAGGAAGCCAAAGGCGTCAAGAATATTCTGGTGCGCAGTGGCTTTCAGGTCACGGGTATCTGTACCACAGGCACTCAGGCTATCAGTCAGGCGGACGGTCTGAACGACGGTATTGTGATCTGCAGCTACAAGCTGGCGGACATGATATACACAGAACTACATGAAGATCTGCCGGAAGGTTTCGAGATGCTGCTGATGGCATCCCAGAATCTGATCAGTGAATGCTATGGCAATGGCATCGTATGTCTTTCCATGCCGTTAAAGGTACAGGACCTGATCAATACCGTGAACCTGATGGTGGAAGGTGTGGAACGCCGCAGAAGAAAACGCCGTATGCAGCCGAAAGTACGGAATGCAGCGGATGAAAAAGCAATCAAGGATGCCAAGGAATTACTGATGGCACGAAATCATATGACGGAAGAAGAAGCCCACCGCTACCTTCAGAAGACCAGTATGGACAGTGGTACCAATCTGGTGGAGACGGCACAGATGGTATTGTCCATGATGACGGAGTAAGCAGGACGGCCCGGAAATGCTTACAGGGATCCGGACGTTACAGACAGGATATGTGAAAGAGAACAACAGGAGGAACAGCAATCCATGAAATTTACAAAAATGCAGGGCTGCGGCAACGATTATGTATATGTCAACGGCTTTACGGAGAAGCTTTCACCGGAAGAGAAGCCGGAGATCGTAAGAAGCTTAAGTGACAGACATTTCGGAATCGGCGGCGACGGTGTGATCTTTATCAATCCGGCGGAAGAAGCGGATTTTGAGATGGAAATGTACAATGCGGACGGCAGCCGTTCGGAGATGTGCGGCAACGGCATCCGCTGCGTGGCAAAATATGTCTACGACAAGGGACTGACGGACAAGAAGGACATTACCATCGTCAGCGCCGGCAAAATAAAATATCTGAAACTCACCGTGGAGGGAAAGACCGCCACGGACAGAGGACAGGTGACGCTGGTACAGGTGAACATGGGAAATCCCATCCTTGCTCCGGCAGAGGTGCCGGTAACAGTGGAAGCCACACAGGAGACGGCAGACGGACCGGCGGTAGTGAATGCTCCCATCAGGGTAGACGACACGGAATACCACATGACATGTGTATCCATGGGCAATCCCCATGCCATCGTATTTATGGAAGGGGTAAAGGATCTTGACATTGAGAAGATCGGCCCGAAGTTTGAGCATCATACCTGTTTTCCTAACCGGACCAATACCGAATTCGTAGAGATTCTGGATCGGAAAAATGTGTTTATGCGCGTCTGGGAGAGAGGCACCGGGGAGACCCTTGCCTGTGGTACCGGATGTTGCGCCACGGCGGTGGCTTGTGTACTAAATGGTTTGACGGACGAGGAAATAACTGTTAAACTATTAGGCGGTGAACTGCACATCAAATGGGACCGCAAGGAGAATCTGGTCTACATGACCGGTCCTGCGAAGATCGTATTTGAAGGTGAAGTGGACCCGTACTCCATCTGATAGAATAAACACCTCCATAGAAACACGACGTGGCTGCTTGCAGACAAAGACGTGTTTCTATGAGAGGAGTAAACGAACATAAGTAAGTAGGGCGATCAGCCCGGATTACGAATGTTCGTTGCAATTTTGAGAGCACGTAGTGCGGAAAAATTGCTTATTTAAGCCAGCAAGGTGACAGCAATACTGCACCAGGGATAATAGAGAGGAGAACGTACTATGTTTAAAGTAAACGACAACTATTTAAAACTTCCCGGAAGCTATTTATTTTCCACCATCGGCAAAAAGGTAAGTGCGTATTCCGCAGCACACCCGGACAAGAAGATCATCCGTCTGGGCATCGGTGACGTGACACAGCCTTTGGCACCCGCTATCATTGATGCGCTGCACGGTGCAGTGGATGAGATGGGAAAAGCGGAGACTTTTCATGGTTACGCTCCCGACCTTGGTTATGAATTCCTGCGCAATGCCATTGCAGAGAATGATTATAAGGCAAGAGGCTGTGACATTGCACCGGACGAGATCTTTGTATCGGACGGAGCAAAATGTGACTGCGGCAATATTCAGGAAATCTTCAGTCTGGACAACAAGATTGCAGTATGTGACCCCGTTTACCCCGTATACGTAGATTCTAATGTTATGGCGGGCAGAACCGGCACTTACGATCCGAAGTCCGAGACCTGGAGTGATGTGATCTATATGCCCTGTCTGGCAGAGAACGGTTTTGCACCGGAACTGCCGAAGGAGACCCCGGATCTGATCTATCTGTGCTTCCCCAATAATCCTACCGGTGCCACCATTACCAAGGCGCAGCTGCAGGAGTGGGTGGACTATGCCAATAAGGTAGGCGCTGTCATTCTCTATGATGCGGCATACGAAGCATATATTTCCGAACCGGATGTGCCTCACAGTATCTATGAATGTGAAGGAGCCAGAACCTGTGCTATCGAGTTCCGTTCCTTCTCCAAGAATGCCGGCTTTACCGGAGTACGTCTGGGCTTTACCGTGATCCCCAAGGATTTAAAGAGCGGGGATGTGAGCCTCCATGCACTGTGGGCAAGAAGACACGGCACCAAATACAATGGAGCACCCTATATCGTACAGCGCGCCGGTGAGGCAGTATACTCTGCAGCAGGCAAGGCACAGCTGAAGGAGCAGGTTGCTTATTACATGAACAACGCACAGTATATCCTGAAGGGCTTGCAGGAAGCGGGCTTCACGGTATCCGGCGGTGTGAACGCTCCCTATATCTGGCTGAAAGCGCCTAACGGCATGACTAGCTGGGAGTTCTTCGATTACCTTCTGGAGAATGTCAACGTGGTGGGTACGCCCGGATCCGGTTTCGGACCCAGCGGAGAGCATTATTTCCGTCTGACGGCTTTCGGAAGCTATGAGAATACCGTGGAGGCAGTGGATCGTCTGAAGAAGATTCAGTTATAGGCAGCCGTTCTTTGCCATAAGAGGAATGGAGCAGATATATGCAGGAAAAGCAGAAAAAAGCAATCCGGTGGATCAGCCCGGTACTGATCGCATTGACAGCACTGATCGTGTGGCGCGTCAACTATGAGATCGAATTTATGATGGATGATGAGTGGTATTCGACGGTATTGTATGCGGATACACCGATCCGGAATCTCAGTGACATTATCCGTGCGCAGATCTGGCATTATTTTAACTGGGGCGGCAGAAGCATGGCGCATGCACTGCTGCAGCTGATCCTGCTGGCCGGAGAACACTGGGCGGATATCCTGAATACAGGAATGACACTGCTGTTGGGATGGTTGGCCTGCATGATAGCAGACAGACGTAAGCTCCCGTACTGGTTTGCAGCGTTGGGGATGATCCTGGGGCTGAATGCCAACTGGAAAATGAGTATGTTCTGGGAAGCCGGAGCAGCGAATTATCTGTATATGGCGGGTTTTCTGCTGGCATTTTTGTTCTGCTATCTGAAATATGAGGAGAAAAATCTGCCGGGGATCGTTATCTGGATCCTTCCACTGGGACTGATCGCAGGCTGGAGCAATGAGAATATGGGGCCTGCGGTATGGCTCCTGAGTCTTCTGGTGATCCTGTTAAGACACAGAGAGCACAAAAAAGCTCCGGTGTGGATGTATCTGGGAAACATCAGCTGCCTGGCGGGAACCATTCTGATGATCGCTGCACCGGGCAATTTTGTCCGCAGCGGGGAGACGGGGGAAGAAGCCTACAGCCTGCTGTGGAGAATGTATCTGCGCTGCTACGCAGAAGCGAAGGGAGTTATGGAGTATCTGTTCCCTGCCCTGCTGCTTACGGTATTTGCACTGATCGTCTGCAAAGGCATTCTGAAAGAAAAACTGGGCAGAAATACAGTGCTGTTATTGCTGGGGGCACTGTTGTCCTGGGGTGCCATGATCCTGTCCCCACACTATCCGGACCGGGCGGCTTTCGGAACGATGGTTTTGTTGATTTGTGCGATTTTATCCATGGTAGGGAAAATCGCAGACAGGCAGAAAGAAAATGTCTGGATGTTCTATGGCTGTGCCGTGCTGATATGGCTGCGGGGGATGTATTTTCTGGTGGAATATCTGGGATTATGCTGGGGCTGGATCAAATAAGTGAATAAATGTCCATTATAAAAGACCTCACAGTCGGCAGATGCGCCGGCAGTGAGGTCTTTTATGAGTGTACACATTATTTTCTGGCATACCGGCTCCGGTACTGGCGCGGTGTCATGCCGGTCTTTTTACGGAAGATCTGCGAGAAATAAGACTGCGAAGAAAAGCCGACGCTGGTGGCTACCTGAGCTACCGACAGATTGGAGGACACCAGAAGCCCCTTGCAGGCTTCCAGCCTCCGGTCTGTCAGGTAATTGATCGGAGACTGTCCGACACATTCGGTAAAGGAGTGTGCCAGATAGAATTTGTTGATATGTGTGATCTCCGCCAGGGAATCCAGTGTAATGTTCTGGGAATAGTTGGAATCGATATAACGCTTCGCCAGAGCACATTCCTTGGACAACTGGAAGGAGGAGTCAGAGATGACGGACAGATTCTGCTTCCGGGAAATATATACCAGAAGCACTTGGAGCAGTCCGTGGCACACCTGTTCAAAGCCGGGAAGTTTGTCGCGGAATTCCTGCATCATCAGCTGGGCAAAGTTGATGAACTGTTTTTTATCAGAGCCGTAGCTATAGAAGCTGTATCCCTTCGGATTGTCCTGCCCTGCACCGGAAAAAGAAAATGCAAGTCCGTCCACACCGAATACGATATATTCCATGGGATCGTTGGGAAGTGTTTTTTCCGTGTGCTCTACATAGGGATTGATGATGACCAGATCATCCGTCTTCACAGGCACCTTTTCGTTCTCTATATAGAAGGCGCCCTCGCCCCGCAGGACATAGAACAGTTCTGAAAAGTGGTGGGTATGCGGAAGGGACTGCCAGTCACCTTCGTATTTGGAGATGGAGATATAACGAAGCTGGAAATGTTCCGGGGAACTGTTTGCCGATCCGATATTGACAAATTCATTACTCATAAATAGATACCTTCTTTATCTTATTTTATTGTGCACTTTTTCAAATTCACAGCATTTTTTATAATGAATATATAAAAAGAACAATATTTTACAAACACATTCGTAAAAAAGACGAAAAAATAAAAAACTGTATGATTGGGATAAGCATATTATACATAATCATTTCAAAAAATCCACTATTTTAGTAACAAAATAGCAATAAACATAACAAAACAAGCAACAAAGAAATTGATATCAGGTCAGGAAGCCGATATACTTTAGTCATCAGCTGCAAGATAGTACAAAAGTGATGGGAGGAAACCATGCGATGACAGGAAGACTGACGCTGCCGACCGATGCAGACATCATTGACGAAACGATACGCTTAAAAAATCTTCTGGGTGCAGACGCTTTAAGAGACTGTGACGGAACCGAAATGCCGGAAGCACTTTTGTCAGAGCCGGTGAAGAAATATGCAACTTATTATACCACGCGAAAGGATAATGCGTGGGCAATGAAGCATCCGGAGGAGATCCAGCAGGAATACCTGATCAGCAACCGCATCACCGCCAGAGGGGAAACACTCCGCATCCGACTGATGGAAGGCTTCCATACGGAGCAGCTTAAGGTCAATACGCTGGACGATCCGAAGCGTTGGTGGGAAGTGATCGACAGAACGACCGGTGAAGTGGTGCCGACGGATGCATGGGAATTTGATGAGGCATCCGGTGAAGTGGAGATCCGTACGATCCCCTATCATGAGTATACGGTAAGCTTTCTGGCATTTTTGATCTGGGATCCGGTACACATGTACAATTTCATCACGAATGACTGGAAGGATACACCGCATCAGCTCACTTACGATGTGAGACAGCCCAAGACCAAACAGTATGTGAAAGACAAGCTGAGAAAATGGTGTGAAGACAATCCTCATATCGATGTGGTCCGCTTCACTACCTTTTTCCATCAGTTTACACTGACCTTCGATGACAAGAAGCGGGAAAAATTTGTAGAGTGGTTTGGATACAGCGCAAGTGTGAGCCCCTATATCCTGGAACAGTTTGAAAAATGGGCAGGTTACAAATTCCGCCCGGAGTACATTGTGGATCAGGGATATCACAACAGCATGTTCCGCGTTCCCAGCAAACAGTTCCTGGATTTCATAGAGTTCCAGCAGATCGAGGTATGTGCGCTGGCGAAGGAGCTGGTAGATATTGTACATTCTTATGGCAAGGAAGCTATGATGTTCCTCGGAGATCATTGGATCGGAACAGAGCCCTACGGTAAATATTTCGCGGGCATCGGACTGGATGCAGTGGTAGGTTCTGTCGGAAGCGGTGTGACGCTTCGTATGATCTCTGATATCAAGGGAGTGGATTATACCGAAGGACGGCTGCTGCCTTACTTTTTCCCGGATGTGTTCTGCGAAGGCGGTGACCCGATCGGAGAGGCAAGGGATAACTGGCGTAAAGCAAGGCGTGCATTACTCAGGTCCCCTCTGGACAGGATCGGATATGGCGGTTATCTGAAGCTGGCAAGTAATTGGCCCGGTTTCATTGATGAAATACAAAATGTAGTAACACAGTTTCGGGAGATCCATGAAAATATGCAGGGGACAGCTTCCTATGTGGCACCTTTCAAGGTGGCGATCCTGAACTGCTGGGGCAGTCAGAGAAGGTGGATGTCCAATCAGGTACATCATGCGATCTGGCACAGGGAAACCTATTCCGCAGAGGGAGTACTGGAATGCTTAAGCGGAATGCCTTTTGAGGTCGAGTTCATTTCCTTTGATGATGTCAGGAATGGCATCCCTGAGGAGATCAAGGTCATCATTAATGTCGGGGATGCGTACACCGCATTCAGCGGCGCGGAGAACTGGATCGACGAAAAGGTCCTGACCAATATCAGACGCTTTGTGGATCAGGGAGGCGGCTTCATCGGTGTGGGTGAGCCTACCGCTTATCAGCATCAGGGAAGATATTTCCAATTGTCCGATGTGCTCGGTGTAGACCGCGAGATGTGCTTCTCTCTCAGCACGGACAAATATAATGAGAAAAATGACGATCACTTTATCTTAGAGGATATTGACGGAAGCTTAGATTTCGGCGAGGGCACCAGCCGCGTCTATGCACAGGGCGGACATTATCAGATCCTTGCGATGGATGGGGAATACAGCCAGCTGGTGGTCAATGAATATGGCAGAGGACACAGTGTGTATTTTGCAGGTCTTCCGTATTCTCCTCAGAACTGCAGACTTCTGCTTCGGGCAATCTATTATGCAGCCGGCATGGAGCAGGAGATGAAGCGTTACTATGTAACGAATGTGGATACCGAAGTAACGGTATTCCAGAAGACCGGCAAGATCGCAGTGATCAACAACTCAGCACAGGCACAGCACACAGAGCTGTATATCAAAGGAAAATGTGCGTATGTGCTGGATCTGAAACCCGGCGAAATGCGTTGGGTGGACGATATCGAAGACAGGTAACTTATGGAAGGCAAAAAGCGTTTCATATTTTATAAGGAAGTACTTTACAAGTATAAGGAGGTTATTTAAGATGAAAAAGAAAGTATTAAGCGTGCTCTTAGTAGCGGCAATGGCTATGTCCATGCTGGCCGGATGTGGCAGCAAGCCTGCCGAAAATGATGCGCAGAGCGCAGCATCCAGCGAGGCATCCAAGGAAACAGAGGCAGCAGCAGAAACAACTGCTTCCGCAGAAGACGAGACACTGACCGTATGGTGCTGGGATCCTAACTTCAATGTCTATGCAATGAAGCAGGCAGAGAAGGCATATCAGGTGGATCATCCTAACTTCAAGTTAGACATTCAGGAGAAGGTATATAGCGATATCGAGACTGCTCTGATCACAGCGGCTGAAGCCGGTGATTACAGCACATTACCGGATATCTTCCTGATGCAGGATTATTCCTTCCACAAAAATGCAACCAATTATCCCGGAATCTTCACAGCACTGGATGACTGCGGAATTGATTTCTCCCAGTTCTCTATGGGTAAGCTGGCTGACTCCACTGTAGATGGAACACATTATGGTATTCCTTTTGATAATGGTGCTACCATCATGGCGATCCGTTCCGATATGGTAGAAGCAGCAGGCCTTAAGGTAGAAGATTTCAAGGATACCACATGGTCTGAGTTCATGGAGCTGTCCAAGAAGGTAATGGCTGCGAATGATGTTCCCATGCTGACCTGCTCCGGCGGTTCTGAGATTGTGATCGAGATGTTACAGTCTGCAGGCGCTTCTCCCATGGTGGATGGAAAGGTGACACTGGTTGACAACGCAGCACTGAAGAAAGCAATCGAGACCTATAAGCAGCTGATCGATGAAGGAATCATGGCAGATTATACCGACTGGGATCAGTATATCGCTTCCATGAACAAGGGTACTGCTGCAGGCGTTATCCAGGGCTGCTGGATCATGTCCTCCATTCAGGCAGCAGAGGATCAGGCAGGTAAATGGGCAATCGTGAATATGCCTAAGTTAGATGATGTAGAAGGCGCAACCAACTACGCTAACTGCGGTGGTGCAAGCTGGGCAGTATCTTCTAACTGCAAAAATACCGATCTGGCATTTGATTTCCTGAACGCTACCTTTGGTGCGGATGTAGATTTATACGATGATCTGCTGGTAAATGCAGGAGCGATCGCAAGTTACCTGCCCGCAGCACAGTCTGAGACCTATAATGAGGGCAATGAGTTCTACGGCGGTCAGGCAGTGTACAAGGATATCGTAGAGTTCGCCGGACATGTTCCCGGAATTGACTACGGTGCATACTACTCTGACATCAGAAGCGCACTGACAGATGCAATCACCAACGTTGTCCAGAAGAACGCTGATATCGATACAGAGATCAAAAACGCTCAGGATACCGTAGAGTTTAATATCGCTGAATAATCACCAGAGTATGGAAACTGGATAGTACCGGGGGTGCAGCAGTGCGTTCCCGGTACTGTTGTAGGAGAGAAACATGGAAAAGAAGAAAGCAAAATTAAGTTTGGAAAAAAGGCATAATCTGACCGGATGGGCATTCCTGCTCCCGGCATCGATTTTAATATTTGTATTTTGTTTCTATCCGATGTCACAGGCCATCCTTCTTTCTTTCCGGAAGACAGGAGGAGTCTTTAATGGTGTAGCGAATTATGCCAGAATCTTCAAGGATAAAACATTCCAGCAATGCTTGTTCAATACCTTCTTTTATTTTGTGATTCAGGTACCGATCATGCTTGTGCTCGCACTGATGCTGGCGCAGCTGCTGAATAATCCTAAGATAAAAGGGAAAGGTATTTTCCGCACTTTGATCTTTCTTCCGTGTGCAACGTCACTGGTATCTTATTCCATGATATTTAAGTCATTGTTTGCTCCGGATGGAGTGGTCAACAGAGTGCTGATGGCCATCGGACTGTCTTCTGTGGACTGGTTCCAGAGTACATGGCCGGCGCGTTGGGTCATCGTGATCGCACTGATCTGGAGATGGACCGGATATAATATGGTATTCTATCTGGCAGGATTACAGAATATCGATTATTCTGTATATGAGGCAAGCTACATCGACGGCGCGACACCGTTCCAGCAGTTTATGAAGATCACGATACCGTTGTTAAAGCCGACCATTCTGATGACGGCGATCATGTCTACTTCGGGAACACTGCAGCTGTTCGATGAGTCTATGAACCTGACAGCAGGCGGTCCCGGAAAATCTACAATGACATTGGCGCATTACATCTACAATATCTCCTTTGTGGAGACACCGAAATTTAATTATGCGGCAGCGTTGTCTGTATGCATACTTGTGATGGTAGCGGTTCTGTCTGCAATTCAGATGAAGGTGGGTGACAAACGTGACTAAATTCAAACAAATGATTTCCTACACGATCTTAGTGATAGCAAGTTTTCTGTCAGCATTTCCGCTGTATTATATGCTGTGCGGCGCGACTAACCAGAGTATTGATGTGGTAAGAGGACGCTTGATCCCGGGTACCTATATGATCGAGAATTTCAAGACCCTGGTCGACATGCAGAATCTCGGACTTGCAATGTTTAATTCCTTCCGCAATGCGATCGTGATCACGGTTGTGACACTGCTGATCTGTTCCATTGCCGGTTATGGATTTGAGATCTATCATGATAAGGGCAAGGATATTCTGATGAGTATTCTGCTGCTGGCAATGATGCTTCCGTTCGTAGCGATCATGATCCCCCTGTTCAAGATGTTTACCTCCTGGAAGCTGGTAAATACCTGGATCGCACTGGCACTGCCATCCATCTCGACTCCGTTTATGATCATGCTTTTCAGACAGGCGGCACGTTCTTTCCCTCATGATATTATCGAGGCTGCCAGACTGGAAGGTCTGAGCGAAATACAGATTTTCTTCCGGATGTTCATCCCGGTGATGAAATCTACCTATGGAGCGGCGATGACGGTTACATTTATGAATGCGTGGAATAATTATCTGTGGCCGACGATCATTTTACAGGACAGCAAGGCGATCACCATGCCGATGTTAGTAGCCAATCTGAAGAGTGGATACAGTGTGGATTATGGTATGCTGATGCTGGGAGTATTGATCTGTACACTTCCTACAGCGATCATCTTCCTGTGTTTACAGAAGAGCTTTGCAAATGGAATTACGGGAGCAGTGAAATAATGCAACAGAAAATGCCAAAACAGGAAACTATGACACAGGCGCATATCAGGAAGGCTCAGGGAGCCTTCCTTTTGGCGCATAGAATGGGCCTGATCGAGGATCCCACCATGGAGGGTCTGGAGACCCGACGACAGAAGCACAATGAAGAGCTGCGGAGAATGGAACAGGAAGGACAGCGGTTCTACGGACCGCATTATTTTTCCGCACCGGCGTATCTGCAATATGAGCTGACCCGCCTGAAGCTGGATTTTGTGCAGCCGTGTGAGAAGGTCCGGGAAGGTGGCTTCTGCCCGGATTTCACGGAGCAGGAGAAACGGGATTTTTACGAACAGAACAGAGATCTGTTCGGACGCTATCATGGGGATTATTTTACCTATGAGGAGGTGTCACAGATCATTGAGAAACGGTTACGGGAGGATGCATATGACAAGCTTATCTGCGACATATTATGTGAGTCAGAGAACAGGCAGTGATGAAAATGACGGACGCACATGCAGTACGGCGTTTGCCAGTCTGTCTGCTGTCAATCGAAGACACCTGCAGCCGGGCGACCGTGTCCTGCTGGAGCGGGGCAGTGTATTTTACGGACAATATCTGCATGTGACAGACAGCGGTACGAAAGAGGCACCGATCGTGATCGGAGCGTACGGCACAGCAGATGCACCGCCGCGGATCGATGCCTGCGGACAGGGGATCTGGTATCAGGATTATGGGACCCCGCTGGATGCACCTACGCATGTGTATCACGGCTATGTATCTTCCGCAGTGCTTTTGTACGATGCGGAGCATATTGTGGTCGAGGATCTGGAGATCACGAATGAAGGCAGCATGATCCCGGGAGAGCGTTATAGTCTGGGTGAGAAAATGAACCGTACCGGTGTGGCTGTGGTGGCTAAGGACAAAGGGGTGCGGGGCGGCATCACACTTAGGAATCTGTGGATCCATGATGTCCATGGGAATGTCTACGATAAACACATGAACAACGGTGGGATCTATATGACAGCGCTCCGTCCGGAATGTGAGGAGCTGACGGGTGTGGCACGGTATCGGGATATCGTTATTGAAGGATGCTTCGTGCACCGGGTCAGCCGCTGGGGAATTGCAGCAGGCTATACCTATGCCCATGATAAGTTCCGGGGGGCAGAGCTTACGGAAGCCGTTTTTCTGAACTATGGACATGAAAATATGCAGATACGGAATAATTATGTAAAAGAGGCCGGTGGGGATGGGATCACGCCGATGTATGCCCTGCGTCCTTTGGTGGAGCATAATATGGCAGACTCTGTGGCCTGCGAGATCAATGACCGGATCTATTGCGAGCCGGGCGACCGGATGGGAAAAGTGGCAGCCGGGATCTGGCCCTGGAAATGCAAGGATGCCCTGTTTCGTTATAATGAAGTCACGGACACCAGACTCAATCAGGACGGCATGGCATATGATGCGGATTCCGGGGACGGAACGGTGTATGAATCCAATTACAGCAGGCAGAATGAGGGAGGCTGTGTGATGTTCTGTCTGCAGGAGGCGATCCATAATACCTTCCGCGATAATATCAGCTATGATGATCTCGGTGGTACGATCAGCCCGTCAGAGAATCCGGATGCCCTGCTTCAGGATAATGTATACTATGTGCGCAGGGGGGTTCCCTTTGTACGTAAAAATATGGACGGAGGCAGCTTTACACAGGTGAATGACCGGGTTGTTGAGTTGTAAAATATGGTGCTGAGCCCAGGATGAAAACCTGTGGCTTGGCATTTTTTAATGCCTGATATTCTGGCGGCTCTGAAGCCGGCAGCCTGTTTTTATCGTTTTTATTGCCTGGGGATAAAGGATTGACTGAGATAAAAAAATACGGTAGAATCTGTATCAAAAATGATATACGAAAATGAGGAAAGGAGCCGGTGCATGGGCGAAAGTATATTACAACTTCGGCAGATCCGGAAATCATTTGACAATACAGAAGTATTAAAGGGCATTGACTTAGAAGCCGGACAGGGAGAATTTATTACGCTGTTAGGCGCCTCTGGCTGTGGCAAGACCACGACCTTACGCATTATTGCAGGGTTGGAGCTGCCGGATGCCGGGCAGGTGATCCTGGAAGGACAGGACATTACGAACCGTGAGCCGAACAAACGGGATGTCAATACGGTGTTCCAGAATTATGCCCTGTTTCCGCATATGAATGTGTCGGACAACGTAGGATATGGATTGAAGATCCGCAAAGTTCCGAAGGCAGAGATCGAGAGAAAAGTAGAACAGGCACTTCGTCTGGTCCAGCTGGAAGAGTACGGAAAACGGATGCCGGATCAGCTTTCCGGCGGACAGAAGCAGCGCATTGCCATTGCCAGAGCGGTGATCAATGAGCCGAAGGTGCTGTTGTTGGATGAACCGCTGGGAGCACTGGATCTGAAGCTGCGCAGGCAGATGCAGCTGGAACTGAAACGTCTGCAGAAGCAGCTGGGGATCACGTTTATTTACATCACTCACGATCAGGAAGAAGCCATCAATATGTCGGACCGCATCGGTGTCATGCACGAAGGCATCCTGGAACAGCTGGGGACGCCCAATGAGGTGTACTATCAGCCGCAGACCAGCTATGTGGCGGATTTTGTGGGAAATGCGAATATTCTGCATAAAAATGGGGAGACTTTTGCCATCCGCTCGGAAAACATTCTGATGAACGGGGAGGCAGTCTGCACACAGGAGGCTGTCGTGGTGGAAAAAAGCTTTGCCGGAGGGCAGCTGCGCATTCTGTTTGGCCTGCCGGACGGACAGACTCTGACCGCCAGCCGCTATGGAATCGACAATGACTTACAGCCGGGACAGCAGGTGAAGATCGGCTGGGATGCGAAAGACGCAGTAAAGGTAATAGATAATGACAAAGACGAAAATCACAAGTAACAGACGCAGGAGAAGCGGGAATGTCGGACTGATGATCCCTATGTATGTGTTCACGATTCTGTTTGTGGCACTGCCGATCCTGTATCTGTTTCTGTTAAGCTTTTTACAGAGAGCACAGGTCTGGGGTGTGGACTTTACGTTCACGCTGGACAATTACAAAAGAATATTGGAACCGCTGTATCTGGATACTTTCTGGCAGTCTCTGAAGCTGGCATTTACCGCCACCTTTTTCGTGGCGCTGATCGGATATCCGTACGGCTATTTCATGGCAAAAATGAACGCTGTCTGGAAGCGCAGGATGCTGTTGCTCATTATGATCCCTTTCTGGACCAGTGCGCTGATCCGCCTGTACGGCTGGATTATTGTCTTTCGCAGCAATGGTGTACTGGATAAGATCCTGATGGGGCTGCACCTGACGAAGCAGCCGTTAAAGCTGCTTTACACTTATCCGGCAGTGGTAGTGGGAATGGTTTATTCGCTACTGCCTTTTATGATCCTGGCGGTGTATTCCAGTGCGGAGAAGCTGGATGCCTCTCTGGTGGAAGCCTCCAGAGATCTGGGAGCCTCGGCGTGGAAAGCCTTCTGGACCGTCAGCTTCCGGCTGACGCTGCCGGGACTTTTGTCCGGCGTGGTGCTGTCCTTTATTCCGTCCATGGGACTGTTTTTCATAGCGGATATTCTGGGCGGCAATAAGATCGTGCTGGTAGGCAGTGTGATCCAGGAACAGATCACCAAGGGGCGGAATCAGCCCTTTGCGGCGGCGCTGTCCGCAGTACTGATGGTGCTGACTTCGGTGATGATCCGTCTGTACCGCAAGATCACCGGAACCTCACAGCTGGAAGGGATGATGTAGTGTATGAAAAAGAAAAAATGGCCCTTTGTATATGTGGCGGTGATCACAGTGCTGACCTATATTCCAATCCTGCTGACGGTGGCGTATTCCTTTAATGCTTCCAAACTGACCTCTGTGTGGGAAGGCTTTTCCCTGAAATGGTACCGGGAGTTGTTCCGGGACAGAGATCTGGGGGAAGCACTGATCAACAGCCTGATCCTTGCGGTACTTAGCTGTGCCTTTGCGGTGTTGATCGGCACTTCGGGAGCACTGGGGATGAGCCGCAGAAAACGGAAACTGGACGATGCAGTGGCCTATGTGTCCACACTCCCCATCATGATCCCGGAGATCATTCTGGGCATGGTATTTTTGTCCGTATTTTCCCTGATGGGACTGCCCTTTGGTATGGTCACGCTGGTGATCGCCCATACCACGTTCTGTGTGCCCTATGTGTTCACTATGGTACGGGCGAGACTGGTGGGAATGGACCGGTCTCTGGAAGAGGCGGCGCTGGATCTGGGAGCTACGAAGTGGCAGGTATTTAGGGATGTGATCCTGCCACAGATTCTTCCGGCGATCCTGTCGGGAGTGCTGCTTGCATTTGCCATGTCCTTCGACGATGTGGTGATCAGTATTTTTGTCACTGGACCGAAGGTCAATACCCTGCCGGTGAAGATCTACACGAAATTAAAGACCGGTGTGACACCGGAGATCAATGCACTTGCCACGGTCATGCTGTTTGTGATATTGTTGTGTCTGGCGGGGGCGTATGTGCTGGGACGTAAGTCGCAGACAGCTGTAGAGAAAGCTGCCGGGGGAAAATGAGGAAAGAACGATTCCGCAAATGCAATTGCGGATAAGTAACAACATAAAAATGTATAGCAGATGATGCAGGAGAACTGTATCGAAGGAGGAGATTATGAAGAAAAAGCTGGCAATGCTGTTGGCAGCGACCATGCTGGTCACGTTGTTTACCGGCTGTGGAGCAGGCGGTAAAGAAGATAAGGGAGAACTGAATCTCTATACCTGGGACGGCATGTTCCCCCAGGAGATTTTAGATGGTTTTGAAAAAGAGACCGGTATCCGTATCAATTATTCTAATTTTGACTATGATGAGGATATGCTGGCGAAGCTGGAAGAAACCAAGGGCGGTGATTACGATCTGGTCATTGCGGATGACTATATCATTGAGCTGGCCATTCAGGAGGGCCTGGCTCAGAAGCTGGATACTTCCAGAATCAGTACTTATGATAACCTGAATCCTGTATTTATGTCTCAGTTCTATGACCCGAAGAACGAATATACCGTGCCCTACGGAGCGGGCATTCCTCTGATCGTATACGATCCGGGACTGACGGATGTGAAGATCACAGGCTATGAGGATCTGTGGAATCCGGCACTGGAAAATAACGTGGCACTGACGGCAAACTATCGTGTTATCGACGGCATCACTTTAAAGACCATGGGAGAATCCTTCAACACCGAGGATCTGGATGTGATCCGGGCAGCAGGAGAGAAGCTTCTGAGTCTGGCTCCCAATATCCGTGTGATCAATGACAATAATACGCAGGATTATCTGATCAGCGGTGAGGTGGCAGCAGCGTTCCTGTATACTTCCCAGGTATCTGCGGCACTGCAGGCGAGACCGGATCTGGAAGTGGTATATCCCAAGGAGGGACTGGGCTTCGGCATCATGGCCGGATTTATACCTTCCCAGGCACCCAATGCAGATGCGGCTTATGCATTTTTGGACTATATCAACGATCCTGAGAATGCGGCGAAATGCTATGAGTATATCGGCTACTACTGCACCAACAAAGCTGCGGAAGAGTATATTTCCGACGACATGAAGAAAATGATCGTATTGCCGGAAGATGCAGCTGAGGGCGAGATCGTGCAGAATATCTCCCAGGAGGCAGAGGATCTGCATGCGGAGATCTGGAATCAGTTCAAGAGTGCATGCAACTAAAGTTGCAGCAACTAATCTTCCGTTCAGCCCGCGCCATTCGCAAAGTCGCGTTGACACGCTTTCCGTCACTTCGTGACTACCTTTGCTCATAAACCGGCGCTCATCTCATGAACATATTCGTTCGAAAAATCATGCAAGCATGATTTTTGCGCTCGGATATGTCCATGGCTGAACTGTTACAATAAAAAACGCTTGACAGATTTGATTTGTGCGAATATTATAAACCTAAGTTGAAAAACTATTTTGTAAATGCTATGAAAGAGACTCTTGCCAAGGAAAACGACAGGAATACAGCGTCACCGACTGAGAGCGCTGTTTGCGGAAGTTGGCGAAGGGAACACTCCGGAGCAGGTGATCTGAACTGCAGAAATCAAAATGCAGCTAGGATGACACGTTGCACGCGTTAAGTGACAAGAGTGGATAGGCAAAGGCGCCTGTCAATTCGGGTGGTACCACGGATTAGATGATTCGTCCCGGGATATGTTTTAACATGTCCCGGGGCTTTTTGTATTCAAAAATAAGCTGTACAGGGAGCGCACATTCGGGACACTATATAACAGGAGGTGCGATATGTACAGAGATTTAACAATGAAAGAGATCAGTGAACAGCAGATCGGACAGACTTTGCAGGTGGCAGGCTGGGTGGAGAACATCCGTGACCACGGCGGCGTATCCTTTATCGATCTGCGGGATATGTACGGTGTGTTACAGGTGGTCATCCGTAAGCCGGAGCTTTTAAAGGGCATCACCAAGGAAATGTGCCTGTCCATTACCGGTCTCATGGAGCACAGGGACGAAGAGACCTACAATCCGAAGATTCCTTCCGGCACCATCGAACTGGAAGCACACAAGATCGATGTGTTGGGAAGAGTATATAAACAGCTTCCTTTCGAGATCCAGACGTCTAAAGAGATCCGGGAAGATGTCAGATTAAAATATCGTTATCTTGACCTTAGAAATGCAAAAGTAAAGGATAACATTGTATTTCGTTCCAAGGTGATCAGTTATCTGCGTCAGAAGATGACAGACATGGGATTTTTGGAGATCCAGACTCCGATCCTGTGTGCTTCTTCTCCCGAGGGCGCCAGAGACTATATTGTTCCCAGCAGAAAATTTAAAGGAAAATTCTATGCGCTGCCCCAGGCACCGCAGCAGTATAAGCAGCTGCTCATGGCTTCCGGCTTCGATAAGTATTTCCAGATCGCTCCCTGCTTCCGTGATGAGGATGCCAGAGCAGACAGATCTCCCGGAGAGTTCTATCAGCTGGACTTCGAGATGAGCTTCGTAACCCAGGAGGATGTCTTCAAGGTTGGTGAGGAAGTATTGCATGATACCTTTGAGAAATTTGCTCCCGAAGGCAGCAGGATCACCGAGACACCGTTCCCTATCATCAGTTACAAACAGGCCATGCTGGAGTTCGGCTGTGACAAGCCGGATCTGCGCAATCCTTTGAGAATTATGGATGTGACGGAGTTCTTCCAGAGATGTACGTTTAAGCCGTTTATCGGCAGAACCGTCCGTGCCATCAAGGTACATGCGGAGATGTCCAAAGGCTTCCATGAGAAGCTGCTAAGCTTTGCAACTTCTCTTGGTATGGGTGGACTTGGTTATCTCGAAGTGGCAGAGGATATGAGCTACAAGGGACCCATCGATAAATTTATTCCCGAAGAGATGAAGGGAGAACTGGCAGAAATGGCAGGACTTTCTGCCGGAGATACCATCTTCTTTATTGCGGACAAAGAGGATAAGGCGAACTACTATGCCGGTCATATCCGTACTGAGCTGGGCGAGAAACTGAATCTGATCGAGAAGGATGCTTACCGTTTCTGCTATGTGAACGATTTCCCGATGTTTGAGCTGGATCCCGAGACGAAGCAGATCGGATTCACCCACAATCCGTTCTCTATGCCCCAGGGCGGTCTGGAAGCACTGAACACCATGGATCCGCTGGAGATCCTGGCTTATCAGTACGACATCGTATGCAACGGTGTGGAACTCTCCTCCGGCGCAGTACGTAACCATGACATCGAGATCATGAAAAAAGCTTTCGCCATCGCAGGTTATGACGAAGAGACATTAAAGACCAAGTTCGGAGCACTGTATCAGGCATTCCAGTTCGGAGCTCCCCCTCATGCGGGAATGGCTCCCGGCGTGGATCGTATGATCATGCTGCTTCGGAACGAGGATAACATCCGTGAGGTGATCGCTTTCCCTATGAACGGCAATGCACAGGATCTGATGTGCGGGGCTCCCGGCGAAGTGACGGAACAGCAGCTGCGTGAGGTACACATTAAAGTGAGAGATTAGTGCGGAAAGAACTTCTGATTACTCAGAGCAGAGGCTCTTTCGTGAAGAAACTCTGATAGTACGTGTCAATTTGTGACTGCACAGGGTGCTATGAGTTTCGTAGGAAAGCACCTGAAAACATGCAGAATGGAAAGGAAAAAGGATCAGTATGGCGAACGTGATCAGTGACGAGACCATAGAATATGTAGGCATTCTGGCAAAACTTGAGCTTTCTGATGAAGAGAAGGAAGCGGCGAAAAAGGATATGGGCAGAATGCTGGACTATATCGACAAACTAAGCGAACTGGATACAACGGGAGTGGAACCTATGTCTCATGTATTCCCGGTTCAGAATGTCTTCCGTGAGGATGTGGTGACCAATGGGGATGAGAGTGAACAGACCCTGGCCAATGCACCCGGCGAGAAGGACAACATGTTTGTGGTACCAAAGACTTTTGATTAGAAGTCGGGTAGAATACCGCTTTATAATCTGGTTACAGCATTTAGGCGGTAATGGTTTTCCATCAGACATTAAAAAAGGAGAATGGATATGGATATTTTATCCCAGACAGCAGTAGAGCTGGCTAAGGCGATCCGGGAAGGTAAGACTACGTCGGTGGAAGCCACGCAGGCCGTTCTGGATAAGATCGCAGCCAGCGAAGATACCTACCACTGCTATGTGACCGTAGAACGGGAAAAGGCATTGCAGCAGGCGGCGGAAGTACAGAAAAAGATTGAAGCAGGCGAACTGACCGGGCCTCTGGCCGGGGTTCCCTTTGCTATCAAAGACAATATGTGCACCGAGGGAACCCTGACCACCTGCTCTTCTAAAATCTTAGAGAATTTTGTGCCGACCTTCAGTGCGGAAGCAGTGCTGAATCTGGAAAAGGCAGGCGCAGTGATTCTGGGCAAGACCAATATGGATGAGTTTGCCATGGGCAGCACCACGGAGACTTCTTATTACGGAGTGACAAAGAATCCCAGAAACCCGGAGCATGTGCCCGGCGGTTCCTCCGGCGGCTCTGCAGCGGCAGTGGCAGCGGAAGAATGCTTTGCAGCATTGGGTTCCGATACCGGCGGTTCCATCCGACAGCCCGCATCCTATTGCGGGGTGGTCGGCATGAAACCCACCTACGGAACGGTATCCCGTTACGGACTGATCGCTTATGGTTCCTCTCTTGACCAGATCGGACCGCTGACCAAGGATGTGACAGACTGTGCCACTGTGTTGGAAGCCATCACTTCCCATGATCCCAAAGATTCCACTTCCATGAAGCGGGAGGATACGGATTTTACATCCGCACTGGTAGCGGATGTGAAAGGAATGAAGATCGGTATTCCCAGAGACTATTTTGGAGAAGGACTGGATCCCGAGGTCAGGGATGCGGTACTGGCAGCAGCGGAAGTATTGAAAGCACAGGGGGCAGAAGTGGAGGAGTTCGATTTAAGTCTGGTAGACTATGCGATTCCCACTTACTATACGATCGCAGCAGCAGAGGCCAGCTCCAATCTGGAGCGTTTCGACGGTGTAAAATACGGTTACCGTGCACAGGATGCGGAGGACCTGCACACCATGTACAAGAGAAGCCGTTCCCAGGGCTTTGGACCCGAGGTGAAGCGTCGTATCATGCTGGGCTCCTTTGTATTAAGCTCCGGTTATTATGATGCTTATTACCTGAAGGCACTCCGCGTGAAAGCATTGATCAAGAAGGCTTTTGACGAAGCTTTTGCAAAATACGATGTGATCTTAGGACCGGTGGCACCCACTACCGCACCGAAGCTGGGCAGCAGTCTGGCGGATCCCATCAAGATGTATTTGGGAGACATCTACACCATCTCCATCAACCTGGCGGGACTGCCCGGTATCAGCGTTCCCTGCGGCACGGATTCCAAGGGACTGCCTATCGGCATGCAGCTGATCGGTGACTGCTTCAAAGAGAAGACACTGATCCGTGCAGCCTATACCTATGAGCAGAGGAGGTAAGCAACATGGCAAAACAATATGAAACAGTAATTGGTCTGGAAGTGCATGTAGAGCTTGCCACGAAGACGAAAATATTCTGCGGCTGTTCCACGGCGTTCGGCGGCAGACCCAACACCCACACCTGCCCGGTATGTACCGGTATGCCGGGATCTCTTCCTGTGCTGAATAAGCAGGTGGTAGAATATGCGGTGGCAGTAGGCCTTGCGACGAATTGTACCATTACACAGTATTGCAAATTTGACAGAAAAAATTATTTCTATCCCGATAACCCTCAAAACTATCAGATCTCTCAGTTGTATCTGCCCATCTGCAGGAATGGCTCGGTTGAAATCGAGGTAGCGGGAGAGGACGGCAACGCTTACACGAAGCCGGTGCGTATCCACGAGATCCACATGGAGGAGGATGCCGGTAAACTGGTGCATGACGACTGGGAAGATTGCACACTGGTGGACTACAACCGCTCCGGTGTGCCTCTGATCGAGATCGTATCCGAGCCGGATATGCGCAGCGCGGAGGAGGTCATTGCCTATTTGGAAAAATTACGTCTGCTGATCCAGTATCTGGGAGCGTCCGACTGTAAGCTTCAGGAAGGCTCCATGCGTGCCGATGTCAATCTGTCCGTGAGAGAAGTGGGAGCGGAAAAGTTCGGAACCCGTACCGAGATGAAGAACCTGAATTCCTTCAAGGCCATCGCCAGAGCCATTCAGGGGGAGCGGGAACGACAGATCGATCTGCTGGAGGCCGGCAAAGAGGTCATTCAGGAGACCAGACGCTGGGATGATAATAAGGAATATTCCTACGCCATGCGTTCCAAGGAGGATGCACAGGACTATCGTTATTTTCCGGATCCCGACCTGGTACCGGTCTATATCAGCGATGAGTGGCTGGATAGCATCCGCAGCAGACAGCCGGAATTCCGCACCGAGAAGATGAAGCGTTACAAGGAAGAATACGATATTCCGGAATATGATATCGATATCATCACCGGCTCCAAGCATCTGGCAGATATCTTTGAAGCTTCCGTGGCACTGGGAAGCCAGCCCAAGAAGGTGTCCAACTGGCTGATGGTGGAGACTATGCGCCTGTTAAAAGAAAAAGAGATGGAGCCGGAGGACATCCGGTTCTCACCGGAGCATCTGAGCAGGCTGATCGCACTGGTAGACGGCAAAGTCATCAACTCTTCTGTAGCAAAAGAGGTATTCCAGGTGATGTTTGAGGAAGATGTAGATCCCGAACAGTATGTGGAGGAGAAGGGACTGAAGACCGTCAATGACGAAGGCGCATTGCGTAAAGTCGTGGAGGAAGTCATTGCCGCTAATTCCCAGTCTGTCGAGGATTACCACAACGGCAAGGAGAAAGCCATCGGCTTCCTGGTAGGCCAGACCATGAAGGCCATGAAAGGCAAGGCAGACCCCGCCAGCGTCAACCAGATGCTGAAGGAACTGCTGTAACTGGAAAGTTACGAAAGCATAGCCGCGCATAGGCATAGTGAAGACAGCGATGGGCGCTTGCGCACAATTCGCTGTCTTTACTTATGCCGAGATGCGGCGAACGCCGCGATATGAAATAAGATTGGCAGCGTTCTTTGCTGACAATCTTATGAATAGCGTGGTTCATTGCGGATGGCAGTTTCAAATCCACGAACGTCCACAGCAAACGGAACATCCTTCCGCAGTGGGCATCGCGGCGTTTATTATAGCTTACGTTACGAAATGCCCTGTAATTTACGTTTTTTCTCTGTTGAGCCCCGGAAGTTTCCGACAAGCGGGGCGTAATCCATGTTTTTTCTCTGTTGAGCCCCGGAAGTTTGCGACAAGCGGGGCGTAATCCATGTTTTTTCTCTGTTGAGCCCCGGAAGTTTGCGACAAGCGGGGCGTAATTCGTGTTTTTCCTCTGTTGAGCCCCGGAAGCTTCCAACAAGCAGGGCGTAATCCGTGTTTTTTCTCTGTTGAGCCCCGGAAGTTTGCGACAAGCGGGGCGTAATCCATGTTTTTTCTCTGTTGAGCCCCGGAAGTTTGCGACAAGCGGGGCGTAATCCATGTTTTTTCTCTGTTGAGCCCCGGAAGTTTGCGACAAGCGGGGCGTAATCCATGTTTTTTCTCTGTTGAGCCCCGGAAGTTTGCGACAAGCGGGGCGTAATCCATGTTTTTTCTCTGTTGAGCCCCGGAAGTTTCCGACAAGCGGGGCGTAATCCATGTTTTTTCTCTGTTGAGCCCCGGAAGTTTCCGACAAGCGGGGCGTAATCCATGTTTTTTCTCTGTTGAGCCCCGGAAGTTTGCGACAAGCGGGGCGTAATCCATGTTTTTTCTCTGTTGAGCCCCGGAAGTTTCTGACAAGCGGGGCGTAATCTACATTTTTCTTCTACTATGTCCCGAAGATAAAACCCTCCGCAATGAGCCACATTATTCATAAGATTGTCAGCAAGGAACGCTGTCAATCTTATTTCATAGACGGCTGTCAAGTGCGTCCGATAAGGCGGGACGCACGGTATAAAAATAGAGTGAACCAGCCTCGCTTGTGCGCAAGCGCCCATCGAGGTGTTCCACTCTATTTTTGCATGGCTCGTAGCTATGCTAACTTTCTATTTATTCAACAGATACTCCGCCAGATCCACCGCGGTCTGCACATGTTCCGCATTGGCATAGATGCCCATGACGATGCCGTCACCACGGAAGTAATAAGTATCAGTCAGATCCTTGCAGTCTGAGAGGCAGATGCCTACCGGTACGGGATCCTGCATGTCCTCCGGGTGGAGGGGATCGGGATAGTCTGGGGTATAATCGGTATTCATATCATCGTTGGCTGCTTCGATGGCCAGTACCACTTCTCTGTCTACATAATAGAAATAAGGTTCCAGTGCCTGTATCTGCTCATCAGTGAGAATATCCCGCAGATCGTGAAACATGCTGCTGTTGGCATATTTCTGGAAAGAAGTGAAATCTGTGATCATACAGTCCAATTCATTGGCTGCCACATACACCATCAGCTTCTGGGAAGAAGTGATAGAAGTTTCATCCATGCTGTCTTCCACGATACGGATGGAAGTATCAAAAGTGATATCGCTGGTGTTCAGATCAATGCCCTCTTTTTCTGCAAAATCCGTAACAAAATCCGGCTGTTCCGAGGTCATCTGATCTAAGAGGCTGGCATTCAGCATCACGGCATAAAAAGAGGGATCCTTCCGGTCTGTAAGCTGTTTTACAAAACTGACGATCATAATGATCACCACCAGGGCAATGATCACATGCCACTTGTAATAATACCAGAAATACGCCAGTTTCTGCTTTGGCGTACCGTTTTTCAATGCCTCTCGTTCTTCTTTGAATTCATCCATTACTGCCATGGGGAGATCCGCCTTTCTGTTGCCGAAATATGGCAGAACGCCACATTCCGGGTAAATTTCTTCACAATATACTAATGATAAAGGTTCGCTATCTGAAAGTCAATGAACGAAGTGTGAGGGGAATCTAAAAAAACAATTAAATCGCCGGGAAAATCCGGGCATGCCTTGCAAGTTTTGTGAAGATGATATATCATAAAAGAAAACGATTGTCAGGAGAAAACAGAATCCGGACAGCCGTAAACAGAGATTTCCCAAAGAAACGGAAGAACGGCGCGGGCAATTTCAGAACCGGCCCGGAAGAGAAGGCTTTCCTTAAGAGGGAATAGGCTCTGCATAAAATAAACGAAGAGAAAAGGAAACAAAAAATGAGTGATTCTTACGTAGAATGTCTGGTAAAAGCAAAACAGCCCACCTGGGCAAAAATTTTAAAGGTATTATTGATCGCACTGACAGTACTGAGCTGTCTGGTAATGTTCGTGTTTATCATTTTCCTGCCGGTGGCACTGGCAGCGGGGGTGGGAGCTTATTTCCTGAATATGTATACCGATCTGGAATATGAATACCTCTATCTGGACAAGGAACTGTCCGTGGACAAGATCATGGCTAAGAGCAAGAGAAAGCGTGTCGGTACTTACAGCCTTGACCGCATGGAGGTATTTGCACCGGTTTACTCCTATCATCTGGATAACTTCAAAAACCGTCAGGTGAAGGAAAAGGATTATAGTATCGGCGAGGTATTGCAGCCGGACGGGCGTTATGCTATGTACTATGAAGGTGGCGAGAAGATCCTCTTAAGCCCTAATGAGGAGCTGGTCAAGGTGCTCAAAAACATGGCACCCCGCAAAGTGTTCAGCGAATAATATTTCGCAACAGTCCGGTGCAGGGAACAGCATCAAAGCAGTTGAATGCCTGGCGAGTCAAAAATATAGGTCTGGTGTACATGATACGCCGGACCTTCTTTATTGCAGAAACAGAAATAAACGCGGTAATATGATTGCTAAATGATAAAAAATATAAGATATCCGGTTGACAGTCCTACGAAACTCTGCTAAACTCATGGAAATGTTATAAGTACAACGAATATGTAATATAATCACAACTTATAACACAACAAGATATCATTCACAAATCTTATCAAATGAACACAGGAGGAAAGAAAATGGGACAGATTATTGGTGAAGGCATTACCTTTGATGACGTACTGCTCGTACCGTCTTACTCTCAGGTAGTCCCTAATCAGGTGGATTTGACCACATGGCTGACAAAGAAGATCAAGCTGAACATTCCTATGATGAGCGCAGGAATGGATACTGTTACCGAACATCGTATGGCGATTGCCATGGCTAGACAGGGTGGTATCGGTATCATTCACAAGAATATGTCTATCGAGGCACAGGCAGAAGAGGTAGATAAGGTAAAGCGTTCCGAGAATGGTGTCATCACCGATCCGTTTTCTCTGTCTCCTGAACATACTCTGGCAGATGCAGATGCTCTGATGGCTAAGTTTCGTATCTCCGGCGTGCCTATCACCGAGGGCAGAAAATTAGTCGGCATCATCACCAACCGTGATCTGAAGTTCGAGACCGACTTCACCAAGAAGATCAAAGAGTCCATGACCAGCGAAGGCCTGATCACCGCTCCCGAAGGTATCACTCTGGAAGAGGCAAAGAAGATCCTGGCCAAGGCAAGAAAAGAGAAGCTGCCTATCGTAGATAAGGACTTCAACTTAAAGGGTCTGATCACCATCAAAGATATTGAGAAGACCATCAAATATCCTCTGGCAGCCAAGGATTCCCAGGGCAGACTGCTCTGCGGCGCCGGTGTAGGTATCACCGCCAACGTACTGGATCGTGTGGCAGCTCTGGTAGCAGCCAAGGTTGATGTTATTGTACTGGATTCCGCACATGGTCATTCCCAGAACGTATTGAACTGCCTGAAGATGATCAAGGAAAAATATCCCGATCTGCAGGTAATCGCAGGTAACGTGGCTACCGGTGATGCTACCCGTGCCCTGATCGAGGCCGGCGCAGATGCGGTTAAGGTAGGTATCGGCCCCGGTTCCATCTGTACCACCCGTGTCGTTGCAGGTATCGGTGTTCCTCAGGTATCCGCTATCATGGATTGCTACAGCGTGGCAAAGGAATATGGTATTCCCATCATTGCTGATGGTGGTATTAAGTATTCCGGAGATATCACCAAGGCTATTGCAGCCGGTGGTAACGTATGTATGATGGGTTCCATGTTCGCAGGATGTGAGGAGAGCCCGGGAGAATACGAGCTGTTCCAGGGTAGAAAATACAAGGTATACCGTGGCATGGGTTCCATCGCAGCCATGGAGAACGGCAGTAAGGATCGTTACTTCCAGGAGAATGCGAAGAAACTGGTTCCCGAAGGTGTTGAAGGCCGTGTGGCTTACAAGGGCAGCGTGGAAGATACCGTATTCCAGCTGCTGGGCGGTCTCCGCTCCGGTATGGGTTACTGTGGTGCACAGGATATCGAGACTCTGAAGGAGACCGGCAGATTCGTGAAGATCTCTGCAGCATCCCTGAAGGAGAGCCATCCTCATGATATCCATATCACCAAGGAAGCTCCGAACTACAGCGTGGATGATAAATAAGTTGTGAAAATAAGGCTATAATGAAAGAGGCGATTGTAAGTCTGACTTGCAACCGCCTCTTTTTGGAAAAAGAAATCATTTGAATCTCAAAATATTTGCAATAATTGACAAAAACTTTGCAATTTTTCAAGCAATATAACGAATATGGCAAAAAATGTAAAATAATATCTTGTATGAATTTCCCGTCACATGGTAAAATATATTTGTTCGGGTGCCGAGGAAGGGCGTATTCCCCGAATATTTAAAAGAGAAGCAGGGGAGCAAAAAAGTGGCTGAAATTTCATTTCGAGAATTGATCGATCCCAGACGTCTGCAGCATTTGCAGAATGAATTCTGCAAGGTGACAGGCGTGGCAGCTGTCTGCCTGGACAATGAGAATCAGGTGTTGACGGAGCCGTATGTGGACAAGACATGGAAGAGACCGGATGGGGAAGATCCGATCAGTACGGAATATCGCAGGAAAGCAGCACAGGCACTGGACAGAGTGCAGGCCGGTTCACTGGAGGAACAGGTGGTGGAAGAACTGCCGGACGGCGGACATGTGGCAGCAGTGGCTGTCAGTGTGGAGAACAACACGATCCTGTACTGGCAGGTGTATGATCTGAAGAAGATCGACACCATTTCCTTTTATCAGATATTGGATCTGCTGCGGGATACCAGCGTAGATATTTACAGAGATCGTATGTCCTGCTTCAGCGCGGAGGCAGAGAGCAGAAGGAGCCGTTCCGCTGAGGAAGAGATGAGTCGGAATCTCCATACTATTGAGGCGACCACGGAGATCGTCCAGCTCTTAGACAGTGATGAACAGATTGAACTTGCCATGAATAAGTGGCTGAAGATCCTGTCAGAGCATATCCGTGTAGATACTGCGGATATTTTTCAACTGCATTCCGACACAGATACCATGAACGTGGTCTGTGAATGGCGTGCCCCGGGACAGATTTCTTATTTTGACAAGATAAACGGAGTGGAAGTATATTCCTTCCTTTATGCTGAGAAACCACTGGTGGTATCCACGGACAGCCTGGGCAATGCCGGCTCGAAGGAAATCGAGGAGATCGGCATGAAGGCCGTGATGATCTTCCCGATCCTGAAGCAGGAGAGCGGAAATATGGTGCTGTCTCTGAATCATAGAACCCAGGGGCATGTGTGGAGCATGGCGGAGATCAAGTTCACAGCGGATGCAGTGAAGATCCTGCAGAGCATCCTCACCAGAAGGATCCAGAAGAATTCCCTGGCTGGTTCCTACGCAGCATTGGAGGAGATTCTGGACAACGTGGGCTGTGCCATTTATGTGACAGACCAGACCACAGGACGGATGCTGTTTGCCAACCAGATCCTGAAAAATACCTTTGCCAAGGAACTGCTGGATCACAATTTTGATGCTTTGTTACAGAGCAGTGTCCGCAAGGAAAAAACCAAGTCAGTCAGTGTAGTCTACCATGCGGAGAAGGAGACCTGGTACGATCTGCTGTGCAAGGAGATTGCCTGGGTGGACGGTAAAAAGGCCAATCTGTACTCTCTGTATGACATTACAGATAAAAAACTGTACCAGCGCCGCATCGAGCAGCAGGCCTATACGGATTTCCTGACGGGACTGTATAATCGTATGTGCTGTGAGAGGGATCTGGCAAGACAGATCGATCAGGCGAAGAAGACCGGCGGCGAAGGTGCTCTGCTGTATCTGGATCTGGATGATTTCAAGCATATCAACGACGGACTGGGGCACCAGTACGGAGATGTGCTGTTAAAATCCATTTCCCATGCATTAAAACGGATCAACGGCATCGAGAATACCTGTTACCGCATGGGCGGCGATGAATTTGTCATCGTGATCCCGCCCGACAGCTATTCCCGGTTTGAAAATATTGTGGAAGATATTAAAAAGATCTTCAGCAAGCCCTGGTTTTTGAAGGACGCGGATTATTACTGTACTATGAGTATGGGTATCGTCACTTTCCCGGATGCCGGGGATTCCGTGGCTGATCTGATCAAAAAAGCGGATATTGCCATGTACGAAGCAAAAAAGACCGGTAAGAACCGGGTGGCAACCTACTGCGAGGGCATTGATTCCGTATCGGGACGCCGCCTGGATATGGAAAAGAACATGCGTGATGCCACGGTGGAGGGCTACCGGGAGTTCGAGGTCTATTATCAGCCCATCATTGATATTCAGGGCGGCAGGGATGTCTGCGCCGGAGCTGAGGCACTGATCCGCTGGAACAGTGCAAAGCTGGGATTTATCTCCCCGGCGGAATTCATCCCGTTGGCAGAGTATCTGGGACTGATCAATCCCATCGGCAATTATGTGCTGACCGAGGCCTGCACCCGCTGCAAACGCTGGAACGAATCCGGTTATCCGAATTATAAAGTGAACGTAAATCTTTCCGTAGTACAGCTCCTACAGCCGGACATCGTGGAGACGGTGGAAAAGGCGCTTGCGGACACCGGTCTGTCCCCGAAGAATCTGACCCTGGAAGTGACAGAGAGCCTCGCCATCAACGATATGGAGCGCATGAAGGAGATCCTGAACCGGATCAAATCTCTGGGTGTTTCGCTGGCGCTGGATGATTTCGGTACCGGCTACTCCTCCCTGAATCATATCCGGGAGATTCCCATTGATGTCATTAAGGTGGATCAGAGCTTTGTCAAAGATCTGGCGGAGGATGCCTACTCCCAGTCCTTTATCAAAATGGTGGCGGAGCTGGCGGAGACCATCGGCGTCAGCGTCTGCGTGGAAGGTATCGAGACCCCGGAGCAGTTCAGAGTATTGCAGGGTATGAAGGTCAAATACATTCAGGGCTATTATTTTGACCGTCCTTTGGAGAGGCATGCATTTGAGGCAAAATATGTGAAGTAACAGTTCAGCCATAGAATAGTAAAAGCGATGATCGGGTGCTTGCACACGGAGCATCGCTTTTGCTATTCTATGAGCGGAGCGCCCAAAACATGAATAAAAGATGAGCTGCAAAGCAGCGACGGCTGCGCAGCAGACGCTTTTATGAATGTTTTGGGGCAGAACTGTTACGGAAGCAACAAAATTATCAAAATCCCTCTTGTCAAGTATCGGGGAACCATGCTACTATTAAAACAGCTACACGACTGGCGGAGCGCAGCTTGCTGCAGTGGAGATACCCACAGGGAGTGTAGAATAGTGAAAGCCGACCGCCTGGGCACCGTCTATTTCTGGTGCTTAGGCGGTTTTTTGTAACTATTCAGAGCCATAAAATATTGACAGGTGTTCGTCGAATGCTGGCATTCGTAAGAACATTCGGCAATATTTTTTGGCGAAGTAACCTCAATGAGTAAAAGAAAAGCATCGAAGATGCGATTTTATGAACGAGGTTCTGAATAGTTACGCGATATATAGTAAACGGAGGAAAAACTATGTTACAACTGGAACAGGAATTGAAAAGCAATGCTTATCCCGGCAGAGGTATCGTGATCGGACGTTCTGCTAACGGTAAATATGCCGTGACCGCTTATTTCATCATGGGAAGAAGCGCCAACAGCCGCAATCGTGTGTTCGTGACAGAAGGAGAGGGAATCCGTACCCAGGCTTTCGATCCTTCCAAACTGGAAGATCCCAGTCTGATCATCTACGCACCCGTACGTGTCCTTGGTAACAAGACCATCGTGACCAACGGTGACCAGACAGATACTATCTACGAGGGAATGGACAAACAGCTGACCTTTGAGCAGTCCCTGCGCAGCAGAGAATTCGAGCCGGACGGCCCCAACTATACACCGAGAATTTCCGGTATCATGCACATCGAGAACGGCAAGTACAATTACGCTATGTCCATTCTGAAGAGTGACAACGGCAATCCTGATTCCTGTCTGCGTTTCACTTATGCTTATGAGAATCCTCTTCCCGGAGAGGGACGTTTCATTCACACTTATATGCACGACGGCAATCCGCTGCCCAGCTTCCAGGGCGAGCCGAAACTGGTAGAGATCCCCGATGATATGGATGCTTTTACCGATATGCTGTGGAACAGCCTGAATGAGGATAACAAGGTCTCTCTGTTTGTACGTTTCATTGATATCGAGACCGGTAAATATGAGACAAAGATCGTGAATAAGAATATGTAAAGTAGGTTGTGAAGACGCGTTTTGCGAATGCAGGTTCTGAATAGTTAATATCGTAGAATAGAATAGGAGAAAAATAAGATGAACGAGATTCAGTTAAAATACGGATGTAACCCGAACCAGAAGCCTTCCAGAATCTTCATGGAAGACGGCAGTGATCTGCCGGTGACCGTGCTGAACGGCAAGCCCGGATATATCAATTTCCTGGATGCTTTCAACGGCTGGCAGCTGGTAAAAGAGCTGAAGGAAGCTACAGGACTTCCCGCAGCCACTTCTTTCAAACATGTGTCTCCGGCCGGTGCTGCGGTAGGACTTCCTCTGAGTGATACTCTGGCGAAGATCTACTGGGTGGATGATCTGGGAGAGCTTTCTCCCCTGGCATGTGCTTATGCGAGAGCACGTGGTGCAGACAGAATGTCCTCCTTCGGTGACTTCATTGCATTGTCTGATATCTGCGATACCGATACCGCCCGCCTGATCAAGAGAGAGGTATCCGACGGTGTCATCGCTCCCGGCTACACCGACGAAGCACTGGAACTGCTGAAGCAGAAGAAAAAAGGCGCCTACAACATCATCCAGATCGATCCTTCCTATCAGCCTGCTCCTATCGAGCGCAAGCAGGTATACGGCATCACCTTCGAGCAGGGGCGTAACGAACTGGATATCAACGGCGATCTGCTGTCCAATATCGTGACTGTGAACAAGGAGATCCCGGAGAGTGCCCTGATCGATATGAAGATCGCTCTGATCACCTTAAAATATACCCAGTCCAATTCCGTATGTTATGTCAAGGATGGTCAGGCTATCGGTATCGGTGCAGGACAGCAGTCTCGTATCCACTGCACCAGACTGGCAGGCAGCAAGGCAGACAACTGGTTCTTACGCCAGTCTCCCCAGGTACTGGGCCTGCAGTTTGTAGACAGCCTGGGCAGAGCCAACCGTGACAATGCCATTGATGTCTACATGGGCGATGAGTACATGGACGTGCTGGCGGACGGTACCTGGGAAGGTATCTTCAAGGTAAAGCCCCCTGTATTTACCAGAGAAGAAAAGAGAGCATGGCTGGATCAGATGCAGGATGTGACTCTGGGAAGCGATGCATTCTTCCCCTTCTCCGATAACATCGAGAGAGCACATAAGAGCGGCGTAAAATACATCGCACAGCCAGGTGGATCCGTGCGTGACAGCGATGTTATTGCATGCTGCGACAAATATGATATGGTGATGGCATTTACGGGCATCCGTCTGTTCCACCACTAAGACAGATTTTGCGGGCAGGACTGTAACAGGACCTGCCTGTAACTATTCAGAGCCATGTAAATCTGTAATAAGCTGACCATTTATGGTCAGACTTTTAGAGATTTATATGGCGAGGTAACCACATGAGCAAAAGGTGAGCCTTGAAAAGGCGATTTTGCGAATGTGGTTCTGAATAGTTTTTTGAGGAAGAAGAGGAAAGCGTAGTTATGGACAGACGAGGGGATGCAAAGAGCAGAGAAATGATGCTGGATGAATTATTGGGCTATGACCATGTGACGATCCAGTGCCACGACAATCCGGATGCGGATGCCATAGCCTCCGGCTATGGGCTGTACTGTTTTTTCCGGGACAAGGGAAAGGATACCAGGCTGCTGTATTCCGGACGGAATAAAGTCAGAAAGGCCAACCTGATGCTGATGGTGGAGAAACTGCACATTCCGCTGGAGTACCAGCCTCAGATGGAAGATACAGTAGACGGACTGCTGATCACGGTGGACTGTCAGTACGGTGCCGGCAATGTGACGAAGATCCCGGCGGAGGAGATCGCTGTCATCGACCATCATCCACTGGAAGTCATCTGCACCGAGCGGATGCGTCTGCAGCCCAATATGGGAAGCTGTGCAACCCTGGTGTGGACAATGCTGCAGGAAATGCATTATCCCGTGGAAAAAAACAGAGATCTGGGAACTGCGCTGTATTACGGCCTGTATATGGATACCAACCAGTTCTCCGAACTGTCGAACCCGGTGGACATGGATATGCGTGAGAGTCTGAATTTTGATAAGAACCAGATATCCCTGTTCCGTAATTCCAATATTTCCCTGAGAGAGCTGGAAATTGCCGGTGTGGCAATGCTGCGTTGCAATTATAACGACGATTACCAGTTCGCCGTGATCCATTCCCAGCCCTGTGATCCCAATGTACTTGGCCTGATCAGCGACTTCCTCCTGCAGGTGGCGGGCGTCAATACCTGCGTGGTCTATAATGAGGACAGCGGCGGATACAAATTTTCCGTCAGAAGCTGTATCCGGGAGGTCAATGCCAGCGAACTGTCGGATTATCTTTCGGAGGGCATCGGTTCCGGCGGCGGACATTACGAGAAGGCCGGCGGCTACATCAGTATGAAATTATATGAGGAAAAATATCCAACACTGCATTCCGAAGCGTATTTCAATAACCGCATGACGCAGTATTTCGATACGTTCCGGATCCTCTACGCCAAAGACCGGGCATTCCCGGTAAGTGAGGGCACAAGATATCAGAGAAAGAAAATCCCTCTGGCCTGTGTGAGGGCCTCTGATCTGGCGGAGCTTGGCAGGGTGGTGTCCGTCCGCACCCAGAACGGCACCATGGACATCGATACTAGACAGAATATCTGCTACACGCTGGAGAGAAACGGTGAACTTCACAGGGTGGCGGGAGAGCGGTTCCACAGGATCCTGGAACTGTCCGACGCTCCGGTGTCCGAGGACTACTGCAGGAATATGACATACATTCCCAGGGTCAAGGACGGTACGGACGGCAGAAATCATCTGATCACGGAATATGTGCGCATGTGCATGCCGAAGGATGAGTTCCGCATCTATGCCATCCGGGTGACACAGGGGGTAAAAGTGTTCCCGGTATGGGACGAGGACGGCTATATGACCGGAAGGGCCGGAGATTATCTGGCGGCCAGTGAGGATGATCTGCACAATATCTTCATCGAGACGGAGCAGAATTTGCTGAATTATTTTGAAGAGAAGGGTTTATAAAAGTTTTCTTGTGTGGTAAGATAAAGGATACGAAAACAGTATTAAGTAAACGAAAGGCAAGGACATTACCATGAGCGAGATCGAAAAGGAAATCGTAGATTCCGCAGAAGTAAAGGAATCGAAGAATTTTATAGAGCAGATCATTGAGAAAGATCTGGCGGAGGGCGTATACGATACTGTACACACCCGTTTCCCTCCGGAACCCAACGGATATCTTCATATCGGACATGCCAAGAGTATTCTGCTGAACTACGGCCTGTCCCAGAAATACAACGGCAAATTCAATCTGCGTTTTGACGATACCAACCCCACCAAGGAGAAGGCAGAGTTCGTAGAGTCTATCAAGGCTGATGTAAAGTGGCTGGGAGCAGACTGGGAGGACAGACTCTTTTTCGCATCCAACTATTTTGACCAAATGTATGAAGCAGCCGTAAAGCTGATCAAAAAAGGCAAGGCATATGTCTCTGACTTAAGTGCGGAGCAGATCCGTGAATACAGAGGAAGCCTGACCGAGCCCGGCAAGGAAGATCCCGGCAGCACCAGAAGCGTAGAAGAGAATCTGACACTGTTCGAGGATATGAAGGCCGGCAAATACGAGGACGGCACTAAGGTACTGCGTGCCCGCATCGATATGGCCTCTCCCAACATCAACATGAGAGATCCCGTCATCTATCGTGTGGCACATATGTCTCACCAGAATACCGGTGACAAATGGTGCATTTACCCTATGTACGATTTCGCACATCCCATCGAGGATGCTATTGAGGGCGTGACCCATTCCATCTGTACGCTGGAATTTGAGGATCACAGACCTTTATATGACTGGGTGGTAAGAGAACTGGAATATCCTCATCCTCCCAAGCAGATCGAATTCGCAAAGCTGTACCTGACCAATGTGGTGACCGGTAAGCGTTATATCAAGAAGCTGGTAGAACAGGGCATCGTGGACGGCTGGGATGATCCCAGACTGGTATCCATCGCAGCACTGCGCAGAAGAGGATTCACACCGGAATCCATCAAGAAGTTCGTAGAATTGTGCGGTATCTCCAAGGCACAGTCTTCCGCAGATTATGCAATGCTGGAGTATTGTATCCGTGAGGATCTGAAGGCAAAGGCACCCCGCATGATGGCTATTCTGGATCCTGTGAAACTGGTAATTGACAACTATCCCGAAGGACAGACGGAGATGCTGCCTGTAGTCAACAATCCGGAAAACGAAGCTCTGGGCAGCCGCGAGGTTCCCTTCGGCAAAGAACTGTATATTGAGAGAGAGGACTTCATGGAAGAGCCTCCCAAGAAATATTTCCGTATGTTCCCCGGCAACGAAGTGCGCCTGATGAGTGCTTATTTCGTAAAATGCACCGGCTGTGTCAAGGACGAGAACGGAAAAGTCGTGGAAGTACATGGTACCTACGATCCGGAGAGCCGCGGAGGCAACAGCCCCGATGGACGTAAAGTAAAGGGAACGATCCACTGGGTAAATGCAGAGCAGTCTGTAAAAGCACAGGTGCGCCTGTATGAGAATATCATCGATGAAGAGAAGGGTGTATACAATGAAGACGGAAGTCTGAATCTGAACCCCAATTCTCTGACCACACTGACAGAGTGCCGTCTGGAGCCTGCATTTGCACAGGCACAGGCGTATGACCGCTTCCAGTTCGTAAGACAGGGCTTCTTCTGCGTGGACTACAAGGATACCAAGCCGGGAGAACTGGTATTTAACCGTATCGTATCTCTGAAGAGTTCTTATGTACTGACTAAGTAAGCAGTAGGACAACCGATAAGGGGAATTGGGAAAGTTGTATTCGTATTGTCACCGGGAATGGACAGTACAAAAGAAAAGGAGAGACATATGTCGGACAAATTGTTTGGACTGGCCGGTCTGGGTCTGGATGACCTGGAGAACATGGATATTTACGGACAGGATAAAAAAGAAGAGAAGGCAGCAGCCGAGGCCCCAAAAATAGAAGAAAAGGATCTGATCTTTGACAAGACATTTACCTGTCCTGTCTGCGGAGAAGATTTCCCGGCGAAGATCATGAAGACCGGAAAGGCAAGACTTTTAAGTACCGATCAGGATCTTCGTGCAAAATACGAAGGCATTGATGCGGTGAAATATGATGTTATTCTGTGTCCGCATTGCGGCTATGCAGCACTGAACCGGTATTTCAACAGCCTGAATAAGGTTTATATAAAGCAGATCAAGGAAAATATCAGCAGTAAAGTGCAGCTGCATACCTACGATGACGATATTTACAGCTATGAAGAAGCCATTGAGCGCTATAAGCTCTGCCTGGCCAACGCTGTGGTAAAACGGGCCCATGCCAGTGAAAAGGCTTATATCTGTCTGAAGAGCGGATGGCTGATGCGTGGTTATCAGGAGCATCTGGAAGAGTCCGGGGATACGGATATGGCCAGACTCCGGGAAGTGAAGACCATGGAGGAGACTTATCTGAAGAACGCTTACACTGGTTTTACGGAGGCCCTGCAGACCGAAGGATTCCCCATGTGCGGTATGGACGAGATCACGGTGGAATTCCTCATTGCGGTACTGGCTGCCAGATTCCAGAAATATGATGTGGCCAGCCGTATGGTAGCCACGATCCTGACGTCCCCTTCCGCCAATGCCCGGACTAAGGACAAGGCAAGAGAGTTAAAAGACCAGATTCTGGAAGAACTGAAGAACCAGAAAAAGTAGGATAACCGTATGTATGATATGACGATCCGGCTGCGTACAGACAGTGACAAATGTCTGTACCAGCAGATATATGAGCATATACGACAGGAAATCAGGGAAGGGAAGCTTCTGGCAGGAGAGAGGCTTCCCTCCACGCGTTCTCTGGCAGAATATCTGCAGGTGGCGAGAAGCACTGTGGACTATGCCTACGACCAACTGTTAAGCGAGGGATATATCGAGGCACGACCTTATAAGGGCTATTTTGTCTGCCGTCTGGAAGGGATATTTGCCATGGAACCGCGGGAAGAGAACGAACCGGAGCCGGACACTTCAGGAGAAGAATCTGTTCCGGAAGAGGGATGCATTGATTTTTCTCCTTATGGTATTGATATGAACGGTTTCCCTGTGGGCGTATGGAAGCGGATCACGAAGAATATTCTGAATGACAACAACAGTGACCTGTTTGCGCAGGGAGAACCTCAGGGAGATTATGATCTGCGGCTGACCATCAGCCGGTATCTGCATTCTTCCCGGGGGGTGAACTGCCGCCCGGAACAGATCATTGTAGGAGCAGGAAACGATTATCTGCTGTTGCTATTGGAGAAAATACTGGGCAGACATGTGGGCATTGCCATGGAGAATCCCACGTACAAGCGGGCATACCGCATCTTTGAATCTTTTGCCTATCGCATTCACACGGTAGACATGGATGATAAGGGAATGCGGGCGGACAGACTTTCGGGACTGCCTGTCAGAGTGGCCTATGTGATGCCTTCCCACCAGTATCCCACCGGTGCGGTCATGACCATCGGCAGGAGAGCAGAACTGCTTCGCTGGGCGGAAAGGGAGCCGGATCGTTATCTGATCGAGGACGATTACGACAGTGAATTCCGGTATCGGGGCAAGCCTATTCCTTCCCTGCAATCTTCCGATGAAAAGGGAAAAGTGATCTACATCGGTACATTTTCCAAGGCTATTGCACCGGCAATCCGTGTCAGCTATATGGTATTGCCGGGGGATCTGCTGGATATCTACCGCAGGGATTGCTCTTTTTATTCCTGCACGGTGTCCAGAATCGACCAGCGGATCCTGAATGAATTTATCCGGGACGGGTATTTCGAGCGGCATCTGAATAAAATGCGGATGCGCTACCGGGCCAAACATGACCTGCTGCTGGCCGGGCTGGAACCGTTTAAGAAGCAGTTTGTGATCTCCGGAGAGGATGCGGGACTGCATCTTCTGTTGACAGCGAAAGGGAATGTCACGGAACAGGAACTGTTGGAGAGAGCAGCGGCGGAGAAAGTGAAAGCCTATGGGATGTCAGAGAATATGGTGGAAGCCACAATGCGGAAAGCTACCGTGCTGTTGGGCTTTGGAAGTATTGATGAGGCGGAAATGCAGGAAGGTCTCAGACGCTTGCAAAAAGCATGGCTCTGAGACCTTCGAAATAGAACGATTATTCTTCATTTACGGGAGGCTCTTCGTCCTCGGCATCTTCTTCATCGAAGAACTCTTCCACGTCTTCGACGGTCTCGCCCTCTTCGCCGGACAATCCGGTAGCCTGATCGGTGAGCGGTGTGAAATCAGATGCCTCTGCGGAAGCGGGTGCCGCCTCTTCGGAAGCCGGTGTGGACTCTGTGCCTGTCTCTTCCTTCGGGGCAGAGGTCTGCACGGGTGTATTCAGAGGAACATAATTGCGGGAGAACTCGGTACTCTTGTCCAGATCCTCGTGGAAATCATCATAATCATCATCTGCATCGGAAGATTCCTTCAGCTGAGAATCTTTCTGTTGCATATAGTAGTAAGCAGCTGCGGCTGCGGTACCTACTGCTGCGGTAAACAGCAGAAATTTGCCAAATTTTTTAGCCATAGGGTTGCTCCTTCCATGTTGTAGTGTATGTAACTGGTCTGAATTTCATGCATATGCCCATACAGTTACATAATAAACCTTATTGATGAAAATGAAAAGGGATATGTTGCGATATGAATGAGAAATTTTTTGATTTAAAAAAAGAAAAACAGGACCGGATGATCAATGCAGCTCTGAAGGTATTTGCCCTGAACGGTTACCGTCATGCCAGTACGGATGATATCGTGCGGGAGGCAGCCATCAGTAAGGGATTATTATTTCATTATTTTGAGAACAAGCTGGGAGTCTATGCTTTTGTCTATGACTACAGTGTACGGTATCTGTTGCTGGAATTGTCCACAGCGGTAGATGCGAAGGAGACGGATCTGTTCACTCTGATGCAGCAGGTGGAGACCGGGAAAATGCATGCCATGTGCGGCTATCCTTATCTGCAGCCGTTCCTGAACCGGGCACAGGCAGAGAATGTCAATGAGGCACTGGTGGCGGTAGAAGAGCGAAAACAGCAGATGGAAGAGGCTTATGAGAATATTTATGCCAGAGCGGATCTGGGAAAATATGCGGCTGCGGAAGACGTGGTGAAACTTCGTAAGATGATGGAACTGACCATTAAGGGATTGATGAACGAGAGAATCCTGGAAGATGCCTTTCAGCCGGAGATGCTGTATGAGGAAATTCTGGAGTATCTGCAATTAAGCAGAAGACTGGCGGAACGGTCCGGACAGCCCTCTGACGAAGAAATTACGGAAAAATAGCATCATAATTGCATCGTATTTTTGAATAAAATTTTGTGGCTATTTAGACATCTTATAGGCGGGATCTGCGGGATATCCGCCTTTTAATTTCTGCATACCGCGCTGGATGGCATCCCTGGAGCTCTTCCAGTCGGCGTCTTTGTTGCGATAGTCGAATTTTTCCACCAGCCAGGAGACGTCTTCGGAAATGCGCTGCATGTTGGATTCCATGACCGGCAGCAACTGATCGTAAAAGTCCTGTTTTTCCTTATCGGAAAGTTTGCGGTCAGCGGCTTCGCAGAGATCGCCGAAGTGGGGCAGGCAGAAGCCTTTGCCGTTTATGACTTTATTGCGGAAGTTTTCATCATTTTTCCACAGGTAGAAAAAGGTGTCCAGATATCTGGCGTAGGTATCTTTATACTGGGAACAGATATAGCAGGAATCCTCTTTTGCACGGATCCACATGCCGATGGTATTTTCATTGCTTTCGGCTTTTTTGAATTTACCCAGGAGAGAGCTTTTGCCGGGGCGGAAGGAGGCAAATTCCTGCTGCATTTCCCGGATCATGCGCTGGTAGTGGGTCTTTAAGATCCAGGCATTGCCCAGAGTATTGCCGTAGTCGAACATTTTCTGAAAATGATACCGGCAGAAGCCTGCTTTGTCGGTTTGTTCGCGGATGTCCGCTTCCATATAAGAGGAACCGGAGCCTAACACGAAATCCAGAAGATTCTGTTCAATACTGCGGTGGATAAAGCAGAAAGGGCATTCGTCCTGTGCATTTACGGCATCGTTTAAAGGGATGGTATATAACTGTTCTTTCATGGAAAATATCCTTTCTCGGGCGCAGCCCTGTGGTGTTAAAACTATTGTAAACGATGCGGTGAAAAATTGCAAAAAGATTAAGCAGTTGTAAAATTCTGTCATTTAAAATTAAGAATTGTTTTGTTGTAATAGAAACGGTTTCAAGCTACTATGATAGTAAGACAGATAAACAGAAATAGAAAGATGTGATTTTTTTGATATTCAGCAGCATTGAATTTCTGCTGTGGTTCCTGCCGATCTTTCTGATCGTCTACGGGATCACACCTCGCAAATACAGGAACCTGACACTGCTCGTGGGAAGCATTGTTTTTTATGCCATGGGAGACGTCAGGTATCTTCCCCTTTTAATGATATCTATATTGTGCAATTATTTTCTGGGTCTTCATCTGGCAAAACGCAGTCCTAAGACGTTGTGGCGGAAAAAGCTTCTGCTGATCCTGACACTTGGTGCGAATCTGGCGGTACTGCTCTGGTTCAAGGACTGGGGAGGCTCTGCGGGGCTGCCGCTGGGGATCAGCTTTTACACCTTCCAGATATTGTCTTATCAGATCGATGTGTACCGGGGAGAGGTGAGCAGGGAGTATTCTTTTTTGAAGTTTGCTACTTATGTGAGCATGTTCCCGAAACTGATCTCCGGACCGATCACAAGATATGGCGATATCTCGGACAGTCTGACGGAGCGCACTTTCACGGTGCGGGGGCTGGAAGACGGTATGAAGCTGTTTATTCTGGGACTGGCGGCCAAGGTGCTACTGGCAGACCGGGTGGGAATCTTGTGGCACGAGGTGCAGGTGACCGGATTTGAAAGCATCTCGACACCGTTAGCATGGCTGGCAGCCATCGCCTATTCCATGGAGATCTATTTTGATTTCTGGGGCTATTCCCTGATGGCCATGGGACTGGGCCGGATGATGGGGATCGAACTGCCGGCCAACTTCCGCAGACCCTATATGGCCAGAAGTGTCCGGGATTTTTACCGCAGATGGCATATGACGTTGGGACAGTGGTTCTGCCGATATGTGTATATTCCGTTAGGCGGCAGCAGACAGGGAGAGCTTCGCACGATTTTTAACCTCCTGGTGGTATGGATGCTGACCGCTTTCTGGCATGGTGCCGGCTGGAACTTCTTCTGCTGGGGCGGACTGCTCTGGATCTGCATCGTACTGGAACGGCAGCTGGGCAGATTAAAATTTGTACATAAAATGAAGGTACTGCCGCACATTTATCTGTGGCTGGTCATCCCAATGAGCTGGATGTGCTTTGCTATCACGGACCTGTCACAGTTACAGGTCTATCTGGATAAGATGCTGTGGCTGGTACCGGGCTTCAGCGGCGGTTACGAGGATGCCTGGAAGGCACTCAGTACCTATGGAGGACTGCTTCTGGTCTCTGGACTGGCCTGCACACCGGTCATTGAGAAGCTGTACCATAAGTGGCAGGATAAGCTGCCGGTGAAGGTGCTTCTGGCGGGGCTCTTCTGGTATTGCATCTGGAGACTTTTATTAGAAGGAAATAATCCTTTTATGTATTTTAGCTTTTAGGAAAAGGTCATTATGCAATGAATCATGCAGAAAATAAAAATATTTGGTCGAAAATGAAGGAAAAATTGCATAAATACTCCTTTTTGGGATGTCTTTTGCTGGCGGGAATTGTATTCTTTACCTGGACGGATAACTGGCAGGTATATACGGAACCGCTGCAGGAGACCTATACGAAAGGAGTGCTTCTGGCGGAGCAGCTGGTGGAAGGAAAATGGCCGGGAATATTCGGGGAACAGAGTGATGCAACGGGATCCGTATCCGGCAATGTGCCGGGGGAAAACGTACAGACCGGAGATACAGTGAGTGACGGGAACCAGACGGATCAGACGATGGGTACGGTGCAGAGTCCCGCCATGGGAGAAGAGGCCACAATGCCGGAGGCCACCGGAACAGAGACGCAGGATCCCGCCGCGACGGTTCCTGTGGAAGAGATACCGCAGGAAGTGGTCTATCACACGGTGGATGACAGTTATTTTGATGATGCGGTATTTATCGGGGATTCCCGGACGGTAGGCATGTATGAGTACGGCGGACTGGAGGAGACATCCACGTTTTATGCTTCCACCGGACTGACAGTCTACAAGATGTTCGACAGTGCCATTGTATCGGTGCCTGGACAGAAGAAAAAGATCACGGTGGAGGAAGCCTTGTCGGAGAGACAGTTTGCCAAGATCTATCTGATGATCGGTATTAACGAGATGGGAACCGGTACGGTGGAATCTTTCATGAAGGCTTACGGGGAGGCAGTACAGCATTTGCAACAGCTGCAGCCCGATGCGGTGATCTACCTGCAGGCGATCATGAAGGTGACCACGGAGCGCTCCGGGCAGGGAGACTATATTACCAATGAGGGCATCGAAGCCAGGAATGAAGAAATCGCGAAGCTGGCGGATGATGAGAAGATATATTACCTGGATGTGAATCCGATGATCTGTGATGAGACCGGAGGAATGGTGGCATCCTATACTTATGACGGAGTGCACCTGAAGGCCCAGTATATTCCCATCTGGCTGGACTTTTTGAAAGAACATGCAGTGGAATAAATTTTTTCTTGACTGTGGAACGATGAAAAGCTATCATGTAACTAATAAGGTCACATAGGTGTGGGCAGGTAGAGGACTATCTGCCCGAATTTATGCGACGAAAAATAGTTACATGTTCACATGTCTATGACACAGGAGGAAAAAAATGAGCGAGAAGACTACACTCGGCGAAAATGGCATTTACGATGCCAGATCCTTGGGCGTGCCCAAGATGCTTCTGCTGGGACTTCAGCACATGTTCGCAATGTTTGGTGCCACGATTCTGGTACCCATGCTGACAGGTCTGGATGTTTCCACAACACTGTTATTTGCAGGTTTGGGAACTTTATTGTTCCATCTGCTGACCAAGAGAAAGGTACCCGCATTCCTGGGTTCTTCCTTTGCTTTCTTAGGCGGTTATGCCGCAATCGCACCTATGGCAGACGGTGCGGACAATTCCGCATTGCTTCCTTATGCCTGCTTCGGTGTAGCCTGTGCAGGTCTGCTGTACCTGGTATTATCCCTGTTGATCAAGATCTTCGGTACCGGCAAAGTAATGCGTTTCTTCCCGCCCATCGTAACCGGACCTATCATCATTGCCATCGGTCTGACCCTGTCCCAGTCCGCTATCAACAACTGTTCCGCAGACTGGCTGATCGCAGTGGTCGCTATTGCACTGGTAGTGATCTGCAATATCTGGGGTAAGGGAATGGTGAAGATCGTTCCGATCATCATCGGCGTTGTTGGTTCTTATGTGTTGGCAGCTATCTTAGGCCGCGTGGATTTCACACCCGTTGCGGAAGCTGCATGGTTCGGACTTCCTATCCACTGGAATGAGACCGCTTTCTGGGCACTGTCCGACGGCAACACTTCTTTGTTAATCACTTCCGTGATCACTATTATGCCGATCGCACTGGCTACCATGGTAGAGCATATCGGAGATATCTCCGCTATTTCTTCCACCGTTGGTATCAACTATATCAAGGAACCCGGATTGCATCGTACGTTGTTAGGTGATGGTCTGGCTACCATTATTGCATCCCTGTTCGGTGCTCCTGCGAATACCACTTACGGTGAGAACACCGGTGTACTGTCTCTGACCAAGGTATTCGACCCCAGAGTTATCCGTATTGCAGCAGGCTTCGCTGTACTGTTTTCCTTCTCTCCGAAGGTAGCAGCATTGATCGGCTGTATGCCTACCGCTACCTGCGGTGGTGTATCTCTGGTACTGTACGGTATGATCTCTGCAGTCGGTGTCCGTAACATCGTAGAGACTCAGGTAGACTTTACCAAGAGCCGTAACGTTATCATCGCCGCTCTGATCCTGGTATTGTCCATCGGTATCAACTACAGTGCAGCAGGCGCTATCGCATTCCATATCGGCGAGATCACCATCAGCCTGTCCGGACTGGCAGTAGGTGCGCTGACCGGCATTATCCTGAACGCTATCCTGCCCGGCAAGGACTACAAGTTTGATGAGGATAAGCCCGACGATACCGGCGTATGCTTCGCAGTCAAGGGTGAAGAGAACTAAGGTATTTTTTGCTGACAACAGCATAAATTGAACAAAGAAAGTAAGAGGGAGTATTCATGGCAGGAACATAGAGCTGTGGATGCTCTCTTTTTCATAGGGGATCAGGAGAAAACATGAAGATCATAGATATGCATTGCGACACCATATCCGAACTGGCGGACCGGGGTGGGGAACTTTGGAAAAACAGCGGCCATCTGGATCTTAAGCGGATGCAGGAGAGCGGATATCTGTTGCAGAATTTCGCCCTGTTTGTGGATATCGGAAAGTGCACACCGACACCCTGGGAGCGGGTGTGTGCTCTGTATGAGGTCTACCGGACGGAGCTGGAGAAAAACAAGAACCGGATTGTCCCGGTACTGTGCTATGAAGACATTTTGAAAAATGAAGCCTGTGGGAAACTGTCGGCACTTTTGACGGTGGAAGAAGGGGCGGTCTGCGGCGGAAGTCTGGAGAGGCTACGGGAACTGTATGACATGGGGGTGCGGATGCTGACGTTAACCTGGAATTATCGGAATGAACTGGGGTGGCCAGCCACGCGTCGGTGTCTTGGGCAGAGCAGGGGCGACGTAGATGGGAGACCGACGGAGAAATCTGTTCAGGAGAAAATACCGGGAACCGGGAGGAGCAGCTGTGCGGGGGAAAATCCGACAACGGCGATAGGGACGGAGAAAGGTGAGACTGGGATACGTGGATCCGATGGCAGGGATGCGGCGTGTGGTCTGACGGAAACCGGCCGCGATTTTGTCACAGAGATGGAGCGTCTCGGAATGATCCCGGACGTCTCCCATCTGTCGGATGCCGGCTTTGACGATGTATGGGAATGTACGAAGAAGCCCTTCGTGGCAAGCCATTCCAACGCAAGGGCTGTATGTCCGTCCCTCCGGAATCTGACGGATGACCGGGTCCGCAGACTGGCGGAGCGGGGCGGCTGTATGGGACTGAACTATTATGATAAATTTCTGGTGGATGGCGGAAGCAAAGATCCAGAGGTGTTGTGGGAAGCACTGATACGGCAGGCAAGACATATCACTGATGTCGGCGGTATGGAAATACTGGGTCTGGGCAGTGACTTCGACGGCATCCCCACAAATCCGGCGCTTCCCGGTGCGGAGGCAATGCCGGTATTGTGGGACAGACTAAAAACAGCCGGCTTTACGGAAAATCAGCTGGATGGGATTTTCTGGGGAAATGTGATGCGGGTATATCGGGATGCTTTGTGAATTGTACGTGAAAAAGGAGCCCACGCATGGGCTCCCCTGGCTGTGTACCTCGCAAGCAACACAGCGCAACCACTTATAGATTCTATTCCTACATTTCGATTATCTTCGCAATCACCTGATCCAGTACTTCAAAATAGTTCTCGAAAGTTTTGCGGCAGCATCCGGGATCGTCGATCACGATACCTTCGGCCCGGAGCCCGGTCAGGGCAAAGCCCATGGCCATGCGGTGATCATCGTAGGTCGCTACGGAGCAGGGGTGCGGCATGCCGGGATAGATAGTGATGCTGTCCTGTGTCTCTTCGCAGTGGATGCCCATGCGGGTCAGTTCCGTGCAGATGGCATGGATACGGTCACTTTCCTGGAAACGGATGTGACCGATGCCTGTAATACAAGTGGGACTGTCAGCAAAAGGCGCAATAGCTGCCAGAGTGATGGCCTGATCGGAGCAGGAAGACATGTCCACGGTGATGCCATGGAAGGCAGGAACCTGCGTTCCGGTATCCGTCTGCCCTGCGGGAGGCAGCAGGAGTACCCCATTTTCCGTCTCCTGTGCGGTACAGCCCATTTTCTCTAAAATATGTAAGAATTCCACATCTCCCTGCAGACTTTCAAAGTGCACATGCTCCACACATACGGGAATACCCAGTAACGGTGTCATTGCATAAAAATAGCAGGCGGCGGAGACGTCCGGTTCAATCTGATAATCCAGTGCACGATACTTTTGACCGGTGCAGATACGGAACTGATCTGCGGCGGGATGTTCCACCCTGACACCGAACTGCTCCATCATTTTCCGTGTCATTTCGATATAAGCCATACCGTGGGTACCTTTCAACCGGATCGTGAAATCCTCCGCAGATAAAGTGGAAGCGATCAGCAGGGCACTGAGAAACTGACTACTGTGTCCGATATCGATGGAAATATGATCCTGTCTGAACCCGTGGGCTGTCAGAATAAAGGGAAAATGTCCGTCTTCCCTTTCGCAGGTGATCTCACAGCCAAGCTCTTTCAGAGAGGATAAAAGCGGAGCCATGGGACGTTTGCGCATCTGTTCGGAGGCATCCATATGGAAGATTCCTTCAGAGACACCCAGGGTAGCCGTCAGAAAACGGGCTGCGGTCCCAGCACTGCCTACATTCAGGGAAGCATCGGAGCAGGGGATTTTTCCGCCCAGGCCCCTGACAGTGACCACGTAGCTGTCTTCATCCACTGTTGTTTCGAATCCCAGATCCTGTACACACTGCAGAAAATGCCTGGAATCATCGGAGAACAATACTCCGCGCAAGGTCGATTCGCCATCTGCCAGCATAGCCAGCAGGAGACTGCGGTTCGTGATACTCTTCGAACCCGGCACCCGGACTGTCAGAGGAGCAGTTGTTTTTTTCATTTCATTATATATAGTAGGAACGCGGTAAATTTTATCTGCCATGTAGTTGAGTGGCTCCTTTTAATTTAATATATTTTTATATTACAATAGTCCCTATTTACATTTGTGTGTCTGATGTATCAACAGTATAATTATACATTTCACGAATTGCGTATGCAATTAGAAAATCAAGTAGTCCAAATTCAAATACAATACCATAAGGCTTTCCAGATAATCTGGGAAGCCTTTTTATATTCATAGGGTGCATTTAAGGGTATGAATTTTGTTTATGCAAGGAGGTTCATGCCATGGCACTCACCAATAAAGAACTGCAAGATATTTTAGATAACCTTACACCAGAGGAACAAAAACAGCTCTATCATCAACTAAGTAGGAACATATCAAATACAGAACCTACAACACCTCTACAATCAAATAAGCATCCTGTGTCAAAAGAAAACAGCAAGGTTTATTGTTGTATCAAGTGTGGTTCAGTCAACTACAAGAAAAATGGATATACCAGCACAGGTATGCAACGATACCGATGTAAAGATTGTAATAGTTCATGGTCTGAAAATTATGGAGACAGTCTTCGATACACTCATCTTTCAGAGGACACATGGAAAGAAATGTTAAGAGGCTTTGTAGAGGAACTATCAATATCAAAGATTGCAAAGAATTGTGACTTATCTACAAAAACAGTCTGGCTGGCAAAGACTAAGGTCAACCAAGCCATAATGACCATGTATGGATATACAGAATTGTTTAGAGGAAATACACAAGCAGATGAATATTACACTCGTACAGCCTTTAAGGGGAAACGTGACCCAGAGTTTTTCATTTATATACTTCGTAGGATGCCAAGACACCATTACACCTATTCTCCTGCTGGTGTCAGTGAGAAGGTCCGGTTATGTCTGTCAAGAAGTTTTACCCCAAGCTCCTGTTCCAGCTTTTTTATCTGTTGGGAAATAGCTGATTGGGAAACATTACATTTTTCAGCAGCCTGATAAAAGTTCCCTGTTTCAATGATAGCCTGAAAATATTCAATCTGTCTAAATAGCATAGCGGAACTAATCAGGTGATAGGTAACATTTACTTCAGGATCAGTTAGGGGAATCCGTTTCCGTCCTTTCAGAGTCTGCTCTGAGCCGGGTGTTTTACTGCTGGAAAAACATAATAATGTGGAAGTCCTGACCAATTCTTCAAACTCAAATTCATCCGTCTGTATCAGAAAGCGGGATGCTGGCATTTTGCTCTTTACCAGATTTGTCCAGAAACCGATTTCATCACGAAGAAGGCAGTTAAAACCGTTAAGCTGTGAAAGACTCAGCTGAGAATATTCTGCCAATTTGTGTTCTTTCGGGATACAGACATAGAGCTGCTCCTTAAGATAAGTAGTAATTTTAAGTGGTATTATGATACAGTCCTGTTTATGGCAGGGCTGTATTTTTTATGGAAAGATGGAATGCGGATTTTGTCATCATATATTGTCTGAATTTGCGTTTTCCCAATCAAAAAAGGAAACCCTCGTTCAATCAGAAAGCAATATCAGCAGGCGAGCCATTAACAATGAATAAAGCTACAGAATAAGGGAAGGACTGCTGGATGTGGTATTTCACAGTCTTCGTCATACGAGTATACTTGTCTGAGGAGTTTCATCAGCTGGCAGTCCAGAAGAAAGACTCATAATCTTCTTCATAAAATGTGCCCCCTTTCATTCATACAACGTAAAAGACTAACGAACATATTTAATGAAACATCGAAACCATCTTCTTTTTGTTGTTTACCTATAATAACGATTGGAGTAGTCGATTATAGACACTGCAATCAAAAAAATCTGAAAATATATTTATCAACATTACATAAAAGTGTGTAGATGCACATAAAATGGGAATGTATATTGAAATTCACGTCGTTCTGTGATAGAATCTCATTACTAAAAAGTGTGCAGATGCACGGAAAGGGGGAACGTAACGATGGAGATTAAAAGAGACGCTTACCTACAGCAGCTGACCCTGCGAAAAGATAATGGAATGATAAAGGTGATTACCGGCATTCGTAGATGTGGCAAATCCTTTTTGCTGTTTACCATCTTTAAGAGATACTTACTGGAGAACGGCGTTGATGTTGATCATATTATTGAGATTGCATTGGACGGTATTGAAAATGAGGAACTAAGAGATCCTAAGGTGTGTTTCAAGTACATCAAAGATGCCATGAAAGACGATGGCAAATACTATCTGCTTCTTGATGAAGTGCAGTTTATGTCACAATTTGAGGAAGTGCTGAACAGCCTGCTCCGCATGAGCAATATTGATGTGTATGTCACCGGAAGTAATTCCAAGTTCCTGTCCAGCGACATTGTGACCGAATTCCGTGGCAGAGGTGATGAGATTAGAATCTACCCTCTCTCCTTTGCAGAGTTTTATTCTGTCTATGACGGCGATTATGATGATGCATGGGATGACTACATGATCTACGGAGGATTGCCGCAGATCGTAAGTTTCCAGAGCGAACGACAGAAAGCGGACTATCTGAAGAACATCTTTGCAAATGTCTATCTGAAGGATGTTATTGAAAGAAATAAGATTCAGAACGTGGATGAGATTGGGATTCTGGTTGATGTGCTTGCATCTGCAATCGGCGCACCGACCAACCCTTCAAAGATTGCCAATACCTTTGCCAGTGAGCGCCAGATGACTTATGCTAATAAAACCATCTCCAAGCATATCGACTATTTGACAGATGCCTTTTTGATTTCCAAGGCAAGCCGATACGATATTAAGGGCAGAAAGTATATCGGTGCAAATCTGAAATACTACTTTACGGATCTGGGACTGAGAAATGCACGTCTGAATTTCAGACAGCAGGAGCCTACTCATATCATGGAGAACATTGTTTATAACGAGCTGTTGATCCGTGGCTACAATGTTGATGTGGGTGTCGTGGATATCTTCGATAAGGATAAAGAGGGCAAACGTGTTCGCAAGCAGTTGGAGGTTGACTTTGTGGTGAATCAAGGAAACCAGAGATACTATATCCAGGTTGCATATGACATGACTTCGGAAGAAAAACAGACGCAGGAGTTCAATTCTCTGCGTAATATCCCGGACTCTTTCAAGAAGATCGTCATTGTAAATGGCAGCAAAAAGCCTTGGAGAAATGATGAAGGTTTTGTCATCATGGGAATGAAGTATTTCTTGCTGAATGCGAATAGTCTGGAATTTTAAGTCGATTTGAGTTGTTGCTGTGGTGTTGTTCTATTTCAAAAAAGAGTGAAAATAAAAGAATTGTGCTCTACTATTGTTCAAGAAAAAAACTCATTGACATATTTCAATCTATTTGGGAGGATAACAGGATGATATTAAAGTTATTGAAATAAAAGATTATATAAAAAATCCAAAATCGAATGGTTATCGAAGCTATCATATGATTGTTGAAATACCAGTATTTTTTGCTAAGGGTAAAACACCTATGCGTGTAGAATTACAGATTCGAACCAATGGTATGGATTTCTGGGCAACATTGGAACATCAACTTTGGTATGTTACACGAAATTTAGGGAGAAAACTGAGCAAGTAGGAAGGTGGAATATATATGAAACAAGATACTTTAGAGGGCAAAGCAAAAACAAAAAATGGGGTAAAACGGCTGTGTTTTTCCATAATCTGCATTCTTCTGGAAGTGATTTTTATTATTACTATCGTAACACGCTTGAATGAATATGCAGAAATCATAAATTTATTTACAAGGATTTTGAGTGGGATCTTGGTTTTGGGATTGTACGCATCAAATAAGACATCCTCTATGAAAATGCCTTGGGTCATTTTAATTCTAATTTTCCCAATTATGGGTGTAGGCCTGTATTTGTTGATTGGTTTGAATGGTGGCACACATAAAATGCGTGAGCGATATGCAGAAATTGATAGCAAATTGTTACCAATGCTTCCGGACAGTCAGGAGTGTTTGAGCAGAATAAAAGAAACAATTCCGAAAGCAGGAAATATAGCAAGTTACATACAAAGAAATTCGCAGTATCCAATCTATCAGAATACGGATATTGTGTATTTTGATGAAGCGGTGAAAGGATTAGAGGCACAGCTTAAGGATTTGGAGAAAGCACAGAAGTTTATCTTTATGGAATATCATGCGATAGAAGACGCTGAAGCATGGCATAAGATTCAAGATGTTCTGGAAGAGCGAGTAAAAGCAGGTGTGGAAGTTAGAGTATTCTACGATGATATGGGTTCTATAGGCTTTATTAACACAGATTTTGTGAAAAAGATGGAGGCAATAGGAATTCATTGCCGTGTATTCAATCCGTTTATGCCAGGTTTAAATCTGTTTTTGAACAATCGTGATCATAGAAAAATAACAGTTATTGATGGAAAAGTCGGATTTACAGGTGGATATAATCTAGCAAACGAATATTTTAATTACACACACCCGTATGGACAGTGGAAAGATACAGGTATTCGTTTAGAAGGAGATGCTGTTCAGTCGCTTACGGTGACATTTTTGGAAATGTGGAATGCAGTAAGTGATAAGGATGCTAATGATTCTGATTTTAGTAAATACCTTTTCCACTATGATTATGCGGCACAGCAAACTGGGTTTGTTCAACCTTATGCAGACAGCCCTATGGATAATGAGCAAGTAGGAGAAGAAGTTTATATCAGTATGATAAATAAAGCTGAAAAATATTGTTGGTTTATGACTCCATATCTAATCATAACAGATGAAATGACGCATGCGTTATGTCTGGCTGCTAAGCGAGGGGTAGACGTAAGAATTATCACACCTGGTATCCCTGATAAAAAATTCATTTATAATATAACTCGTTCTTTTTATCATGGATTGGTTAAACATGGTGTTCGTGTTTATGAGTGGACTCCTGGTTTCTGTCATGCAAAAATGAGTGTGGCAGATGACTGTATGGCAACTTGTGGAACAATTAATCTGGATTATCGAAGTTTATATCACCATTTTGAAAACGGCTGTTTTATGGCAGATTGTCAGGCAGTTGTGGAAATAAAAAATGATCTGATAAGAACGATGGGAGAATGTCGTGATGTGACAGACCAATATCAAACCGGACGAAGTGCATATTTGCGACTGGGACAATTATTTATGAGATTATTTGCTGGATTGCTATAAGAATCTGATGAAACGACCTTTCAAAAAACAGTTGATTTAGAAGTTAACTGTTTTTGAAAGGCCGTTTTTGCTATATCTAACAGTCTGTTGTACAAAGAAGATTTTGCATTGATGAAAAAACAAACCTTGTTGAGGTTAAATTGAGATTGACTTTGTATTGTATAAGTATGAAATAAAAAGGAATCAGGTGATGTACAATGAAAAAGTATAAAATATGTAAAATCCTTCTTGTTATACTGGCAATTTTTTTATGTGTGGCTTTTTATGAATTGCTCGGAATCTGCGTTGCATATAAAAAGCAGCCGGAAGTGTCCAATACAACCAAAAAAGAAACAAAAAATGGGTCATGGAACGAATGCAGTGAAAATACAGAACGGGCAGTAATCATAGAAAAGAATCCAGAAGCGCTTTTACAAAGAGTGCGTTTGATCAAGAATGCAAAAAAGGAAATTATTCTTTCTACTTTTGCATTTCAATCCGATGAAAGTGGAAAATTGATTTTAGGAGCACTGCATGATGCGGCAGACAGGGGTGTACATATTCGTCTGTTAGTAGATGGAATGGAGAGCTGGATTGATATGGAAGGAAATCCGTATTTCTATGGATTATCTTCCCATGAGAATGTTGAAATTAAACTATATAATAAGGCCAATCCGTTGAAACCGTGGAAAATGATGGGTAGAATGCATGATAAATATTTGATTGCAGATGGAAAGAGATATATTCTTGGGGGAAGAAATACATACAATTATTTCCTGGGTGATTTTCCGGGACATAAGAACTATGACAGAGACGTGTTAGTGGTTTGCGATGAACCTGAGAAAGAAAATTCAGTTAACCAGTTGTTAGAGTATTTTGAAACGATATGGGAACAAGAAGACAGTGGTTATTTTCATGACAATAAAAAACCGGCAAATAGAAAATCTGTAAAGAACGCAGTTTTAGAGCTGCAGAACGGCTATCAGAAATATTTTGAAGAGAATAAGGAAAGAATCTGCGATACCGATTACACGGACGAAACTTTTGAGACAGAAAAGATTGCATTAGTGTCAAATCCTATCCACACAGGTTCCAAGGAACCAGTAGTCTGGTATCAACTGGGAGAACTAATGAAAAATGCAAAAGAGCGCGTGAAAATTCATACACCATATATTATTTGCAATGATATGATGTATAATACATGGAAAGAGATTGCGGAGAGAGTTCCGGATTTTTCTATCATGACCAATTCGGTTGCCAACAATGGAAATCCGTTTGGTTCTGCTGATTATGCGAGAAACAGAAACAGAATTTTAAATACAGGAATTGATATCTGGGAGTATGAAGGCGGCTATTCTTACCACGGAAAAAGCATCCTGATTGATGATGATCTATCCGTAATCGGTTCCTTTAACATGGATATGAGAAGCACGTATCTGGATACGGAACTGATGCTTGTAATACGTAGCAAAGAGATTAATAAACAGTTGGAAGAAGGCATGATGGAATATGAAAGAGTGTCCCGACAGGTATTGGAAGATGGAACCTATCGTGATCCGTATCATGTAGAGCCAATTGAATTGACAAAGAAGCGTCAGAGAAACATACTTTTGGTACAGCATCTGCTTGGATGGGCAAGATATCTGTTCTGATAAAGGAGGAAGAAGATCGTGTTTCAAATATTAATTGTAGAAGATGATAAAGAATTAAGCCAGCTATTCCAAAAAGTGCTTGAGAAGAATGGATATCAGGTCAAAAGTGCATCGGATGGAGCACTGGCATTAGAAATATTGGATAAAGAGTATATTGATCTGATCATTTCCGATATTATGATGCCGGTTATGGATGGTTATGAACTGGTGTCGGAACTCCGTTCAGCAGGATATCAGATACCGGTACTTATGATCACTGCGAAAGGTTCCTTTGATGATATGCGCCAGGGATTTCTTTCGGGAAGTGACGATTATATGGTAAAACCGGTAAATGTGAATGAAATGGTTTTAAGAGTCGGAGCACTGCTTCGCCGTGCACAGATACTGAATGAACACAAAATTGTGATCGGTTCAACAGAGTTTGATTATGATGCAATGACGGTTATAACTGATAAGGAAAGTCTTGTTTTGCCTAAAAAAGAATTCCTGCTTTTATATAAGCTTGCAGCTTCGCCAGGCAGAACATTTACAAAACAACAGTTGATGGATGAAGTATGGGGATACGAGACGGAGGCAGACCCACATACGATAGAGGTACATATAGGAAGAATCAGAGAGCGTTTTAAAGATAACCCTGATTTTGAAATCGTAACAATGCGTGGAATTGGATACAAGGTGGTGAAAAAATAATGGAACAAAAGAAAGAAAAAGGATTGCGGATCCGATCCTGTCTGACTGGTGCAATCTGGCTGGCACTTGTATTTTCAACAGTCATATCTGCTTTATTATTTGCTTTTTTGAATCATTTTTTTCATCTGCCGGGCAGCATACCTGTGCTTGGCTGGCTTTTGATTTTCAATACATTGATTGCAGGGCTGATCACTTCCTTTATTAATGCAAAGTTACTGGAACCAATTACCAGACTTAGTAAAGCAATGAAGGAAGTTTCTCGGGGAGATTTTGAACAGCATTTGGAAACGAACAGCCGTATAGCAGAAGTTGGAGAATCTTATCAGAGTTTTAACGTTATGACAAAAGAACTTCGTGCAACAGAGGTGCTGCAGATGGATTTTGTATCTGATGTTTCTCATGAGTTTAAGACCCCGATCAATGCCATTGAAGGATATACAATGCTGCTTCAGGGAGAAGAACTGTCTCCGGATCAAGAGGAATATGTAGAAAAAATCTTATTTAACACCCAAAGACTTTCCGGATTGGTTGGTAATATTTTGCTGTTATCCAAGTTAGAGAATCAGAATATACCAATGAAAAAAACAGAATATCGTCTGGATGAACAGATCCGCCAGGCATTTCTTTCATTGGAAACAAAATGGACAGAAAAAGAAATTGGTTTTCAGGTAGAATTGGAGGAAGTTAAATATACTGGGAATGAAGGACTTTTTATGCATATCTGGATAAATCTTTTGGATAATGCGATTAAGTTCAGTCCTTCAAAGGGGACAATTACGATGTTTCTGAAACAAGAACAGGATTCTGTTAAGTTCATTCTGGAAGATGAAGGACCAGGAATAGAGGATGATGTAAAATCCAGAATATTTGACAAGTTCTATCAGGTAGATGGATCTCATAAAGCAGAAGGAAATGGCCTGGGTCTTGCACTTGTAAAACGGATTGTAGATAGTGCCGGAGGAACAATCAAAGCAGAAAACCGTGAATATGGTGGATGCAGATTTGTTATAGAGCTTCCAATACAGAAAGATGAGGCCATATAAGTTTAAGAAAAACAGATAGAGGAGGAATTACATGACATTTTATCAGGAGTTGCAGTTAAATCAGGCAGGTTCTAAAAACCTGTTGAAAAAGAGTGAAACACTAAAAGAAAAATTATATCATATGTGGGTATATCTGGTGAAGATAGCTGTTACAATGGCATTTTGTTTTTTCTTTGTTAGTATTTTCAGCATCCTATTTGGAAAGGAGAACAGCATTGTAGGTGTAGTAGTCTTATTATGTCTCATGGTGTTTAGAAATGCGGATCTGGGGATCCACACCGGACAATCTACGATGCTTTTGGCTTTGTTCTTTGTAATTATGACTGTATGTCCGCATTTAGCAAATCAGTTTTCACCGGTATTGGGAATGCTGTTAAATATTGCGGCACTGGCTGTGTTGATTCTGTTCGGATGCCATAATCCATTCATGTTTAATCAATCTACATTGGTTCTTGGGTATCTACTGCTATATGGTTATGATGTTACGGGAAAAAGCTATCAGATGCGATTAGTCGGAATGGCTTTAGGTGCAGCACTTACCTGCTTCGTATTTTATCGAAATCATAAAAACAGAACCTATAAAAGAAATCTGAAAGATCTGATACAAGAATTTGATATCACTTCTTCCAGAACAAAATGGCAGATATGTCAGATTTTATGCGTACCGATTGTCCTTTGCATTGCAGAACTTTGTAATATGCCACGTGCAATGTGGGCTGGTATTGCGGCCATGTCCACGATTTTGCCGTTTATGGAAGATATGCACTACAGAGTCCGTAAAAGGATTGTCGGAAATATTGCAGGTGTTATATGTTTTACAGTATTATATTTTCTGCTTCCTTCGTCAATCTATGCATATATAGGAATTCTTGGTGGAATCGGTGTAGGATTTTCAGCACAATATGGCTGGCAGGCAGTATTTAACACATTTGGTGCTTTAGCCATTGCTGCAGAGACTTATGGACTACAAGGAGCGGTTAGTCTTAGAGTGATTCAAAATGTTTTTGGTGTTGTGTTTGCTTTAGCATTTTGTGTTATATTTTATTGGTTTATGTCTAAAAAAACGGTTCATGCGGGACTCAATGTACGCTTTAATGAAGAAAAATAGATTACTTCTGATAACGAAATTCAAAAGTGGGCGAAACAGATTGTAAAATAGTACTCTTACTAAGATTGAAGAATAAAAAGATAAGGTGATGGAAATGAAGATATTAGTATTAAATGGAAGTCCACATCCACAGGGAAGTACAAAAGATATGGTTAATGCATTTAAGAAAGGAGCTGAGAGTGCAGGACATATCGTTGATGTGGTGGATGTATGCAAAAAGAAGATAGGTGGGTGTTTGGCATGTGAATACTGTCATAGCAAAGGACACGGTGAGTGTATTCAGAAGGATGATATGCAGGAAGTATATAATCTTTTGAAAGAAGCAGAAATGCTTGTTATTGCATCGCCCATTTATTATCACGGCATATCCGGTCAGCTAAAATGTGTAATCGACAGATTTTATTCTGCGGCATATCCGAGAGAACCGAAGAATTTGAAAAAAGTTGCCATGATACTTAGCTCCGGAGATGCTAATATGTATGAGGGTGCTCTTTTCTCGTTCAAAGGAGACTTTCTGGATTATCTTGGACTTGAAAACATGGGTGTGTTTACAGCACATGGGTCTGAAAACAAGAGCGAGAAAAAGAGAGAAGAACTAAGGGCGTTCGGGGCATCGCTGCGTTAGGTAAATTCCATTTGGCGAGATGTCGATAGACCATAAAATTGTTTTTTTCTTTGTTGCTATTTGTAACGATGAGGAGGGGCGACTTATAGTCTGGATTGGTTATCAGGTGGGGAAAATCTACCGGAAATATTGCTGGGATATCATCAGTATTATGGTGACGATAACGAGTACAACTATTGCAATCTACTTCGGAAAATGGATAAAATCAATCATTCCGATGAACCTTATTCTACTGTTAATTCTTGTGCACGTGGTCTATATCGGAATCCGATGTTATGTGAAAGACTGGCGGGAGGAACGAGGATATTACTAAAACAAAAAGAAAACAGGAAGATTTTGTAAAGTATCTTCCTGTTTTTTCTAAAGCAGACTATTGATTGTATTTATATTAAGTTTTCAACAACAATGTAACCATTGAAATTACATCTGTTTTTTGATATGATTACTGTCAAAGAGAGGTGTTTATAATGCAGATTTCAAGCAGATTTACAATGGCAATCCATATGTTTGCCTGTATAGATACATTTTCGGATCAGAAGATGACTAGTGATTTTATGGCAGCAAGCATTGGAACTAATCCGGTGATTGTTCGTAAAATATTGCAACAATTAAAGGCTGCTGGTCTTATTGAAGTTGCAAGAGGGACAGGCGGTGTGACAATTACCAGACCATTGGAGCAGATTACATTCCTTGATGTGTATAAAGCAGTGGAATGTGCACCAGATGAAGAACTGTTTCATTTTCATGAGAATCCCAATCAGAAATGTCCGGTAGGAAAGAATATTCACCATGTTCTTGATAAGAGACTGTTAGAAGTACAGAAGGCAATGGAAGAAAAACTTTCAGAAATGACACTTGCTGATGTGAAAAAAGATATTGCAGTGTATACAGAGGAAGAGTAGCCTACAGAAGGCTTCGGATGAGTGATTATATCATCACAATTTCCGGAGCCTTTTCGTTTTTCATAATCAATGTAAAATCTTCAAAAGGAGTTGTAACAAAAAAAGTTACAAAAAGTTTGATGTAACTATTGACATTACATTAAGCGGATGATATTGTATAGCTACAAGATGTAATAATCATTGTTACAACATATCGAGGAGGTAATATAAAATGCAGAAATTAGTAGAATTTTTACAGAAAAACCCGGTTCAGTATTTAGCAACCGTCGGAAGAGATGGAAAGGCAAAATGCCGTCCATTCATGTTCTGTTTTGAGCAGGACGGAAAGCTTTGGTTCTGTACTAACAACACAAAGGATGTTTACAAGGATATGTTAGCAAATCCTGAAGTAGAAGTATCAGTATCTTCCCCTGAATACGCATGGATTCGCCTTCATGGCAAAGCAGTATTTGAGGACAACAAGAGTGTAAAGGAAGGATGCATGAACAATCCTATCGTTAAGGGACAGTACCAGACAGCAGATAATCCTATTTTTGAGGTATTCTATCTTGAAAATCCGCATGGTTTAATCGCAGATTTCTCTGGAAATCCACCTTATGAATTTTAAAGATAATTAACAGAAAAAATTACAGTCTTCGGGGCAAGGTGTAATTCCTGACCGGCAGTATAGTCTGCGAGCAAAAGCTGATATGGTGCAATTCCATAACCGACGGTAAAGTCCGGATGAGAGAAGATATGATAAAACAAGTCCCGCAGGGAATCCCGTCCTGCGGGCTGTTTTTAAATTCAGGCATATCTCACAAAAGGGAGATTTATGAGTAACAATACAGCAACTATTAAAACAAGAAAAAATTTAGTTTCTACAAGGACGATAACAATGACAGCTCTACTGGCAGCTATATCATATGTGTTGGCATTTTTAGAGTTTCCGGTTCCTTTGAGTCCATCATTTGCACGAATGGATCTGTCAGATTTACCTGCACTGATTGGGGCGTTTGCTTTTGGACCGGTTACAGGAGTGATGATAGAATTGATAAAAAATATATTACAGCTTCTGTCAACATCAACAGGAGGAATTGGTGAACTTGCCAATTTCCTGATGGGGGCATCCTATGTACTGGCTGCCGGTTTTATATACAAATACAAAAAGACTAAGAAAATGGCGAAGTGGGCATGTGTTATTTCAAGTGTGGTTATGGGAATAGCGGCAGCGATTGCAAATTATTTTATTCTACTTCCACTGTTTGAAACATTTATGCCGCTGGAGCAGCTGATTGCATCATTTGGCGAATTTCTGCCATTTATTAAGACCAAGCTGGACGTTGTGCTATTCAATGCATTGCCGTTTAATATCTTAAAAGGCTTGGTGATTGGAGCAATTGCCATGATGATATATAAAAAACTTACACCGATACTAAAAGGAGAGACTTTAAAATGACAAAAATGGATTATCTTAAACTTCTGGTGGATGAAATTCATTCAACAACAGTTGCAACGATAGGTTCAGATGGACATCCTCAGACAAGAATCATAGATATGATGTACTATGATGAAGAAGGTGTGTACTTCCTTACAGCAAAGGGAAAAGCATTTTATGACCAGTTAATGGAGCAGCAGTATGTGGCAATATCCGCAACAAAAGACAAAATTGCGGTGTCTCTGCGTGGAAAAATAAAGAACATCGGAAAAAAGAATCTTGATATTATGTTTGAAAAAAATCCATATATGAAGAAAATCTATCCGGGAGATACGAAAGACGCAATCGAAGTGTTTCGGCTGTATGAGGCACAGGGAGAGTATTTTGATATCAGCAATCCATCAAATATTGTGAGGGATACTATAACAATTGGAAAAACCGAGGCAGTTCAGACAGGGTATTTTATTGGAAAAGAATGTATTGGATGCAAACTGTGTTACTCTGTATGTCCGCAAAAATGCATTGATATATCTTCAGTTCCGGTTACTATCAACCAGAATCATTGTCTGCATTGCGGAAGATGTGCAGAAATTTGTCTGAAGCAGTGTATTGAGAAAAGAGGTTCATTATGATTTTTAAGAAAATCAGAAAAGGGCATGCTGACTGGAGAAACTTTTTATGTAGTACTCCGGCAAGGGATTATGTATTCCAAAAAGATGCATATGAAGACCAGATTGACAGGGCAGCAAAGAATATAAGAAATACAGACTGTGTTATAATCGGGGCAGGAGCCGGGGCATCGACAGCTGCGGGAATCCAATATGGTGGTAAAAGGTTTACAGACAATTTTGCAGAATTTATAAAAAAATACGGTGAGTACTACATGACAGATATGTATGCAGCCGGATTTTATCCATATCCGTCTGAGGAGACAAAGTGGGGATACTGGTCAAAACATGCATTGATGAACCGCTTTGATCCTCCGGCATTGCCGCTTTATACAGAGCTTCATGATATTGTAAAGAACAAAGAATATTTTGTACTTACAACCAATGTGGATCATCAGTTTTATAAAGCGGGATTCGATGAAAAAAGAATATTTGCAACACAGGGAGATTATGGGAAAATCCAGTGCCAGAAAGCCTGTCATCCAAAGACTTACGATGCAAAAGACCTGTTTCGTAAAATGGATAAAGCAAGAAGAGACTGCCTGATTCCATCAGAACTTGTACCAAAATGTCCGGTGTGTGGCGGCAATATGGCTATGAATCTCCGTTGTGATAATTATTTTGTGGAAGATGAAGCGTGGCATGAGGCAGCTGACAGGTATGCGGGTTTTCTGGAACAGAATAAAGATAAAAAGGTTGTTCTTTTGGAACTTGGAGTTGGATTTAATACGCCGATTATTATACGTTTCCCTTTTGAAAAGATGGTGAGGGAGAACTCGTCTTATAGTTTGATACGCCTGAATATGGATGAAGCGGTAGTTCCGGAAAGCTTCGGGGAACGTGCAATCGGTATTGGCGGTGATATGGCAAAGGCAATTACTGATATAAGGGGGCTGGTATTATGACACAGGATGAGCGAAGAGAATATCTGATTCAGTATCTTTTAAAAGAAGAAATACCGTTTGGCAGACAGAACATTCCTACGGATAAGCAGGGGCAGGAAAATCTGCTCCGCTCACTTATGAATGTCAGACCGCCAAGACCAATCAGTAATGATTTTTTGAAAATACAGGATGAGTATCTTACAGAAAGAAATATAGAGCGTGGAATCACAGATGTTGACACGCTTGCACCTGTAAAATCCGATTCGAGATTATATATCTGGCAGGGGGATATTACCACTTTGAAATGTGATGCGATCGTGAATGCGTGTAACTCACAGATGCTTGGTTGTTTTTCACCGATGCATGCCTGTATTGATAACTTTATTCATACTTATGCTGGAATGGAACTTCGTCTGAAAATGCATGAAATTATGACAAAGCAGGGGCATGAAGAAGAGACCGGCAAAGCAAAGATAACATCGGGATACAATCTTCCGACAAAATATATTCTTCATACGGTAGGACCTATTATACAATGGAAAGTCACAAAAGAAGATGAAGACCTGTTGGCAGGCTGCTACACAGAGTGCCTAAAGCTTGCAGCTGATACTGGTGTGGAATCTATTGCATTCTGTTGTTTGTCTACAGGTGTATTCCATTTTCCACAGCAACGAGCTGCCGAGATTGCAACGAACACTGTAAAGCAGTATCTTAACAAAGACAGCAGAATAAAAAAGGTAATCTTTAATGTGTTTAAGGATGAAGATTTAAAAATATACAGTGGATTGTTATAAGCGTCTGTTGAAATATCCGATAAATCTTATTGTACTGTTATTGCCTGAGAATGTGATTTATATTGGAATCCGATGTTAAGTGAAAGACTGGTGGGAAGAACGAGAATATTATTAAAAAAAGTGGATTGTATTCTGCAAATATTGTTCTCATCGTATTCCATCTCCTTATTATTCAATCAATCATTAATTGTAAAAATTAAGAAGCATTTCAATCAGTTCACCATGTCAGTTTTATTTTGTGTTATACTGTTTTATAGATTTTTCTTGCCCTTGTATTTTCCCTTATCAGAGTTCGTAAACTTATATGGGAAGATATAACACAAGGAAAACAATAAGGGAAAGCTCACCTGCGGCAAATCCAGTGTTTTCAAGGGATTGCGGAGAATTTGATAACAAAATATAACAGTTATTAAATTTCTTAAAACAGGTGAAATCTCAATCGGAATTTGACGAAGGAGGTTGATTGTATGAAAAAGTTGATAGCATTAGTTTTAGCAGTGGTTTGTGTGCTTGGCTTGGTTGGGTGCAACAACAAGACAGTCAATATTGATTTGCCTTTTGAGGTAGGTGATGTTGAAAATATAGAAATGTATCACTTTGTTGGAGCACCTGTGTCAGCAGAAAAGAAGGTCATTGTTGCCGAAGAAACCATAAAGAACTTGTATGATATGTTTGAGGGGCTATCCTTGGAACTCAAAGAAGTAGAGGAAACCGCTGGAGCAGAGATAACCAGTTTCAGATTTAATCTTTCTGATGGAACAAGTTATGAACTGATTTATGGTTGCTATGGAGTAAAGACAGGCAATCTGAAATCTTCCACAGATAATTTTGAATACTTTACAAGTGCAGATATTAGCTCTTATTGGAGCAACACTGATTTAGAGGCAGTTCCCGTTGAAGAAAGCGAGTTGCCAAACTAAGCAGAACAATTCCAATTTGTCAATTACATGAGATATTGAAAGAGCCAGTCCATTCAAGGTGCTGGCTCTTTCAAAATTCCAATCTAATAAATTGCACGACAACTTAGAGTAAAAATGAATACTCATTAGCCAGAAATGAATAGAAAATGAATAAAAAGTGGTGTTTCGTATAATTATGAGTTAATATGCATCAGACACACTTTTGTAAAAAGGGAGTTACAATATTTCCCTGAAATGATGTCGGGGCCAAAAGCCCCCGACTTTGATGCCTACGGATTGTTCCGTGCTACGCACTCCCACGTCTCCGCTCCGCTTCGGTCCGTGCTAGACATGTGCCACTGGCACATAGCACCCTACCCAATATTCGCATACCGTGGGATTATCATCCCACTTTTATGCTCATATCGGGGCGGGTCCCAAGGTCTTTCACCCATTTATGAGCAAGCTCATATGGGATTAGACCTTTTGACCCTGGTATCATAAAATATGACAATAACCCAGTAGTCACGACAGCAGGTAAGAATAAGCAGGCCGTAAGCAGACGTCGGTATCATAGAGTCCTAAGGGACGCATTGCGCAAGTACTTTTCACGCTTATGTACCGCTACGCTCTGCGACATGAGCGCATCGTACTAAAGTATGAGCGTGCCGCGTTTCTTACCTGCTGTCGTGACTACGGAGACGCAAAAGCGGCTCCTGGCCCCAATGGAGGCTACGGACTAATTGTATAAATCATACCATCTTCTCTCCTCTGGCACAATTCCAAAAAAAATATAAAATAATTGTTGACATTCCTAGCGGAATAGTATAGCATAAATTCATAACATCCCTATCAGATAAGTAGGAAATGGAAAGCGAACACAATTTTCAAGTATAAGGAGGATTTCATTATGAGTAAGATTTACACATCCGCAACCCAGCTGATCGGACATACACCCCTTTTAAAAGTAAACAATTACTTGAAAGACCAGAATATCGAAGGCGTAGAACTGTTGGCAAAGCTGGAGTACTTCAATCCCGCAGGAAGCGTTAAGGACAGAATCGCACTGGCAATGATCGAAGATGCCGAGAAGAAGGGTATTTTAAAAGAAGGTTCCACCATCATCGAACCCACCTCCGGCAACACCGGTATCGGCCTGGCAAGTGTGGCTGCAGCCAAGGGATACAGAACCATTCTTACCCTTCCCGAGACCATGAGTGTGGAGCGCCGTAACCTCCTGAAGGCATACGGTGCAGAGTTGGTACTGACCGAAGGCGCCAAGGGCATGAAGGGTGCTATCGCCAAGGCAGAGGAGTTAGAAAAGTCCATCCCTGGAGCTGTAATCCTCGGACAGTTTGATAACCCCGCGAACCCTGCCGCACATGCAGCTACCACCGGTCCTGAGATCTGGGAAGACACTGATGGAAAGGTTGATATCTTCGTAGCGGGTGTAGGTACCGGCGGAACCGTGACCGGCATTGGTACTTATTTAAAATCCAAGAATCCCAATGTGAAGATCGTAGCAGTAGAGCCTGCAGATTCTCCCGTACTTTCCGGCGGACAGCCCGGACCGCATAAGCTGCAGGGTATCGGCGCAGGATTCGTTCCTTCCGTTCTGAATACCGGCATTTATGATGAGATCTTTACCGTTACTACCGATCAGGCATTTACCACCGGCCGCCTCATCGCTCATAAGGAAGGTATCCTGGTAGGAATCACCTCCGGCGCAGCTCTGTACGCAGCAGCACAGATCGCAAAACGCCCTGAAAATGCAGGCAAAACAGTCGTAGCATTGCTTCCCGATTCCGGTGACAGATACCTGTCCACCCCTATGTTTGCAGAAGCTTAAGACGAAATTTGCAGAACTGGACAGACTTGCATTCTTGTGTTAGAATGTATGGCATGGTACTAGGAATTCAAGGAATTTGCGCTTTTCTCCCCTTAAAAGCGCGAACCTGGAATGGAGGAACTTATGGAACCGATCATTCAGATCAAGAATGTAACAAAAACTTTTATTGGTAAAGATAATCAGGTAGAAGCCTTAAAGGGTATCAGCCTGGATATCAACAAGGGAGACATCTACGGCATCATCGGTATGAGTGGTGCCGGAAAATCTACCCTGGTACGTTGCCTGAACTATCTGGAGAAGCCCACCACGGGAACCGTAGTCGTAGAAGATCAGGATCTTTCGACACTGACTGAGGCCGAACTTCGTAAGGTTCGTACAGGCATTGCGATGATCTTTCAGCATTTTAATCTGCTCATGCAGAGAAGTGTTCTGGACAATGTATGCTTTCCCATGGAGATCGTGGGTGTGAAGAAGCAGACAGCCAGAAAGCGCGCTATGGAACTGCTCGAGATCGTAGGACTGAAGGAAAAGGCAGACGCTTATCCTTCCCAACTCTCCGGTGGACAGAAGCAGCGTGTGGCAATCGCAAGAGCTCTTGCCAATACGCCGAAGATCCTGCTGTGTGACGAGGCGACCAGTGCGCTGGATCCCACGACGACCAAGGAGATCCTGAAATTATTACAGGACATTAACAAACAGTACGGCATCACCATCGTGATCATCACTCATGAGATGGCTGTGGTACAGGAGATCTGTTCCCATGTAGCCATTATCGATGCCGGAGAACTGGCAGAGCACGGTACTGTGGAGGAGGTATTCTCCAGACCCCAGTCCGCAGCCGCAAGAAAGCTGGTGTTCATGGTGGATCCCAAGGCAAAGGAAATGTCCGGCAAACGCTGCATCCGCATTGTTTTCACTGAGAATTCTTCTTTTGAACCTGTGATCGCCAATATGGTGCTGGAGTGCAAGGCTCCCGTTAATATCCTGTTAGCGGATACCAAGGACATCGGCGGTATCGCCCATGGACAGATGATCTTACAGCTGCCGGAGGATGAAATGGCGGCGAACAAGATGGTTCATTATTTACAGGAGAGAAAACTGGAAGTGGAGGAGTTGAGAGACTATGTGGGATAATGCAACGACTATGATGGTGGTGGAAGGCATCTTTGTTACTTTGTACATGACGTTGGCAACAACGTTTATGGGGTATGTGCTCGGACTGCCGATGGGAATTGCCCTGGTAATTACCGCACCGAAGGGACTTCGACCGAATAAGATTATTTATAAGGTATTAGATGTGGTCGTGAATGTTGTTCGAAGCTTTCCGTTTTTGATTTTGCTGATCGTGATTCAGCCTTTGACACGGATCATCGTAGGAAAAAGCTATGGACCGACCGCAACGATCGTTCCGTTGACACTGTCAGCGGCACCGTTTATAGCCAGAATGGTAGAGTCCTCTCTGTTGGAAGTGGATCACGGCGTTATTGAGGCGGCACAGAGCATGGGAGCGAACCTCTGGACCATCATCTGGAAAGTAATGATCGGAGAGGCAAAGACTTCCCTGATCGTCAATGTAACGATTGCTCTTGGTACGATCCTGGGATACTCCGCTATGGCGGGTATCGTCGGCGGTGGCGGACTGGGTGATATCGCAATCCGTTACGGTTACTACCGTTACGATAGCAGCATCATGTGGGTGACTGTGGTATTGCTGATAGTGCTGGTACAGCTGATGCAATATGTTGGAATGAAGTTATCCAAAAAGCTGGACAAGAGAACCAGATAAGATGGTTTGATAAAAGGTTGAGACAGGTGCAGATCACCTGATTCAATAAAGTTAATATTATGAACGAATGATTTAGGAGGAGAAATATTATGAAAAAGAAAGTAATCGCTTTGATCGCCGTTGCAGCATTGTCCGTGAGCGCACTGACCGGCTGCGGCAGCAAGGGAGCCGACGACAAGACCATTAAGGTAGCTGCAACTGCAGTACCTCATGCAGAGATCCTGGAGGCAGCAAAGCCTCTGTTAGAGGAGCAGGGTTATACTCTGGAGGTTCAGGTATTTGATGATTATGTACAGCCCAATGAAGTAGTAGAGTCCGGTGAGTTCGATGCGAACTACTTCCAGCATATCCCTTATCTGGAGAGCTTCAACGAGGAGAAGGGTACTCACCTGGTAAATGCCGGCGGTATCCACTATGAGCCTTTCGGACTGTATCCCGGAACCGAGACCAGCTTAGACAACATTGACAATGCAACCATCGCAGTACCCAACGATACCACCAACGAGGCACGTGCTCTGTTACTGTTACAGGATAATGGTTACATCACTCTGAAGGATGGTGTAGGTCTGACCGCTACTACCAAGGATATCGTAGAGAATCCTCACAACATCACCTTCGTAGAGCTGGAGGCAGCACAGGTTCCAAGAACCCTTCCCGAGGTATCCTTCGGTGTCCTGAATGGTAACTACGCTATGGAAGCAGGCCTGACTGTTGCAGATGATGCTCTGTTATTCGAGAGTGCTGATTCTGAGGCAGCAGCTACTTATGTAAACGTTATCGCTGTAAAGGAAGGCAACGAGAATCTGCCTAAGATCAAGGCACTGGTAGATACTCTGAAGTCTGATGAGATCAAGCAGTATATCAATGACAATTATAATGGTGGCGTTATCCCTTACAAGTAAGATGAAGCGACAGTAAAGTAATGCGAAATCCGGAGAGCATTCCATCGAGTAGCATTCATGGGTGCTCTCCTGATTTTTCTGTTGTTTCCACAAATCCTATATGAACTCTGGGAAAAGAGAAAAGAAGATAGAATCTGTGGAAACCGTGGAAAATTTGGAGCAGTTCAGAATCGCTTTGGTATAAGCCGGCGGACATTAAAAGTGAAACAGAGCAGGAAGATGCTCGGAAATGAGGATAGGATGAAAATTTCAACCAAAGGAAGATATGCAGTACGTGTCATGCTGGATCTGGCATTGAACAACAACGGAGAGTGTATCAAGGTAAAAGAAATTGCTGCCAGACAGGGGATTTCCGAAAAGTATCTGGAGCAGATCATTGCTGTTTTGAACAAGGCAGGTTATGTAAAAAGCGTCCGTGGTGCCCAGGGCGGTTATCGTATTGCCAAGGATCCGGCAGATTTTACTGTAGGAATGATCTTACGACTGACGGAAGGCTCACTGGCTCCGGTGGCATGTCTGGAGGAAGGCGCTGATATCTGCGAACGATGTGATACCTGTGAGACTCTGGAGGTATGGCAGGAATTGTATGATGCAGTGAACAAGGTAGTGGACGGAGTCACCATTGCGGATCTGGTGGAACGACGGAACAAGCGCCTGGAGAATCTGGATTACTCCATATAAAGATAGGAATAATAGAAGACAATAACGCAGCCCGACAGGAGATCCTGCCGGGCTGTTTTTTGGGTTTGCAGAGAATGAAAGGGGGTCATTCCTGCAGAAAATGTTAACTGGGGGAATGAATGGTTAACAACTCAAGTATATCGAGAGAACTGCCCATTGTCAACGAATGTTGTATGTTGGTTGACAAACTTTCATCGACAAATATCGCGTAATTCGGATTTTCCATACATATAGTAATAAAAACTACATAAAACAACATAAAACACCACGAAATGAAATATAATAACAAAAACTCATTGCTTTTTACTCCACAACGTGGTAAGCTAAACTCTGCAAACAAGTAGAAAGGTGTATGCGATAATGAGCGAAGCATTTCATATTATATCAGACGGTTCCTGTGATCTTCCCATGGAGCTGACCAAAGAAAAAGACATTACGGTAGTTCCCTTTTATGTATCTTTTGAAGAGGGGAAATACCAGAAGGAAATGATAGAGATCGGTGTCCGTGAGTTCTATCAGGAAATGGTGGATCACCCGGATGTATATCCGAAGTCTTCCATGCCTTCCGTGCAGGATTATGTAGATGCATTTCTTCCTTTTGTCAAGGCGGGAACTCCCATTATCTGCATCTGTATCACCACCAAGTTCAGCGGCTCCATGCAGTCTGCTCTGAATGCAAAAGCGATCCTGGAAGAGGAATATCCCAATGCACAGATTTATGTCTGCGACTCTACTGTGAATACCGTATTGCAGGGCATCTATGTATTGGAAGCGGTACGCCTTAGAGATGCGGGGAAGAGTTACCAGGAGAGTATCGATCGCCTGAATGAGATCAAGAGCTCCGGCAGAATCTTTTTCACCGTAGGAAATATGGAATATTTAAAGCACGGCGGACGTATCGGCAAAGTAGCCAGCGTGGCCGGCAGCCTGCTTGGCATCAAGCCCATCATTACCTTAAAAGAGGGAGAAATCTTCCCCTCCGGTATCGGCAGAAGCCGTCGCAAGACGGTAGATAAAAATATCGATCTGCTGTTAGCATATTTTGCAGAGGAAAAGGCAGATATTGCCAATTACAGCGTCTGCGTGGGATATGGCTACGATTATGAAGAAGCCGTAGAGTTCCGCGACAGACTGGCAGGCAGACTGAAAGAAAAGGGATACGACATCGACACCATTCCCATCATCCAGATCGGTGCCACCATTGGCGTACACACCGGACCTTATCCGTTGGGAATCGGTGTCGTGAAGAGAGCTATTTAAAATTTATTTCACCCTGGCAGGCATTTAATAATTCCTGCACATTTTCAAAAGCATAGTCCGGCAGATATTGGGTATTCGGCTCCCCCTCGGGAGTCAGAATATCCTTTTTTTGTGCCTCGCCGGTGAAGAGAACACAGGTGTCCACACCACCGTTGATGCCGCAGGCAATATCGGTGTACAGACGATCGCCAACCACCAGAGTCTCCTCGGGAGTGAAGCCGGAGACTTCAAGGCAAAGCTTTACGACCTCTTTGCTGGGCTTGCCCAGATAGATGGGCTGTTTGTCTGTGGTGGCGGTGATCATGTCGCAGATGGCACCGCAATCGGGGATAAAGCCGAAGTCGATGGGGCAGCGCAGATCCGGGTTGGTGCCGTAGAAGGGAACATCCTGGGTGAATAAAATCTTGCAGACTTCGGTAAGCTTTGCATAATTTAATTCACTGTCATAGGCAACGACCACGCAGTCAATGCTGTCCTCGCAGACCTCGGTTACCCAGAGGCCATTCTTTCGCAGTTCCGCCACAAAGGAAGCGGTTCCCAGAACGAAGATTTTCTTGTCTGCATAATTCTCCTTCAAAAAACGCAGCGTCATATAGCCGGAGGTGATGAACTGATCCTCCGTGCTGTCCAGGTGAAATGCATCGTGGAATTTTTTCACATAGTCCAGTCCGCTTTTTGTGGAATTGTTGGTAATGTAATAAGCCCTGCCGCCGATGGCCTGAATGTAGCGGAAAAGATCCGCACTTCCCTCATACAAGGTATCGCCTACGGCAATGGTGCCGTCGATATCGAACAGGAAAAGCTTTTTATCTTTCAGACGAGCCAGCTTTGCGGCATCGCTGTAAATGTGCTTCGGGTCAAAAGTATCCATAATTATCCTCATTTCTAAGCATCAAACGCTCAGGTTCATGTTAGCAACGAATATCCCCACTGTCAAGGAAAAGACAGCTTCTGGAGGGAAACGTGAGTGGAATTGCGGAGGCATTTATGGTATGATGGGCATAGGCATGAGCTGTGTTGCCTGGAGCTCTTATGGAATTCGACGGATTGCATACAAGATTGCGTAAGGGACATGGGAAACAGGATGAAGCGATTTAACGACTACAATTAAAAAGGACAACATTACGGTTATGGACGAAAAGAAAGATAAAGGTTTACAGGGAAATGAGAAAATAGAGGAGGCAATTCTGGCATTACAGCAGGAGCCGACAGAAGAACTTCTGGCGCATGCCCTGACGGTGGTGCGCAGACGTATGCGGGAGCAGGGACAGCTTATCGTGGCGGTGGAACCGCCCTCAGCAGATGTGCAGGAAGCGGTGACACAGGCCGCCGGAACTGCCATGCGCCTGCAGGCGGTGCAGACCTCCGATGGGAAAAAATGGTGGTCGGCCTTCACCGGATTTGAGGAAGAATTAAAGGGAAGCGGCAGCGTAATGTCCACTTTTCTCACAGATATGGAGCAGCTGTTCCGCATGACGTTGACTGCCGATGGTATCGAGGGTGTGATCCTGAATCCCTGGAACCGGACGTTGATGCTGGACAAGCGGTTCCTGCATATTATTCTCGGAGAATAGCAAAAGAGGGAGAAGCGGAGCATGACAGAGAGCTATGAACTGCCCGTGCTTTTTACGGACGATGAATGCAAGGCTTATGCCGCATGGGGCATGAAAAAAGAAAAAGTACTGATGCCGTTTGCCCTGATCACTATACTGATCTATATGGTAGCAACCGTGCTGGTAGTGATGAAGGTCTGGGGTGTGCGGGAGAGTGACCATCTGCTGTTCCAGATGCTGTTGTGGGGTGACTGGATTCCGGAACTGACGGGAGCGCTGGCGGTTTTCATGACGATCCTGTTGCTGGGACCGTTGAACTTTATACTGGATAAATTATGGAAAAAACCTGCAGAGCCCATGTGGCTGTGTGTAGTACCGGAGGGTGGAACTGTGAAGGTCACTGCCGTGAGAGGTCTGGAAGGTAATCCCCGGATGCCGGCAGAGATCTATCTACTGACGGAACTGGAAACCTTTTTAAACCCGGCGGACAACACGATCTGCTATCAGAAGAAATGGTATCGGATCGGGGAAAATACCATAGAAAATATTTATCCGCCGGAAAAACAGCATCCATGGATGGATCACCCGGAAAATAAAGCCAGCGGCATCATCGATGTACAGAGACTTATGGAGATCCTGAAAGGGTACGAAGCGTCTCTGAAGGCTGCCCGGAAGGAATGTGAATGGATGGAAAAGCACGGCGGATAGAACGAATAGATGACAGAAAAGCGGATAAAAATTATGACCGGGATAAGATGGCATAAGACAAATCAGGAAAGAGGTAGGGAAAATATGAAACTGATCTCATGGAATGTGAACGGGCTGAGAGCCTGCATGCAGAAGGGATTTCTGGATTTCTTTCAGGAAACGGATGCAGATATTTTCTGCTTACAGGAGACAAAATTGCAGGAGGGACAGATCGCACTGGATCTGCCCGGATATCATCAGTATTGGAATTACGCAGAGAAAAAGGGCTATTCCGGCACTGCAATTTTTACAAAGGAAGAGCCCATACAGGTGACTTACGGCATCGGCGTGGAGGAACATGACCATGAGGGCCGGGTGATCACTGCAGAGTATTCGGAGTTCTATTTTGTGACAGTCTATGTACCGAACGCCCAGAGAGAGCTGACGAGACTGGAATACCGCATGCAGTGGGAAGCGGATTTCCTGGCGTATCTTAAGAAGCTGGAAGAGAAAAAGCCGGTGATCTATGCGGGAGACCTGAACGTGGCGCATCAGGAAATCGACCTGAAAAATGCGAAGACCAACCGTGGCAATGCGGGCTTCACTGATGAAGAGAGAGCCTGCTTTTCGAAGGTACTGGAGAACGGATTTATCGATACGTTCCGCTATTTTTATCCGGACCTGACCGGGGTGTATTCCTGGTGGTCTTATATGTTCCAGGCGAGAGCAAAAAATGCCGGATGGAGAATTGATTATTTCGTGGTATCGGAGTGTCTGAAAGACCGGCTGGCGGATGCGAAGATCCACACGGAAATTTTGGGATCGGATCATTGTCCCATTGAACTGGATCTGAAATAAACGGACAGCATAACGGAGGAGACTTATGAGCTTACGTTTCTGTTTTGGCCCTTCCGGGTCGGGCAAAAGCCACAGAATCTATGAAGAGATCATGCAGCGGGCGGCAGAGGAACCGGGCAGGAATTTCCTGATCATTGTGCCGGATCAGTTCACCATGCAGACCCAGAAGGATCTGGTCATGCGCAGTGACCGGGATGGCATCCTGAATATCGATGTCCTGAGCTTCGGCCGACTCAGCCACCGCATTCTGGAGGAAGTGGGGACCAAAGAGATGCCGGTACTGGATGACACCGGCAAAAGCCTGGTGCTGCAAAAAGTGGCGGCGGATCTGAAGGAACAGCTTCCGGCCATGGGAAGTCTCCTGCACAAGCAGGGCTATATCCATGAGGTGAAAAGTGCGATCTCCGAGTTCATGCAATACGGTATCAGCACACAGGATATGGACAAGCTGATCACCAGTGCACAGAAGCGTGGCGCGCTGGCCATGAAACTGAAAGACTTAAAGACTCTGTACCGGGGCTTTCAGGATTATATCAGGGATCATTTTATCACCACCGAGGAGACACTGGATGTACTGCGCAGATCCCTGTCCAAATCAAAGATCTTAAAGGGCAGTGTAGTGGTGTTTGACGGCTTTACGGGATTTACTCCCATACAGAACCGGCTGATCCAGGAACTGATGCGCGTGTGCGCAGAGACCATCGTTACCGTGACCATTGGAGTGGGAGAGGATCCGTATAAAATGGATGGTGAACAGAAGCTGTTCCATCTGAGCAAGAAGACGGTGGCGGATCTGGAAAAGCTGGCAGCGGAGGCAGAGGTAGAGCGGGGAGAGGATCTCTTTGTCAAGGGGGGGCCCAATCGCTTCGCCAAGGCACCGGCATTACACTATCTGGAACAGAATCTGTTCCGGTATCAGTATGAACCGTATGCGGGAGAACAGCAAGAGATCCATATGTTTGAAGCCCTTTCCCCCAGAGAGGAAGTCCACCAGACAGCGCTGTACATCCGGCACCTGATCAGAGAGCAGGGGATGACCTACCGGGACATTGCCGTGGTCATCGGAGATCTGGAAGGATACGCTTCCTATGTGGAAACAGAATTCGGGCAGCTGGAGATCCCATGTTTCCTGGACCGTACCAGAGGGATCGTGCTGAATCCCATGATCGAATATATCAAGAGCGCATTGCAGCTGTATATTAAGGATTTTTCCTATGATACGGTGTTTCATTTTCTGCGCAGCGGCATGGCGGATATTTCCAGAGAAGAGATTGATGAGCTGGAAAACTATGTGATCCGCACCGGGGCGAGAGGCTATCGGACCTATAGCCGTCTGTTTACCCGCAGAACGGAAGAACTGCAGGGAAATGCGGAGGGGAGCGAACAGGCGGAAGAGAAGACCATGGAGCGTCTGAACCGTATCCGGCAACAGTTCATGGATGCGGTGGAGATTCTGCACATGGGAAGCCAGGAAAAGGCTGGAGACTATGTCAGCCATCTGTACGATTTCCTGGAACAGAATCAGGTGCAGCAAAAGCTTTTGAACTATCAGCAGCAGTTTGAAAAAGAGGGAGACTTATCCAGAGCCAGAGAGTATGCACAGATTTACCGGCTGGTCATGGATCTGCTGGATCAGGTCTATGAACTGTTGGGAGAGGAAGAAATCTCCAGACAGGAATTTGCGGATATTTTAGAGGCCGGTTTCGGCGAGATCACTGTCGGTACGATCCCTCAGAACGTGGATCGTATCGTGGTGGGCGATATGGAGCGAACCCGTCTGAAACAGGTGAAGGTATTGTTTTTCCTGGGAGTCAATGACGGAAATATTCCGAAAAATGCTTCCAAGGGCGGGATCATTTCGGATATGGATCGGGAATTCCTGATTGAATCCGGGACAGAGATGGCACCCAGCCCGAGACAGCAGATGTATATCCAGAGATTATATCTGTATCTGAATATGACCAAGCCCTCAGAACAGCTGTATCTGTCCTATGCCAAGGTAAACAGTGAAGGAAAGGGCATAAGACCGTCCTACCTGATCGATACGGTGCGGAAGCTGTTCCCGGCAATGAGCGTGGAGTATCCCCAGAACCGCAGCCGCCTGGAACAGATCGAGGGCAGACAGGAAGGTGCCAGATATCTGGCGGAGGAACTGCGGGAATATGTGGAAGGAACCCTGCCGGAAGAAGAGAGGCAGGACTTCTATCTCATGTACCGTGCCTACGAGGCGGATGCGGCGGGCAGAGACCTGCTGACCCGGGCGGCATTCCGCAGATACAGGGAGAGCGGTCTGTCCCGGATCGTGGCCAGAGCATTGTACGGACAGCAGCTGGAAAACAGTGTCAGCCGTCTGGAAACTTATGCTGCCTGTGCCTGCAGACACTTTTTGCAATATGGTCTTTCCCTGCAGGAACGGGAAGAATTCGGCTTCGAGGCTTCGGATATGGGTACGGTATATCATGCAGTATTGGAAAACTTTGCAGGAAAACTTGCAGAATCCAACCTGACATGGTGGGATTTTACGGAGGATTTTGCAGCCAAAGCCGTCAAAGAATCCGTGGAAGCCTATGCGGCAACCTACGGGGAGACGGTATTATACAGCTCTGCGCGGAATGAATATGCCATTACCCGCATGAGCAGGATCCTGACCCGCACAGTGCTGACCTTGCAGAAACATTTGAAACAGGGCAGTTTCCAGCCAGATGATTATGAACTTTCTTTCCGGTTTGCGGAGGATCTGGACAGCATTCATGTGGATCTGTCTGAGGACGAGAAGATGCATTTGCAGGGACGGATCGATCGTATCGATGTGTCGGAAGATGCAGAGCATGTCTACGTCAAGGTCATTGATTATAAGTCCGGCAACAGGAAATTTGATCTGGCGGCATTGTATTACGGTCTGCAGTTGCAGCTGGTGGTATATATGAATGCAGCCATGGAGATGGAGAGCCGAAAGCATCCGGACAAGGAGATTGTTCCGGCGGCACTTCTGTATTATCACATCGATGATCCCACCATAGAGACACCGGTGGAACTCACGGATGAGCAGATCAATGAACAGATCCTTGCAAAGCTTCGTATGAACGGTGTAGTAAACAGTGATCCTGAGGTCGTGGAGCGGCTGGACCGCTATATGCAGGATAAGTCTGTGGTAATTCCGGTGGAGAAGAAAAAGGATGGAAGCTTCAGTGCCAGATCCGGTGTCTTAAGCCGGGAGGAGATGCAGCTGATATCTTCTTATGTAGATGCCAAGATCCGCAGCATCGGGCGGGAGATCCTGGACGGAAAAATAGCAGCCAATCCCTATGAGAAAGGCAATGAAGAGGCTTGTACTTATTGCGCCTATAAAAAGGTCTGCGGTTTCGATGGCAGTATTCCGGGCTATGAGAAGAGACAGCTGGAAGATCTGGATAAGCAGGCGCTGATGCAGCGGATGCAGGAGACCGTGGAAGCTTAGGGCAAAGGGTGCCCGGCGGGAGTGTGTGCCTGACAGGAAGCTCGAAGAGAAAGCGCCCGCTGCCCAGAGGAACAGGATGGCAACAGGAGAAAAGAAACAGGAACAGAGGTAGCGTATGGGAATGAATTTTACCCCGGAACAGCAAAAGGTAATCGAACTGCATAACAGCAACATTCTGGTATCGGCGGCCGCGGGAAGCGGTAAGACGGCGGTACTGGTAGAGCGTATCATCCGTATGATCTGTGAGGGGGAGCATCCGGCGGACATTGACCGCCTGTTGATCGTGACTTTCACCAATGCGGCGGCTGCGGAGATGCGGGAGCGTATCGCAGCCGGGATCGCCGCCAGACTGGAAGAGGATCCGGGGAACGACCATATCCAGAAGCAGTCCGCCCTGTTACACAATGCCCAGATCACCACGATCGACAGCTTCAGCCTGTTCCTGATCCGGAATCATTTTAATGAGATCGGTCTGGATCCGGATTTCCGTGTGGCAGACGAGGGTGAGATCAAGCTGTTGCAGCAGGAGGTGCTGGGACAGCTGCTGGAGGATGCCTATGCGGGGAAATTTGTTCCGGATGATGTTCCGACGTCCCGGGAAAACCGTGACAGCGGAGCGATGATACCGGAGGAAGCGTCAGGCAATGATTTTGCGGAAGAGGTTCCGGGAAAACGTGACAGCGGGGACCCATCCCGGGAGGCACGGGAACGTTTCCACGCCTGTGTGGAATATTTCTGCCCCGGCGGCAGAGAGAGCGTGCTGGAACAGCATATCCTGAACCTGTCCCGCTATGCCGGAAGTTTTCCCTGGCCCGCAGAATGGCTGGAAGAGCGTAAAAACGATTATGCGGCGGGAGATCTGGATGCCCTGCTGCACAGTGATTACGGACAATATCTGGCAGAGCGTGTGAGCCGTGTCCTGCAAGGGTGTCTGGAAAAACTGGTGGAAGTGAAAAAGCTGTGTGAGCTGCCGGACGGTCCGTATATGTATGGCGAACTGACCGAGACGGAGATCGAACAACTGGAGCGACTGGCAGACTGTAAGGATCTGGAAGAACAGGCTGCGAAAGTACCGGCAGTGACGTTTGGCCGCCTGCCATCCAAAAAGGATGACAGTGTGGATCCTGCAAAACGGGAACTGGCGAAATCTATTCGGAACAGTGTAAAAGATACGCTGGGCGGTCTGGAAGAGAGTTATTTTAAGACACCGCTGGAACTGGTGGTGGAACAGGGAAAAGCCTGCAGGGAGCCGCTCCGGATGCTGCTTAACCTGGTGCTGGAATTCGATAGAAGGCTTCTTGCGGCCAAACAGGAGCGACATCTGATCGACTTTTCCGACATGGAGCACTATGCGTTACAGATCCTGCTAAAACGGGAAAAATTGGAAGAGACCGGTGATACAGGAATGGATAGCACCGGTGTGAAATATGACATTGTGCCAAGTGACGTGGCATTGGAGTATCGCCAGTATTTTCAGGAGATCCTCATTGACGAATACCAGGACAGTAATCTGGTACAGGAATATCTGTTAAGTGCCATCTCCGGGGAAGCGGAGGGACATTATAACCGCTTCATGGTAGGTGATGTGAAGCAGAGTATTTATAAATTCCGTCTGGCTAGACCGGAACTTTTCCTGGAAAAATACGACACCTATCAGGAGAGTGGGGATCTGTGCCGGATCGACCTGGCGAAGAACTTCCGAAGCCGTGTGCAGGTGGTGGATGCGGTAAACGATGTGTTTTCCCGCATCATGAGCCGGGAGATCGGCGGCATTGCCTATGATGATAAGGCAGCATTGTATCCCGGGGCCACATATCCCGCCACAGAGGATCCTGCATACGGCAGTGAACTATTACTGATCCGTAAGCCGGAGAAGGGGGATGGTGCGGAAGGCGGCAGCGGAGAACAGCGTCCCGACGGGGCAAGAGGTCCCGTGGACTATGACAACGTAAGACAGCTGGAAGCACTGGCTATTGCGGCATGTATCAAGCAGCTGAAGGGCAGTTTGAAAGTCATGGAGAAGGCTACGGGAGAATTGCGCCCGGTGCGGTACTCGGATATGGTGATTTTGCTTCGTACCACCAGTGGCTGGGATGAGGAATTCAAGAAAGTACTGGAACAGCAGGGAATCCCTGTCTACATTACATCCAAGACCGGATATTTCGGGGCCCTGGAAGTACAGGAACTGCTGCAGTTTTTACGAGTGCTGGACAACCCGAGACAGGATATTCCGCTGTTCGGCGTGATGCAGTCGATCTTCGGAGGCTTTACCCAGGAAGAAATCGCCCGGATCCGCAGCGGAAGCAAAGGGCATTCCCGGAAGAGAATGACACTGTATGAGGCATTGAAAGAAGTGGCGCAGAGTGGACGGATGGCGGAAGCGGGAGAAGAGGCATCAGCGGGCGAAAGCACCGGGGAAGAAAGCGCCGGGGAAGAAACCGCCGGGGCTGGACAGTACTGGCAGCGCGCATTGGAAGCTGCAACAGTACCGGAGGACATGGAACCGGAGACAGAACTTTCCCAAAAGGCAGATACTTTCTTACAACGTATTGATCATTACCGTGATCTGACTCCCTTCACCTCCATCCGCGACCTGCTGCAGCGGATCCTGGACGATTACGATTATCTGAACTATGTGACGGCACTTCCTGCTGGCAGCAAGCGCCGGGCCAACGTGGAGATGCTGCTGACGAAGGCTTCTGCTTTTGAGAAGACCAGTTATTTTGGACTGTTCCATTTCATCCGTTATATGGAACAGTTGGAAAAATACGATGTGGATTACGGTGAGGCGGATACCCTGGACGAAAATGCCGATGTGGTGCGGATCATGAGCATCCACAAGAGTAAAGGTCTGGAATTCCCCGTGGTATTTGTCTCCGGGCTGTCGAAGCGTTTCAACATGCAGGATGCGAACCAGTCCCTGATCGTGGATATGGATCTGGGAGTAGCGGTGGACTATGTGGATTCCGGCCGCCGCATTAAAAATAAGACCCTCCGCCGGGCCGTTCTGTCAGCGAAAATGAAGGAGGACAATCTGGCGGAGGAACTGCGTGTGCTTTACGTGGCACTGACCCGTGCCAGAGAAAAACTGATCCTGACAGCGGTGTTGGATAAGGCGGAGGAAAAATGGGAGCTGTCCCGGATGACAGGACAGGAGAAGCTGACCTATCTGGATTTCTGTGAGGCGGGGAGCTATATGGATTTTCTGCTGCCGATCCTGCCTAAGACAGGAATTGCAGTAACAACGCTGGGAACAGAAGACCTGGTGGCAGAGGAGATCAGGGAACAACTGCGCATGGGAGACCGCAGGGAACTGTTGCAGCGTGTGACGGACGGCGAGACTCCTTTGCCTGGGGACCCGGAGGAGAACGAACGAAAGCTTGCGAAACTGCGGGAGCGATTTGCCTATGCCTATCCGTATCCCGGCCTGCAGAAGCTCTATACCAAGACCACGGTATCGGAACTGAAGATTGCGGCCATGGCGGAGAAGGATGAAGCGGCATTTCATACCTTCGAAGAAAAAGAAGTGGTGCCTTATATCCCGGCTTTCCGCAGAGAACAGGAAAAGGTCAGCGGAGCCGTCCGCGGTAACGCGTTCCACCGGACCATGGAACTGTTGGACTTTTCTTATCTGTTTATGGAATCCGGACTATTTGCCGGATGCCCTGGGACTTATGAGGAATACCGTCAGGGCCTGGATACGGACCGGTTACAGGTACGTCTGAAGGAATTCCTGCAGCGGGAGACAGCTTCCCTACGACTGACAGAGGAGTATGCGCAGGCCGTAAGCCTTCCCAAAATCCGGCATTTTCTGGAACAGGAGCTGGCCTACCGCATGTGGAGAGCTTTCGAACAGGGCCTTTTGTACAGAGAGCAGCCCTTCGTGCTGGGCATTGATGCGAAGCGCCTGGATCAGGACCTTCCTGAAGGGGAAAAGGTTCTCATTCAGGGTATCATCGATGTCTTCTTTATAGAAAACGGAGAGATCGTCCTGCTGGACTACAAGACCGATGTGATCGATTCCCTGCAAGCCCTCTGGAACCGCTACAGCGTCCAGATCCAATACTATGAGGAGGCACTGACGAAGCTGATGCAGCTGCCCGTGAAGGAGAGGATCCTGTATTCCTTCTATCTGGAAAAATACGAGTAAAAAAGCCGGAGTAAATGGAGGTTTCATATGAGTCAATATTTTGATTTATCAATAAGAAGGATTGAGATAAAGAAACCAAAAAGAGACTTGAAACCTGTTATTAAATTACAGGATGAAGTTAATAAGACTTTGCTGCATGATGAATATTATTATCCTACAGATGAAAGAACTATACAGGAATGTTTGGAGGGTGATTATATCTTATTAGGCGTATATAATGATGTCGGGGTCAAAAGCCCCCGACTTTGATGCCTACGGATTGTTCCGTGCTACGCACTCCCACAATCCTACCCAATATTCGCATATCGTGGGATTATCATCCCACTTTTATGCTCATATCGGGGCGGGTCCTAAGGTCTTTCACCCACCTATGAGCAAGCTCATGTGGGCTTAGACCTTTTGACCCTGGCATCATATAATAAAGATAAGCTTATTGCAGCAAGCTTTGCATTTGAAGGTGGTTTGTTCTTCTCTAAGCCTATTACTGATTGGATGGAAATTCCTGGCAATAAAATTATGTGTCATGAATTCGTTGTGGTTGATATGGAATATAGAGGTAATGGTATACAGAAGAGATTCATGGATGCTACTATAAGAGAAGCTAGACAGATGGGTTATGATACTATTTGGTGTTGTGCTCATCCTAATAATACTCCGTCTGTATGTAGCATAGAGAGTACAGGCTATAAATTTGCCGATCAGTTTGTTGTAGATGGCTGGCCTAGGAATGTTTATTACAGAAGTACATCTATACAGAGATAGCAGTTATTTAGAGGGAGAGTATAAGTTAAGTATGGCATGGTATGCAGAACGAAAAAGAAAATGTTGGTATTGTATCTGTGGTGTAGAAATGAAGTAGGATGACAAGGTGGAAATCCGGTTTCGTGTGAGGGATAACGGTATCGGAATGAGTCCGGAGTTCCTGCCGCACCTGTACGATCCGTTCTCCCAGGAGCGTTCCGAGGAAAACATCACGGAGAATCTGATGGATGCCAGAATTTTACTGGTGGAAGATAACGAGATCAACATTTATGTGGCCCAGCTGATCCTGGAAAAAGCCGGATGTGTGGTGGAGATTGCAAACGGTACCTATCATTGCCATGACAGCGGATGCTTTTGAAGAGGAGAAGAAAAAGACGCTGGAGGCCGGAATGAACTATCACCTGTCCAAGCCCATCAACCCGAAGACATTGTATAATATCCTGTCGAACCATCTGACCGGAAAAGAGGCATAGAGATCAGAGATATAGAACCCAGAGATATTAGAATCATGACATGTAAAAAGGAGGTATCCGTGGCGGATATCTCCTTTTATGTTGCCTTAACTGCTTACGATATAAAATTAAGCGGTGATCACGGTGCCGGCCTTGCCCCTGATGGCATCCTTGACGTGATCCATGGAAGTGATCAGGACCTTTCCTGCTGGAACCTTTTCCAGATAAGCAATGGCTGCCTCGATCTTGGGAAGCATGGTGCCTTCCTCGAACTGACCTTCTGCCATCAGTGTCTTGGCTTCCGCAACGGTGAGAGTCTCCAATGCAGTCTGATCCTCTTTGCTGTAATTTTTATAAACGCAGGGAACACTGGTCAGGATGATCAGCTCATCACAGCTTAAATCGGAAGCAAGCTTACCTGCAATGGCATCCTTCTCAATCACAGCGGAGGCACCCTTCAGAGCATGCTTCTGCTCGATCACGGGGATTCCGCCGCCGCCACAGGCGATGACTACCTGATCTGCGGCTGCCAGCGCACGGATGGCTTCGATCTCTACGATATCGATAGGCTTGGGGGCAGCAACGACACGGCGGAAGCCCTTTCCGGGATCTTCTTTGACATAGTTGCCCTTCTTTATTTCAATCTCAGCGTCTTCCTTGGACATGTAACGACCGATGACCTTGGTGGGCTCATAGAAAGCCTCATCATAAGGATCTACGGTCACCTGGGTGAGGATAGTGCTGACCGGCTTGGAAATGCCGCGATCCAAAAGCTCTGCACGAAGAGAGTTCTGGATATCATAGCCTACATAACCCTGGCTCATAGCAGAGCAGACACACATAGGTGCGGGGGTATAGTCGATGTACACACGGCGTAACTCGGTCATGGCCTTATGGATCATGCTGACCTGCGGACCGTTACTGTGGGTGATCGTCAGCTGATAATCAGCCTCCACGAGATCGGCAAGTGCTTTCGCGGTTACTTTTACTGCATCCCATTGTTCTGTGGTGGTATAACCCAGGGCATCGTGTCCCAGAGATACGACAACTCTTTTTTTGCTCATAAGATTACCTCTCTATATGTATTTTCCTAAGAATTTCTTCGTCAAAAGATGTTATCAGTATAACATATTTTCTCCAGGGTGTATAGCCATTTCTATACAATGAAACCTTCCAGAATCGTAGTCAGTTCTTCTGAGCGGGCTGCCAGTGCGGAGGTGGCTTTGTCCAGATCCTGAATAGCCTGCAGCTGTTTTTCGGCAGCAGTCTGTACATTGGAGGACCCGGCAGCAGTTTCTGCGGATACTGCGGAGATACCGGAGATGGCGGACAGGGTAGTGGTGCGCTGGTGTTCCATTTCCGACACGCCTGCATTGATCTGCTGCAGGAATTTCAGAAGCTCTGTTACCTTGGAATCTATCTCACGGAAGGAGTCTGTGGTACTGCCAACGGACTGGTTCTGATCCGCTACAATGCCCTCGGCCTGTCTGGCAACCTGCGTAGCTTCGTCAGTGGTAATCTCAATCTCTTCGATGATCCTGGAGATCTCACCGGAGGAGTGCAGGGACTGATCCGCCAGCTTCTGGATCTCCTGAGCGACCACTGCGAAGCCTCTTCCGGATTCGCCGGCTCTGGCAGCTTCAATGGAAGCGTTAAGGGACAGGAGGTTGGTCTGCTCTGCAATCTCATTAATGGCTTCAGTGATGGAGCCGATGGCTTTGGATTTCTCGTTCAGCCTGCCGATGGTATCTACGATGTTGGAGGTGATCAGCATGGTGGAAGAGGTGTTCTCCTTCAGATGTTCCACGGATTCGATACCGGTATGGATCGCAGCGGTGGTGCCGGTGGCAAGCGCACTGATCTGGTCAGAATGTGAGGATACGCTGCCGATGGTGTCGGACAGAGAGTCCATCTGCTGCAGGCAGTCCTCAGAGCTTTCATCCAGTTTTTCGATACCCTGGCGCATTTCACCTACCTGATTCTGGATATCCTGGGAGGTCGCCAGGAAATGTGAGGAAGCCGCAGACATATCGGTGGCAGCCCGGGATAATTCTTCATTGACATCCTTCAGCCCGGATACCAGCTTCTTCATGTGTGCGATCATATCACAGATGCCATCAGCTAATAGCTGGAATTCGTCATTGCGCTTGGAGTGGACTTCGATCGTCAGATCTCCGTCAGAGACTTTTTTCAGCCGGCGGATAAAATAGTAGATGGAGCCGCCATACTGTCCGGCCAGCAGAGACCCCAGTAGGATCGCCACGGCACTTGCTGCAACGACAAGGATCAGAGATACATTTTTAATCTCCGCTGTCTGACCGATGATATTTGCCTGAGGGATCAGGGCACAGATCATGGCATTACGGGCACCGATCTTGGAATAGAGAAAAAGATATTCTTCGCCTGCCTCTTCCACATAGGAGGAGCCGTTGTCTTCCTCAGAGGCAAATGCTTCATCTACATAGGATTTGCCGACAAACGTATTTTCTGCCGCTGTATCGGACCGGGAGGAGAGGTATTCGTTGCCATCGCAGGTGACAAAGCCTACGAGACTGCCCTCACCGCCATCCAGGGAGGATAAGGAGGTATCCAGGACACTCGGTTTGAAATCAATGATCAGGATCGCCGGAGCGTTGGAGAAATATCTGGCGAGGCGGACACTGTATTTGGAGGAATCCGTGCCAAGCTTTGCATCGACCTCGGACTGGTTGCCGAAAAGGTAATATTTTGCCCTGTCCGCAGATAAAATCTGCCCCTGGGAGCTTTCCAGGTACGCACTTAAGAGACCGGTCTCCTTCGTTTTCGTGGTAGAGATCGTCCGCTCTTTGTCGGAGAGCACGTAAATATTGGAGAGCAGGGCATCCGTGGTCACGGCTTTGATAAAGGTGTCTTCATAGGTGTTTGGAGTATTGTACAAGGTAGTGGCATCGTTATCATACAGACCGTTCAGATACTGCTTCAGGGTATCCTCATTCATATATCCCTTGTAGTTGGACTGGACCGTGTCAAAAGAAAGCGTCAGGTACTGATTCATCATGCTGACGGTCTGGTCTACGGAGTCACGGTAGGTTGCAATGATCTGAGTGGTAGCCTTCTGATAGGATACGAAGCCTAAGACAATGATGAAGACCACAGGGATCAGAAAAGCGAAGATCAGCTTAAAGCGTATCCGCTTCCAGAGAGGAATAGGGTTTTTCTTGGTATTTTTTGTCAAAACAGACACCTCCGATGCAGATTAGTATTGATAGATGCATTTTACCAAAGTTTTACACAAATATCTACATCAATATGAAAACGATTTCCTAAATTAACATCTTTATCAGGCAGAATCTGGGCGGAATCGCTTTTGCTTTACATAATATGTTACAAAGTAATATAATGATACCAGGGTCAAAAGGTCTAAGCCCACATGAGCTTGCTCATAAGTGGGTGAAAGACCTTGGGTAGAATTGTGGTAGTGCGTAGCACGAAGCAATGGCAGGAAGGAAACGGGAATCGATATGCAGAAAAAAGAACGTATGGCAAATCTGGAAGTACTGCGCTGTGTGGCAATGATGATGGTCGTGGTGCTGCACTATCTGGGCAAGGGAGGACTGTTGCCGGATCTGACGGCGCCTTTATCGGTGCAGGATATGGTAGCCTGGCTGTTGGAAGCATGCTGCATTGTAGCTGTGAATGTGTATATGATGATCAGCGGATACTTTTTATGCGAAAGCTCTTTTAAACTGAGCAGGCTGCTTACACTGTGGCTGCAGCTGTGGCTGTATTCTGTGGGCATCGGTGTGCTGGCGGTGGTGACTGGGATCGTTCCCGCGGCGGAAGTCAGCACTCACTATTATCTGACCCTGTTGTTCCCGGTGACTATGGGACATTACTGGTTCCTGACAGCGTATCTTTTCTTATATATATTGCTCCCCTTTGTGGGAATGGGACTGCGGCGGATGACGAAGCAGCAGTTTCAGGTGGCATTAGTATTGCTGTTTGTCACCTTCTGCCTGTTAAAATCTGTGCTGCCCTTCCGGCTGGAAGAAGACGGTAAAGGCTATGATTGTCTCTGGTATCTGTGTGTATTCTGCGCGGCGGCTTACCTGCGCCGATTTGGAATCCCGTTTTTACAGAAAAAATCCCGGGCATTATTGTTGTATCTGATCGGTATCTTCGGAACCTTTGGAGAAGCCATGCTTTTGCACCTGTTTTATTTGAAAACAGGCAGTCTGGAGCTGATCCTGAAGATTCCGTATGAGTATAACCATATTTTCCCGTTTCTGGCTTCACTGGGGCTGTTCTGCCTGTTTTTGGACAGCAGCATACAGGGAAAGATCGGCAGTGTGGCGGTGAGGATCGCGCCCTATACGCTGGGAGTGTATCTGCTGCATGAAAATCTGGGTGTGCGCTATGCCTGGCAGAAGTGGCTTGGTGTGGAGCAAATCGACGGTGTACTGCCGTTGCTGTTGTGGACGGTACTTGTTGTTGTGGTAGTATTTGTACTGGGAATTCTGGTGGATTTTGTGCGGAAAGCTATCTGCGACGGACTGCATAAGATATTCCTGCATATCCGTCCCTATCGCAGTCTGACAGAGAAAATACGGGACGTAGATACTATGTTCAAAAGAGAGGTAATGGAGTGACAGAGATAATAAAAAATAAAAAAGCGGGTATTGACAGTCAGAGACGTCTCTGGGAATTTGTATTCGTGGCAATCCTGGTGCTGTATCCTCTGCGGCATATTGCCTGGGGACTGGATCTGTGGGATACCGGTTACGGCTATGCGAACTTTGAATATATGGGGACGCAGCATATGGATCCCATGTGGCTGTTTTCCACCTATCTGACCACAGCCATCGGACATTTTTTCAGTTTGCTGCCCGGGGCCGGGACTTTGATCGGCATGAACTTTTATACCGGACTGAGTATCAGTCTGCTGGCGGTGCTTGGGTATTATTTCTGCACGAAAGTACTGAAGATCCCGGCACTTCTGGTATTCCTGGGAGAATTTACGGCGGTGAGCTTCTGCTGGTGCCCCACGGGCTCTTTTTACAATTATGTGACCTACGTGTTCTATCTGGTATCGGTGGTCTGTCTGTATCTTGGCCTTGCCCGGGGGAAAAAGGGGTGGCTGTTTGCCGCCGGAGTAGCGCTGGGCTGTAATGTGCTGTCCCGATTCTCCAATCTGCCGGAGGCGGCCATGATCGTGGGCGTGTGGGCTTACGGAATCATCTGCTGGCTGGAAGCGCGCAAAGAGATTGGAAAGAGTCTCGGTCAGGCTGGGGAGACGACAGAAACTGCGGAAAAAATAAAAGCGCGGAAAAAGGCAGCGGGGGTGAAACTCCGTAAGAAATTATTACAGGATACCGGCATGTGTCTGGCGGGGTATCTGACGGCACTGCTGGTATTATTCGGTTATATCCAGATCCGCTACGGCATGGATGAATATGTGAAGGGCATTCTGCGACTGTTTTCCATGACGGAGGTGGCAACGGACTATACGGCGGCATCCATGATCATGGGCATGTTCGACTGGTATTTTCAGAATCTGTACTGGGAGATCCGGATGTGCGTGTTCCTTGTAGTGGGGATTGTCGCTGTGGGAGTATTGGAACTCATCGGCTCCTACGTGAGAAAAGATACAGTAACAAAGGTTCTGCGGATCCTGGAATGGGCGGGAAGTATCGCACTGGCGGCTGTGATGGTGTTCTGGCTGTACCGCCAGGGCTTCTGTGCCAGAGAATATACGAATTACGGTGCCATTATCTGGCCCGGAGTGACGTTTTTGACATTGACTCTGCTGGTGACCCTGTGGCGGATCTTTACGCCCTCCGCGCCGAAGGAAGAAAAGCTGATCAGCGGACTGATCTTCCTGATCGTATGGATCACTTCCCTGGGCAGTAACAACAAGCTATACCCCAGCATGAACAATCTGTTTCTGGCATTGCCCTATATGTACTGGCAGTTCTACAGGTTCTGCAAATATGTTGGCAGCTTTCGGTGGAAGCGGATCACCATATCTGCTATGCCGGTAAAATGTCTCCTGGGCGCTTTCTTTCTGTTGTTCTTTGTCCAGGTAGGACTGTTCGGCAGAAACTTTGCATTTGCCGAAGGTACCGGCATACAGGACATCGATGCGCAGGTGACGAATAATGAGACATTAAAAGGTGTGTGGATGAGCGAGGAACGGGCCGGATGGATGCAGGGGATCTCAGAGTATGTGAATGAACGGGGACTTGCCGGAAGAGATGTACTGATCTACGGACAGATCCCGGCGCTGTCTTATTATTTACAGATGCCTGCAGCGTTCAATCCCTGGCCGGATCTGGATTCCTATCAGATCGCACAGCTGGAAGAGGATATGCATAAGATGCAGGAGCGGATGGACGCGGATGCGACTTACCGTCCGGTGATACTGTTAGAGAAAAAATATGCTGTGTATCTGGAAGCGGGAGAGGATGCCCTGGAAGCATTACAGCCCACGGAAAGAGAACGGAGTCTCATCGTGGATAATGCCAAGCTTTTGTTGATCGGTGAGTTCATGGATGCATATGGATACGAGAAAACCTTTGAAAATGAGAAATTTGTGATTTTTGAATAAAAACAGAAAACAGATCCCCGGGAGATTTTCATCTTCCGGGGATTTTGAAGTCTGAATGGAAATGTCTTATAACAACTGTAAGCCGTTCTCTTTTGCAGTCTCCATCACTTCATCGGACCACAGGGAACACTGTACTTCGCCGATATGAGCTTTTCTTAAGAAGAACATACAGATACGGGACTGACCGATACCACCGCCGATGGTAAGAGGAAGCTCACCGTTAATGACTGCCTTGTGGTAAGGAAGTTCGGCACGCTCGGGGCAGCCAGCCTTCTGTAGCTGGTCTAACAGAGCCTTCTTGTCTACACGGATACCCATGCTGGACAGCTCCAGAGCAATGTCCAGAACCGGATAATATACCACGATATCGGCATTCAGCGACCAGTCATCGTAGTCCGGTGCACGGCCATCGTGAGGCTTGCCATTCTCTAAGGTCTCACCGATCTGCATGATGCAGACAGCGCCTTTTGCCTTGGCAATGTAGTATTCCCGCTCCTTCGGGGAGTAGTCGGGGAACATCTCTGCCAGCTCACTGGTAGTTACAAAGAAGATGTCATGAGGAAGGATTTCTTCGATGTAGTCGTAATGGATGGACATATACTTCTCGGTCTTGCGAAGAACCTTGTATACGGTGCGGACGGTCTCTTTCAGAGTCTCCAGATTCCGCTCTTCCTTCGTGATGATCTTTTCCCAGTCCCACTGATCCACATAGATGGAATGGATGTTGTCGGTCTCCTCATCCTGACGGATGGCACTCATATCGGTGTAGAGACCTTCGCCGGGCTGAAAACCGTATTTCTGCAAGGCATAACGCTTCCATTTGGCCAGAGACTGTACGATCTCTGCTTCACGGTCTCCCTGTGCTGCAATATGGAAATTCACGGGACGCTCCACACCGTTCAGATTATCGTTCAGTCCGGATGTAGGATCCACAAATAAGGGAGCAGATACACGCAGCAGGTGCAGACGCTCTGCTAACAATCCCTGGAAAAAGTCCTTCACTGTCTTAATGGCAACCTGTGTCTCGTACAGGTTCAGCTGAGACTTATAATTTTTAGGTATGACAATATCTGACATACTGACCTCTCATTCTGCCGCCGGGCGGCTTGTGTTACAAAATACTCCTATATTATTTAACTGCGAAACGCATGATTTTGCAAGCCTTTTTTCGGAAAAAATAACCACTTGCAAAAATCGAACATATGTGCTAACTTGAATATACACAAGAACAAACGTTCTGATTCTGTAAATTTTCGGTAAAAGGCGGTGATAATGTGGAATATCTTATACAAAACGGGGAATTGTCCATCATGCAGAAGCTGGAGATCCTGACCGATGCAGCCAAATATGATGTGGCCTGTACTTCCAGTGGGGTGGAACGTAAGGGCGACGGGAAGCACATGGGGAACTGCACGAAGGCCGGGATCTGTCACAGCTTTTCTTCGGATGGCAGATGCATTTCTTTGTTGAAGATTCTGATGACCAATGAATGTATCTTCGACTGTAAATATTGTCTGAATCGAAAGTCCAATGATGTTCCCAGAGCCACCTTTACCCCTGAGGAGATCTGTACACTGACTATGGAGTTTTACCGGCGTAATTATATCGAGGGACTGTTTTTAAGCTCCGGTATCATACAGGATCCTACTTTTACCATGGAATTGTTGTATCGGACCATATGGCTGCTACGGAATCAATACCATTTTAGCGGCTATGTCCATGTAAAAGCGATTCCGGGAGCGGATCCCGAGCTGGTGGAGCGGATGGGGTATCTGGCAGACCGTATGAGCGTGAACCTGGAGCTGCCCACGGCGGAGGGGCTGCGGACACTGGCACCGAACAAGCACCGGAAAAATATTCTGACGCCCATGCGGCAGATCCAGAATGGAATTCATGCGAATAAGGAGGAACTGATCCTGTACCGCAAGAGCCCTGTTTTCGTGAGTGGCGGGCAGTCTACCCAGATGATCATAGGGGCAACCCCGGAGACGGATTATCAGATTTTAAATGTAGCAGAGAATCTGTATCAGAAGTTTGAGTTAAAGCGTGTGTTCTATTCCGCTTTTGTAAAGGTCAATGAGGATAAGAGCCTGCCGGCGCTTCCCGGGGGGCCGCCGCTTCTGCGGGAGCATCGTCTGTATCAGGCAGACTGGCTGCTGCGGTTTTATGGGTTTAAGGCGGAGGAACTGTTGGACGAGAAAAGACCGTTTTTTAATGTGATGCTGGATCCCAAGGAGGACTGGGCGGTGCGGCATCTGGAATGTTTCCCGGTGGAGATCAACCGGGCACCTTATGCAGATCTGCTTCGGGTGCCGGGGATCGGCGTGAAAAGCGCCAGACGGATCCTTAGTGCCAGGAGGAGCACAAAGCTTACGTTTCAGGATCTGAAGAAGCTGGGCGTGGTGATGAAACGGGCTGTTTATTTTATTACCTGTGGTGGCAGGATGATGTATCCCACGAAGCTGGAGGAGGACTATATCGTGCGGAATCTGACGGATCCGAAGGAACGGATCCGGTTCGGCAGCGATGGCATGAGTTACCGGCAGATGACCTTGTTTGATGATGGGATGTTCCCGAACGGGGTACGGCAGGAGGAAGTGCTGCCTGCAGCAGTGGGAGAACTGTAGCGAACAGCGTACAGGGAAGCATTTCCTGACTGCCTGCATTGGCAGGTAAACGTAAGGTCCTGTACCGGTAGATGACGGCCATTTGCAGAAGCAAGGCAATGCAAAATGATAGGTTGACAGCGGCAGAAGGGGAAGAGAACAGAAACAGCGGGAGGTGAAACTTATTATATGAAAATATATCATTGCGAGGATTCGTTAGAAGGGATATTCACTGCCATTTATAATACTTATGAAGATCATTCTCCCGCTCGGGACACCATGGTCACGACCATCGAGGAGAATCTGTTGTTCTCTGAGTCTGTGGAGGTGGTGCCGGATCCGGAGAAGACGGTGAAGGTGATCCGGACATTGAAACGCAGATTTGGGGAGGAAGATTATGAGAGCCTGTGTCTGGCTCTTTCATCCCCGAAGCCGGAAAAGGCCCAGGCGGTATACCGTACCATTGCAAAGGGGCTTTCCGAGAAGTGTCCGCCGGGACATCTGCTGGATGCCATGGCAGACACGTATGTAAACCAGACCTTCAGCCTGGCCAGAGGCGCCGGGAATGAGTATCACCATCTGAAAGGATTTACGCGGTTTGAAGAATTGGAGAATACAATCCTCTATTCGAAGATCGCGCCGAAGAATAATATTCTGACCTTTCTGATGGTGCATTTTGCAGACCGCTTTCCCATGGAAGACTTTCTGGTGTTCGATGCAGGCCGGTATCTGTTCGGAATACATCCGGCGGGAAAGCCCTGGTATACGCTGCAAGGGAAGGATGCATGGGAGAGAGTACAGTCTGAGACGGAGAAGCTGTCCACGGCGGAGCTGCATTACCGGGAACTTTTCCGTTCCTTCTGTCATACAATAGCCATAAAAGAACGTGAAAACAGGGATCTGCAACGAAATATGCTTCCGCTGAGGTTCCAAGAATATATGGTGGAATTTCGGTAGATTTCGCCAAATTGGGATTTATATTTTACCGCGGTAACGCAACAAATATACAAAACGCCGAAAAGGTTTTCCATACGGCGAACATATATTGTGAAAATGATAACAGAGTGGTAAAAATGCCCAAAATGTGCGTTTTCTGGAAGAAAAAAACCGCTTTACATTTGGGGATGGTTGGCTATAATAGTAATGATTTCAGATGTGAGGGGAAAGTACCCGGTGTATTATTTTATTTACGATCGAACTTACTATTGAAAGGAAGGAACAAGAAATGTTAAAGACGATCCGTTTGACACCTGAAGACGTGAAACATTTTGTTGATGTAGCTTCAAAGTGTGATTTTGATATTGATATATGCTATAACAGATACGTAATCGATGCCAAATCATTCCTTGGAGTGTACGGATTGGATTTCACGAAGCCGTTGACCGTGTCCTATGACGGCTACAATGATAAATTCGAAGAGATGCTGAAGCAGTGTGCGATTGCATGTTAATGCACTGACAGGTCAGTATTTCTCAACAACAGAATGTCATTTGACTACCCAGGTAAGATAGAGTACTATTTACCTGGGTAGTTTTATTATATGATGCCAGGGGACAAAGGTCTAAATCCACTTGAGCTTGCTCATAAGTGGATGAAAGACCTTTAGCCCCGCCCCCACGATATGCGAATAGTGGGGAGGCTTGTGAGAGTGCGCAGCACGGAACAAGCCGTAGGCATCTGGGTATCGTAGGGACTTGTTTGAGGGAGGTGAAGTCACATGGCAGGAGAAGTCAGAATATCGGTACGTAATCTTGTAGAGTTCATCCTGCGCAGTGGCGACATCGACGACAGGAGGCAGGGATCCCCGGAGAATGCCATGCAGGAGGGCAGCCGGATCCACCGTATGATCCAGCGCCGTATGGGTGCGGAGTATCAGGCAGAAGTGGCATTAAAATACACCCATCCCACGGAGGACTATGTCATCATCGTGGAAGGGCGGGCCGACGGCATCATCGAGCAGAATGGAGAGACCACCATCGATGAGATCAAGGGAACCTATAGAGATCTGTCGAAGCTGAAGGCACCCTTGCCTTTACATATTGCCCAGGCGAAATGCTACGCCTATATGTACAGCCTGCAAAAGGAGCTGCCCTATATCCGGGTGCGGCTGACCTATTGCAATATAGAGACGGAAGATATCCGCTATTTTTATGAAGATTATGAATTCGTCAGACTGGAAGCCTGGTTCCAGCAGCTGATCAGTGATTACCGCAAATGGGCGGACTATACCTGGCAGTGGAGAGAATTGCGGCAGCAGTCCATTGCTGAGCTGCAGTTTCCCTTCGACTATCGGGATGGACAGAAAGAGCTGGTCAGCTATGTGTACCAGACCATTTATCATAAGAGAAAATTATTTATTGAAGCTCCTACGGGAGTCGGTAAGACCATATCCACGATCTTTCCCACGGTAAAGGCCATGGGAAAGGATATGGGAGACAAGCTGTTCTATCTCACCGCCAAGACCATCACCCGGACGGTGGCGGAGGACACCTTTTCTTTGCTCAGGCAGAAGGGACTGCGCTTTAAGAGCATTATCCTGACAGCCAAGGAGAAGATCTGTTTTCAGGGTCATACGGAGTGCAATCCGGAGCAGTGCCCTTATGCAAAGGGGCATTTTGACCGTGTCAATGAGGCTATCTATGATCTTCTGACCCACGAAGAGAGCTTTACAAGAAGCAAAATAGAAGAATATGCCCTGAAATATCGGGTATGCCCTTTTGAATTCGGACTGGATCTGAGCCTGTTCGCTGACGGCATCATCGGAGACTACAATTACCTCTTTGATCCCCATGTGTATCTGAAACGTTTCTTTGGAGATGGCAGTCAGGGTAATTATGTATTTCTGATCGATGAGGCACATAACCTCTTAGAGCGGGGCCGGGAGATGTACAGTGCACCGCTACGGAAGGAAGATCTGTTGGAACTCAAGCAGGAGATCAAACAGACAATCACGTCGGAAATGGAAGAAGCAGCCCAGAAAAAGCGTGATAAAGACGGGATTTCCGGGCAGATGACATTAGAAATGACAGGTATGTCAAAACAATTGCCACAGGAGATTACCCTGGAGGAAACAGACGGTACCGATTCCCTCTATGTAAGGGGACACAAAGGGAAAAAGTCTGACGGAAAGAGTACCTTTGTGCGGGAAGGCTATGCGGAACGGATCAGCCAGCTGCTGGAGAAATGCAACGCACAGCTGCTGTCCATGAAGCGGGACTGTGACGGGTACCGGCTGGTGGATGATATTGACATGCTGGTGCAGCCCTTGACCAGACTGCACGCTGTGATCAGTGATTATCTGGAGGAGCAGGAGAAGGTCAGCCTGGAAGTACGGGAGAATCTGCTGGACTTCTATTTCAAGCTCAGTCATTTTCTGGATATTTACGAGAGACAAGATGAAAACTATGTGAAATATACCAGATTGTGTGAGGATGGCAGCTTTGAACTGAAGCTGTTCTGCGTGAATCCCAGAGAAAACCTGAAGGAATGCATGATCAGAGGACGCAGTACGATCCTTTTTTCCGCTACCTTCCTGCCCATCCAGTATTACAAGAACCTGCTGGGCGGTGAGAAGGAGGATTACGAGGTGTATGCCCACTCGGTGTTTGATCCCGAGAAGCGTACCATACTGATCGCCGGGGATGTGACCAGCAAGTTCAGCAGAAGATCCCAGGAAGAATACTACAATATTGCCCGTTACATTCACGAAGTGGTGAAGAACCGGCACGGCAATTACATGATATTTTTCCCGTCCTATTCCTTTATGAATCATATTTACGAGATCTATGAACAGTATTTTATGACAGAGGAAGAAGAATGTCTCGTCCAACAGGAATCCATGAATGAGGAAGAGCGTGAATACTTCCTGAATCGCTTCCGGGGCAATGAGGAATGTGACCTGCAAAGTCTCATCGGTATGGAGATCGAGGAGGAAGAGGAGCAGACGCTGATCGGCTTCTGCGTGCTGGGGGGAATCTTCGGAGAGGGCATCGATCTGAAGAAGGACAGTCTGATCGGAGTCATTGTAGTAGGAACCGGACTGCCCCAGGTAGGCTGTGAGCGGGAGATCCTCAAGGGCTATTTTGATGAGGACGGAGAGAACGGCTTCGATTATTCCTACCGCTATCCGGGAATGAATAAAGTATTGCAGGCGGCAGGCCGCGTGATCCGGACGGCGGAGGATGTGGGTATCATTGTTCTGCTGGATGATCGGTTTCAGCAGTATTCCTACCGGAGATTATTCCCCAGAGAGTGGGAACAGGTGCAGCCTGTGACCGTGGATACGGTAGCCAAAAAGGTGGAGCGCTTCTGGGATGCCTGGTTGTGGCAAAAGGGATGATTTTCAATGTGATACACGAGTTGATATCCGATATGACAATCCACATAACCACATATGACACATGTGTATATGTGGATAAGTCTGTGGATTTTGTGGATTATTCGGGGTTTTACACAGAAAAAACGACAGACGGTTCAAAAATGGTGTATAATAGCAAAAGAACCGTTGTGGATAAAAAAACAAAACGGTACTGGATCAGTCAATGAAAGGTATGGTGACTAATATGTGGGCTTATGAAAGTGTTTTTTATCAGATCTATCCCATGGGATTCTGCGGAGTTCCTTTTGAAAATGACGGAGTACAGAGACATGAGATCAAACGTGTGGAGGACTGGATCCCCCATATGCAGAAGCTGGGAGTGAACGCGGTATATTTCTCCCCGGTATTCGAATCGGATACTCATGGTTACAATACCAGGGATTACCGCAAAATTGATGTAAGACTGGGAACCAATGGAGATTTTAAGGAAGTATGTGATGCATTGCATGCGGCAGGAATCCGGGTTGTGTTAGACGGTGTGTTCAATCATGTGGGCAGAGGCTTTGCCCAGTTCCAGGATGTGATCCGCAACCGGGAGAATTCACCGTATGTGAACTGGTTCTACCGGATCGACTTCGGTGGCAATTCCAATTACAACGACGGACTCTGGTATGAGGGCTGGGAAGGCTGCTTTGATCTGGTGAAGCTGAACCTGCAGAATCCCGATGTGGTGAACTATCTGCTGGACAGTGTCAAGGGATGGATCGATGAATTCGGTATTGACGGTCTGCGACTGGATGTGGCTTACAGTCTGGATGAAAATTTCGTCAGAAGACTGCGGGAAGTAACCAGCGCTTACAAACAGGATTTCTTCTTATTGGGAGAGATGCTTCACGGAGACTACAACCGTCTGATGAACGATCAGATGCTGCATTCCGCAACGAACTACGAGTGCTACAAGGGACTTTACAGCAGTTTCAACAGTATGAATATGTTCGAGATCGTACATTCCCTGTTACGTCAGTTCGGACCGGAGAACTGGACCCTGTATAAGGGCAAGCATCTGCTGTCCTTTGTGGACAACCACGATGTGACCCGTGTGGCAAGTATTTTGAACAACGAGAATCATCTGCCGCTGATTTATGCCATGGCATTCGGCATGCCCGGCATTCCCTGTGTCTATTACGGAAGTGAATGGGGATTCAAGGCCCGCAAGGAAGACGGCGATCCTGCTCTGCGTCCCTGCTTTGACAAGCCGGAGTGGAACGGCCTGTGTGACTGGATCAGCAGACTGGCAGAGGCCAAGAAGCATTCCGAGGCACTGAATTACGGTGCCTTCCGTTCGGTACTGCTGACCAATAAGCAGTGCATTTTCGAAAGAAAGTCGGAGCATGAGAGAGTCATGGTGGCTATCAATGCGGATGGAGCGGATTTCATGGCGCATTTTGATGCCGGTTGCGGCACGGCGGTGGATCTGATCACCGGAGAGAAACATGACTTTGGCGGCGGCAGTCTTCTGCCGGCGTACAGTGCATATTTCTGGCTGATGGAAAACTAACAGAGCATCCCCGGTTATGATGGCAAAGCCATTGTGGAATCTTTGGAAAGTCTTTAGAATTTCTTACGGTTTCTCTATATTGACGCATGATATTATATGCCGTATAGTATAGCCACAGAGCAATACTATACGGCATATAATATTGTAAGATAAGCCGGATAGCCGCAAATTTCAGAGAGGAGCGATAGGATGCTTTTTAATACAGGAGCAGCTCTGCTGGATGCTATCGTGCTGGCGGTGGTCGCCCGGGAACCGGAAGGAACCTATGGGTACAAGATCACTCAGGAGGTCCGGCAGGTGATCGAATTGTCGGAATCCACCCTGTATCCCGTGCTTCGGCGATTACAGAAGGACGAATGTCTGGAAGTCTATGACCGGGAATGCAGTGGCAGAACGAGGCGTTATTACAAAGTCACCAGCAGAGGCTGGGCGCAGCTTCATTTATATGAAAGTGAGTGGCGCAGCTACAGCGATAAGATCACGGGATTGTTTGAAGGAAAACTAAGTGACAGGTCAGAGGCGTAAACAGGCGCAGATGGGAGAACATAGTAGAATGAATAGAACGGAGTTTATGAGGCAGCTGGAAAGTCTGTTGCAGAATATTTCCGCTACAGAGCGGGAGGAAGCATTACAATACTATAATGAATATTTTAATGATGCGGGTCCGGAAAATGAACAGAACGTTATTGAGGCTTTGGGAAATCCTGCCAAGGTGGCGGAAAACATCAAAAAGGACATTTTCGGGAACGGTTATGGAGAGAATATTTACCAGAAGATCAATGCGGACAACCGTGCGGTGATCACTTATCCGGCGGATTCCGGCGCGGAGAGCGGTGCCGGAGAGGCAGGCTTTGGGCAGGAAAATGAAGCACAGGCAGCTGGAGCAGTGTCCTCTCGGAAAAAAGAAGGAATGTCCACCGGTATGATCGTGCTGATCGTCATTTTGTGTATTTTGGCATCCCCGGTGATCCTGGGAGCAGCTTCCGCCGGTATCGGCGTGGCGGCAGGGCTGATCGCCACATGGTTCGGACTGATCATCGGTTTCGGGGCAACGGCAGCAGCACTGATACTGCTTCTGATCGCACTGGTGGCAGTAGGGATCATCAGTATGTTTACACATCCCTTTGTGGGAATGTGCCTGATCGGTGCCGGACTGATCTGCGGAGGTGTCGGACTTCTGTTCCTGATGCTGACCGTGGCCATGGCGGGAATCGCCACACCGGCGATCTGTTGTTGGATCGGAGGATTATTCCAGAAAAGAGGTAAAAAAGAAGCATGAAAAAATTTATGAAGGGCTGTGCCATCACAGCGTTGCTATTTATATTATTGGGACTGATCCTGGGAGTGAGCGGAAGCCTGGGGAATGGCTCCACGCATGTTTCGCCGGGGGAGATCCTGTCAGCGGTTACCCTGGGAAGAATCTCCGGAGAAGAGGTGGATGACTGGAGCAACGGTGTGACGGAGCAGATCCGGGAAAATATGGGCGATGTGCACTATGATCTGGAGGACAATGTGGATTATGACTCAGATTATGAAGTTAGGTCGGGAAAGATAGAGCTGTATGTTCTGGGGGATGACAGTCAGGGCATCACGGATCTACAGGTGCAGGCCGGTGGCTGTGTCATGAAGATTCAGGTGTCAGAGGATAACTGCTTCCGGGTAGAAGCCGATGGAATGCGAAAGTTCCAAGGATATGTGGAAGGCGGTACGATGGAGATCCGCGGAACCTCAAAAGTAAGCAGCAACAGTGAAGGCAATCTGGTCGGTTCCATCTGCCTGTATGTGCCTGAGGGATATCATTTTGAAAATACCTCTTTGGATCTGGGCGCCGGAAGTCTCAGTGTAGAGGAATTGCAGACGAGGGCGCTGGAAGCCAATGTGGGTGCCGGCAAGATGACGTTTGAAAAACTGGATGCTGATCAGGCAGAGTTAGACTGTGGTGCCGGTCAGATGACAGTAGAAGAACTGAGCAGCCGCGTGGCAGAGGTGTCCGTAGGAATGGGTTCTGTCCGGCTGACCGGAGATGTGACCGAACGCTTGGACGGAGAGTGCTCCATGGGAGAGCTGAAGCTGACACTGGCAGGAACGCAGACAGATTTCGACTACGACTTAAGCTGCGGCATGGGTGAACTGAAAGTCGGTGATGACAGTTACAACGGCCTGGCACAGGAGAAACAGATCAGCAACAACGCTTCTAAAAATATGGAGCTGGAATGTGCTATGGGCAGCGTTGTGGTGGAGTTTAAATAAAATATTTCTTGGTATTACCGCCTGAGTGGAGTTGTGATTCCCTCAGGCGGTAATGTTAGAATTCTTTTTCCGGTTTGTGCCATTCCTTCAAAACAGCTTCTACCTGTGCGATGAGCTGCTCCTTATTTGGAATATAAGAAACATAGCGTGAAGCAAAGATGTTGTTGGACAGACCTCCGAGAGCATATTCAGCAGCTACACTGTCTTTGTCTGTACAAAGGATAATACCGATGGGTGGATTATCATGTTCATCATTTACTTCTGCGGCGTAGTAGTTCAGATACATATTAAGCTGTCCGGCGGCTTCCGGCGTGAGCTTGGTGGTCTTTAATTCAATCAGCACATACGCCCGGAGAATTTTATTATAGAAAACCATATCCACATAGTAGTGGGTATTGTTCAGGGTAATGCGCTGCTGTGTCCCTACAAACATAAAACCGCGACCTAATTCCAACAGGAATTTTTCAATCTGCGCGACCAGTGCTTTTTCAAGATCACTTTCCAGCAGGGGCTTGTTTTCCGGCACACCCAAAAATTCAAACACATAGGGGTCTTTGATAATGTCGCTTGGCGTAGTCATTTCAATACCTTTTTCCGCGAGGGCAAGTACCGTTTCCTTGTTTGTCTTTCCTTCTGACAGTAATAATCGTTCATAGAGAGAAGTGGAAATCTGCCGCTTTAATTCTCGGATCGACCACCCGGAGTTGATGGTTTCCTTTTCATAAAAACTGCGTTTGTCTGGATCCGAAATCGTCAACAGCTCACAATAATGCGACCACGACAATTTTCCAGACACTGTCTGGAATTTTTGATGGTGCATATAGAACAGGCGCATATTGTATAGATTGGAAACAGAAAATCCCTTTCCAAATTCTTTTGTCAATCCTTTAGAAAGTTCCTTTAAGGTCTGCTTTCCGTAATCTGCCCGATCTTTGCTTTCCTGCTCATACTCAACAATGATCTTTCCTACATTCCAGTAGGTAGACAGCAATTCCGTATTTACCTGTACCGCCACGCGCTGACGTGCATTTAATAACAATTCTCTGATTTCATTCATCATAGAATCAGTATGTGTCAAATTACTCAATTTTAATGCCCCCTTTCCAGATGGAGGATAGCCAGTATAATATAAAAAAAGAATCGCAGCACACCGTTTAAGCATTTGCTATACGGGATCTCATTCTTGAGAACAACCACAATTCCTTTTCTATATAAAATATAAAAGAGATGAAATGAAAAGTCAACTAAATCATTGAGCTTTAATATTCTTACAACAGCGCCGCCAGATACTTCTCAAACACCACGCCCTCCTGCACGGGCGTTCCTGCCTTTTCGCTTCCGGCGATGCACAGTCCTACGAAGTTCGCAGCCTTCTGCACGGAGGTTAGTAGTGTCTCCCCGCGGACGGCATCGGCAGCGAGGATGGAGGCGAAGATGTCTCCGGTGCCGGGGCGGGAGGCTCCGGCGATGGGGGTGGCAACGGTGGTATAGACACCGTCATCCCACAGGAAATTTACCAGAGAATCGCCCTGACGGATCCCGGTGATGACGATGGATGCACCGGCGGAGCCATTGGAGACAGCGCCAACGGACCCCCCGTCAGAACCACTGGCAGTAGTGCCCGTGGAGGCTTCGTCGGATGTAATGGAAGCTGTTTGACAAATGTCAGCCAGCCGTTCACATAATCCGGACAGCTCCTGCAGCGTCCATTCCCCATCCTTCCAGGGAGTCCCGGTCAGCAGGCAGGACTCCGTGATATTCGGCGTGATAATATCCGCCAGAGGCAGCAGCTCCTTCATCTTCTGAACATGGGTCTCTGTAATGGAGGAGTAGGCTCTGCCGTGGTCTCCCATGACCGGATCCAGCAAAAACAGGGGCGGCCGGAACATTTCCACGAATTCCCGTACAATGTCGATCTGCTCTTCATTTCCTAAGAATCCACAGTATAACCCATCGAAGGTAAGTCCCAGTTCGCCCCACACTTTTATATAATCTCGCATATGAGAGGTATAGTCATCAAAATGGCAGAGAGGAAATCCTAAATGGTTCGATAAAACAGAAGTAGGCACAGGGCATACCTGTACCTTCATTACGCTGATCACGGGCAGGGACACGGTGGTGGAGCAGCGTCCGAAACCGGCAATATCGTTGATCATAGCAAGGCGGGGAACGAAATCCCCGCCTTTTTGTGCATTTCTATCAGAAGTATCGAAATTAGATGTCATGGAATAATCCTGCTTTCTTCAGTGCCGGACGAAGTGCCAGATAGAATACGGAAGCACAGATCACAGCAACGATGGCGTTGACACCGGTAGTTACGGTGCTGATCTTGGCAAGAGCCTTGGAAATATCCTGAGGCACACCCAGCAGATACATTTTATAGAAGTAACCAACCAGTGGATCCGCTACCACGTTAAATGCCATACCGCAGGCAGAAGCAAGAATCGTTACGCCGGTCACATATTTTACGGAATGCTCTTTGCTCAGATGGAAGATCTTGTGAGCAACCAGTCCTACGATCAGACCGATGCACAATTTTAATAAGAAGGTCTTGGGGGCACTGGTTACATAAGCGGTGGTCAGATCGGCGATGGTCATGCCGATGGCACCGGCAAGTCCGCCCCAGTAACCGCCCAGCAGCAGAGCTGCCAGTACGCAGAATACATTGCCCAGATGGAATGCGGTCTTCTCGGGACCCACGGGAATGTCGATCTTGAAGAAAGCAAATCCGATATAGCACAGAGCTGCTAACAGACCTGCCTGCGCCAGCTTCTTCACATCCGCCTTCTGTGCGGGAATTACGCCTGCGATGGCATTGTACAATCCCTTGGCAGTTAACAGGATAGCGAAGAATACCAGAACCAGGCTGTAGGAGTAAGGACGCTCTGCGGACAGCTTCTGGTCGGACAGAGTGGACTTCTGAGCGGACAATTCATCCTTCTGCGCATTCAGGGCATCCAGATCACCGTCTGTTGTGCCGCCGGTGACTGCCTCGATGGAAGCTTCTACTTCTTCCAGCTGTGCCTTGACATCGCTTAACTGGCTGCCATAAGCAACGGATTCCTGATAACTGTTATTGTGGGTAATGACTGCCAGGACGATTCCCAGGATCAGGAGAATGGCTCCCGCAATCAATACACCGTATGATTTTTTCTTTTCCATAATGATGATCTCCTCTTTTAATTTCTTTTTCATAATTCCCATTTGTTCGGTGGGATATGTTAGGATTCAGTGTATAGAAAAAGTGGCTTGCTTAAAAGAGCCAGAATGTGTTTTTTTTATCATACCAGTTTTGGACGTTGATAATACGATCTGCAGGAAAACAAGATTTTCTTGACAAAGGATTGCTTCCTGTACTATATTTCTTATTAGTAGTTTTTATGAGATCAAAGGCAATGACGAAGAGGAGTACACATTTCCCCTTACCAGAGAGAGCGGCTGCATGTATGCGCTGGAAGGCTGCTTCAAGACAGGAATGTGGAAGGTAGCTTCCAAGCCGGAGAGCCGAGACCGGATATTCCGGGCGTAAGTTCTCACGAGTTATCCCCGTTACCGGATAGGACTTTGTAAGAAGTCACGAGGCAGCGCAAGCTGTGAACAAAGGTGGTACCGCGTTACTGACGCCCTTTGCTGACGAGAGTCAGCAGAGGGCTTTTTTGCGACTATTCAGAGCCATGTAAATTCACATGGATAGGTGTCGAATGCTTGCATTCGTAAGAATATCCATGCGGATTTATAGGGCGAAGTAACCTCAATAAGCAAAAGGAAAGCATCGTAGATGCGATTTTGCGCATGAGGTCTGAATAGGAGCAAATGCAAAAAAAGGAGGACAAAATGAGCAAAGAATTAGCCAAGACCTATGACCCCAGCGGCATAGAAGACAGACTGTATCAGAAGTGGCTTGACAAAAAGTATTTCCATGCGGAGGTAGATCACAGTAAGACTCCCTTCACTATCGTGATCCCGCCCCCAAATATCACAGGACAGCTCCACATGGGTCATGCACTGGACAACACCATGCAGGATATCCTGATCCGCTATAAGAGAATGCAGGGCTACAACGCACTGTGGCAGCCCGGCACCGACCATGCAAGTATCGCTACCGAGGTCAAGATCATCCAGAAGCTGAAGGAAGAAGGCATCGACAAGCACGATCTGGGTCGTGAAAAGTTTTTAGAGAGAGCCTGGGAGTGGAAGAAGGAATACGGCGGACGTATTATTGGTCAGCTGAAAAAACTGGGTTCTTCCTGCGACTGGGACAGAGAGCGTTTCACCATGGATGAGGGCTGCAACAAGGCTGTGACCGAAGTGTTCGTGAAGATGCACGAAAAAGGCTACATCTACAAGGGTGCCCGTATCGTTAACTGGTGTCCCGTATGTAATACCTCCATCTCCGATGCAGAGGTAGAATATCAGGAGCAGGCAGGACATTTCTGGCACATCAAGTATCCGCTGATGAACGAGGACGGAACGCCCAGCACCACAGAGTTTCTGACCTTTGCCACTACCCGTCCCGAGACCATGTTAGGTGATACCGCAGTAGCCATTCATCCCGATGATGAGCGTTACACCCATCTGCATGGCAGAAAGGTACTGCTTCCTATCGTAAACCGTGTGATTCCCATCGTTGAGGATGCTTATGTAGACAGAGAGTTCGGTACCGGTGTCGTTAAGATCACCCCCGCTCATGACCCCAATGACTTTGAGGTGGGCAAGCGTCATGATCTGCCTGTGATCAATATCCTGAACGATGATGCCACCATCAATAAAAACGGCGGCAAGTTCGAGGGCATGGACCGCTATGAGGCGAGAAAAGCCATCGTGGAAGAACTGGATCAGATGGGCCTGTTAGTAAAGATCGAAGATCATGTACACAACGTAGGTACCCATGACCGTTGTAAGACCACCATCGAGCCTATGGTAAAAGACCAGTGGTTCGTTAAGATGGATGAATTGATCAAACCTGCAAGAGAAGCAGTGAAAAATGGTGAGATCAAGCTGATCCCCGAGCGTATGGAGAAGAACTATTTCAACTGGACGGATAACATCCGCGACTGGTGTATCAGCCGTCAGCTGTGGTGGGGACACAGGATTCCCGCATATTACTGCGATGACTGCGGTGAAGTAGTCGTAGCCAAGGAGATGCCGAAGGTATGTCCCAAGTGCGGCTGCACCCACTTTACACAGGATCCCGATACGCTGGATACCTGGTTCTCCTCCGCACTGTGGCCTTTTGAGACCCTGGGCTGGCCGGAGCAGACCGAGGATCTGAAGTATTTCTATCCTACCGATGTCCTGGTAACCGGTTATGATATCATCTTCTTCTGGGTTATTCGTATGATCTTCTCCGGATACGAGCAGATGGGAGAGAAGCCTTTCAAGACCGTATTGTTCCACGGACTGGTACGTGACAGTCAGGGACGGAAAATGTCCAAATCTCTGGGCAATGGTATCGATCCTCTGGAGATCATCAGCCAGTACGGTGCCGATGCACTGCGTCTGACCCTGATCACCGGCAACGCACCGGGCAACGATATGCGTTTCTACTATGAGAGAGTAGAGAACAGCCGTAACTTCGCCAACAAGGTATGGAATGCTTCCCGTTTCATCATGATGAACATGGAGCAGGCGCTGGAGAAGACCGGAAAAGATATCACCACCCCTGCGGCAGCAGATTTACAGCCCGTAGATAAGTGGATCCTGTCCAGGTTAAATACTCTGGTAAAAGATGTGACCGATAACATGGATCACTTCGAGCTGGGTATCGCCGTACAGAAGGTATATGACTTTATCTGGGATGAGTTCTGTGACTGGTACATCGAGATGGTAAAACCCCGTCTGTACAGCACCGACGATGCAGTCAGCCAGAATGCGGCACTGTGGACGCTGAAGACTGTCCTGATCGACGCCCTGAAGCTGTTACATCCTTACATGCCGTTCATCACTGAGGAGATCTTCTGCACCATTCAGAATGAAGAAGAGTCCATCATGATCAGCAAGTGGCCGGAGTACAGCGAGGATCGTGCATTCCCCGCAGAGGAGAAGGCCATAGAAACGATTAAGGAAGCCGTTCGCGGTATCCGCAACATCCGTACTGAGATGAACGTAGCACCCAGCCGTAAGGCAAGTGTGTATGTAGTCAGCGAAAATGACGAGATCCGCAGGATTTTTGAGGAGGGTAAGCTGTTCTTCGCAAGCCTTGCTTATGCGAATGAGATCATGATCCAGGCTGACAAGACCGGAATCGCAGAGGATGCGGTATCCGTAGTGATCCCCGGTGCAACCCTGTACATTCCGTTTGCAGAGCTGGTAGACATCGCACAGGAGATCGAGCGACTGAAGAAGGAGCAGAAGAGACTGGAAGGCGAGCTGTCACGTTCCAGGGGAATGCTGTCCAATGAGAGATTCCTGTCCAAGGCTCCCGAAGCGAAGATCGCAGAGGAGAAGGAAAAGCTGGCAAAATACGAGCAGATGATGGAACAGGTGACAAAGCGCTTAGAACAGCTGGCATGATCTGCAACGAAACGTACAGAATAAAAAGAACGTAAAGCATAAGGAATACGATGAGATTCGGTAATGACATGATAACGTTTGAAGAAGCGGTGGCATATCTGAAGGATATGCCCCGCTTTACTGTTAAAAAAAATCCTGCGGACAGCAGGGACCTTAAATGGTTTTTAAAGAAACTGGGAAATCCTGAGAAGGATCTTCGGATCATTCATGTGGCGGGTACCAATGGAAAAGGCTCTGTCTGTGCCTACATGAGTTCGATCCTGCGGGAAGCAGGCTATCGCACGGCCGTATTTACTTCACCTCATCTGGTGGATATGCGGGAGCGTTTTGCCGTCAATGGTAAAATGATATCCGAAGAAGCTTTTTTACAGGTTTACTGTGCAGTAGGGGATGCGCTGCAGGAGGCAAATTCCGTTAACCCGGGAGTCTTGCTGTCGGAAGGAGAAGCACTCCCGGAATTTGTACTCAACTTTTATGAATATCTTTTCTGCATGGCATTACTCTGTTTTGCAGAAGAAAAGCCAGACTACTGCATCATTGAGACCGGACTGGGGGGCAGACTGGATGCCACGAATTATGTGGACAATAAGCTCCTGACCGTCATTACGCGGATCAGTCTGGATCATGTACAGTATCTGGGAGACACCACGGCGAAGATCGCTGCGGAAAAGGCAGGGATCCTGCGCCCCGGTGTTCCGGTGGTGTATCTGGACGGGGATGCGGATGCCAGTGCGGTAATTTGCCGCAAAGCGTCAGAACTTGGTGCGATACAGATACCGGTGTCGAAAAAGGACTATACTTTCCTTGGATTTCGGAAGAAATACATTGATTTTTCCTTGCGCTCTGAGTATTATAATTATATTAGTCTTACTTTGCATACCATTGCACGCTACCAGATGGAAAATGCGGCATTGGCAGTGCGGGCCGTGGAAGTGCTGTTTCGCAGTACGGACATGCCTGACGGCAGAATGTGTGCCGCAGCCGGGTGTCCCACTGTGGAAGAGATCCGACAGGGAATCCTTGGCTGCTTCTGGCAGGGACGCATGGAAGAAGTACTTCCGGAGGTGTACGTGGATGGTGCGCATAATGATGACGGCATCCGGGCTTTTCTGGATACCGTGGAACAGGACGGCTGCACGGAGGGCAGGAGACTGTTATTTGGTGTGGCGGCGGATAAGGATTGCAGGCATATGATACAGAGGGTGATCACGTCGGGATTATTCGACCGGATCGCTTTTACGCATATGCGGACGGCGAGGTCGCTTTCGCTGGAAGAACTGAAAGGTTTACTGGCAGCTTATCCGGAAGACCGGTTTACTATGTATACGGAAGCGGATACGGCACTGCGGACGGAAGTCTCGGGCAGACAGCCAGGAGAACGGCTCTATATCGCGGGAAGCCTGTATCTTGTCGGGGAAATAAAGGAGTCTTTGGACCATGATCAATTTTGAAGAAGAACTGAAGAAATTTCATCCCAGCCTGGAAGTGGAAGACGCTGAGGAAGCTATCTACAATCAGGATCTGACCGATGCGGCGGATCTGTTGGTGAAAATGATAAAAGAATCCGAAGAAAAAGAAGAGAAATAAGGAGGGAGAGCATGTTTTGTTATAACTGCGGCTGCCATCTGTCAGAGCACGATTTCTGTACGTCCTGCGGAGCAGATGTATCCCTCTACAAGAAGATCATGTGTATGTCCAACCGTTTCTACAATGACGGTCTGGAGAAAGCAGGAGTACGGGATCTCACAGGTGCGATCAACAGCTTACGGCAGAGCCTGAAATTTAATAAGAACAATATCGAAGCCAGAAATCTGCTGGGACTGGTGTATTTTGAGACCGGAGAGGTCGTTGCGGCACTGAGCGAATGGGTCATCAGCAAAAATATGCGGCCTGAGAAAAATATCGCGGACGATTACATCAATATGCTGCAGTCCAATGCGGCCCGCCTGGATGCCATTAACCAGACCATCAAGAAATACAATCAGGCACTGGTCTATTGCAATCAGGACAGCAAGGATCTGGCTATCATCCAGCTGAAAAAGGTACTGTCCCTGAACCCGAAGTTCATCCGGGCACATCAGCTGTTAGCCCTGCTTTATATGGACAGTGAACAGTGGGACAGAGCGGAGAGAGAACTGCGTAAGTGCATGGACATTGACCGCAACAATACGCTGACCCTGCGGTATCTGAAGGAAGTTGAGATGCAGCTGACTCCGGACGAGAATAGCAAGCAGACCGGCCGGCGGAAGAAGGATGATGCGGTTCGCTACCAGAGTGACAATGAGATCATCATTCAGCCTTTGAATGTGAAGGAGCAGAAGAGTGCAGGTCTCTCTTCCCTGATCAATATTGCCATCGGTCTGATCATTGGTCTGGCCGTGATGTATTTTCTGGTGGTTCCGGCAGCGGTATCCAATGCCAACAATGAGGCCCAGAAGACCATCACCGACATCGGCAATCAGTTAGACACCAAGACCTCCCGGATCCAGGAACTGGAGACCCGGATGCAGGCACTGCAGACAGAGAATGATACGCTGAATCAGGAACTGCAGGGGTATGTGGGAACCGACGGTACGCTACAGACCATCGACAGCCTGTTAGCGGCAGCCACCACATATCTGGAGACGCAGGATATTACCCAGACGGCGGCTAACCTGGAAAGCATTTCGGCATCCGTGGATGTGGACAGTACTTCCGAAGCATTCCAGAAGCTGTACAAGACGTTGCTTGGCCTGATCGGGCCGCAGCTGTCCGCACAGTATTATGAGACAGGCTACAATGCTTACCGCAGCGAGGATTACGCGACGGCCATCGAGAACCTGTCCAAGGCAGTTATTTACGATGAGACCAACAAGGATGCCTGGCTGAGCCTGGGCAACTCTTACCGTAAGAGTGACGATGCCCAGAATGCCATCACCACCTATGACAAGATCATAGAGCTGTTCCCGGATACGGAGACGGCCAGAAGTGCCCAGAGATATCGTTCCCAGCTGGCAGAGAATACGGCACAGTAGGGAAGAACAACATACCATCAGACAATGACACACAACACACGAAAGAGAACTTGCGTAAAGTAAAGCGCGGGTTCTCTTTTCTTTTGAGTAAAAATGCTGGAAAACAGCGGAATGTGAGGAAATATGGAAGACTTTCAGATCATTGATAACTGCCTGATGGTGCGCATGCCGGAGGAAGTGGACCACCACAGAGCCTCCTATATCTGCGAAGGGGCGGACAGGCTCTTGGTCAGGGAAAACGTGGAAAATGTAGTGTTTGATTTTGAGGATACCCGGTTCATGGATTCTTCCGGGATCGGGATCATCATGGGGCGGTACCGCAAGATTTCCTGCTTCGGCGGACATGTCTATGCGATCCATGCAGACCGGCAGATCCAGCGGATCTTCCGTATGTCCGGGCTTCACAAGATCGTCGAGATCCTGCCGGGTTAAACGTTGGAAGGAAGATTCTGTCGAAAATGAAAGAAATTATTCAAAAAATTATGAAAAACAGTGCAATAATAGGCGCAGAAATGAGGAGAACATGGTAGCAGAGAGGGAAAACATTCAGGTGACGGAAGAAAAAGAACTTTTGCAGCAGAGAACGCAGGGCAGCCGGAATGAGATGGAGATCGTATTTGACGCGGTCTCCTGTAATGAAAGCTTTGCCAGAGTGGCGGTGGCGGCTTTCATTACCCATCTGAATCCCACACTGGAAGAACTGGCGGATATCAAGACCGCAGTATCGGAGGCAGTAACCAATGCCATTATCCATGGATACGAGAATCTGTCCGGTTATACGAAGCATGGGGAGATGCGCCCGGCGTACAGCATTATCCATCCGGGAAAGGTAAGACTGCATTGCATTCTTGAGAACGATACGCTTTCCATCGAGGTATCGGATCAGGGAAAAGGCATCGAGGATGTGGCCAGAGCCATGGAACCGTTATTTACCACGAAGCCGGAACTGGAACGGTCCGGCATGGGATTTGCCTTTATGGAAGCCTTCATGGATGAGCTGGAAGTGGAGAGCATCCCGGGCAAGGGCACAAGAGTACATATGTGGAAGAAAATGCGCTGCGGAGACTGGATCGGAAAAGAGGACTGAGGAATGGAAGAAGTATCAGTACTCATCGGAAAATCACAGAGCGGAGATAAAGAAGCAAGAGAAGTACTGATCGAGAAAAATCTCGGACTGGTACACCATATCGTGAAACGATTCCTGGGGAGAGGCTATGACCCGGAGGATCTGTTCCAGATCGGTGTCATCGGTCTGATGAAAGCCATCGATAAATTTGACCTGAAGCTGGAGGTACGGTTTTCCACCTATGCCGTCCCCATGATCACCGGGGAGATCAAACGGTTTCTGCGGGATGACGGTCTGTTAAAGGTATCCCGTACCATCAAGGAGGATGGGCTGAAGGTCAGACTGGCAAGACAGCGTTTACAGAGCAGACTGCACAGGGAGCCCACCTTACAAGAATTGTCCGAGGAGGCACAGCTGGACAGAGAAGATGTGATTCTGGCCATGGAGGCCGGAGCGGAGGTGGAATCCCTCTATAGCAGCAGCGGGCAGGAGGACGGCAGCGAGCTGTGTCTGGCGGACCGGGTGGTGGCCGCGGCCCACGGCTGTGTGGGAGCCAGCATGGGAAGCAGCGGTGCGGTGGAAAATGATGTGGAGAAGGACAGGCTGCTGGATCAGATGCTGCTGGCACAGTTGCTTGGGGAGCTTCCGGAGAGAGACCGGGAGCTGATCCGTATGCGCTATTTTCAGAATAAGACCCAGACGGAGATCGCCGGGATCCTGGGAATCAGTCAGGTGCAGGTCAGCCGTCTGGAGAAAAAGATCCTGCGGGAAATGCGGGAGATGGCCGGATAAGGGCCAATTCATTAATAATTCATAAAACAAATTTTTTCCTCTTCCTTTCCGTCGGAAATTCGATTATATTATATGAAGGAACTATTCAGCCCGCATTCGCAAAAACGCTCTTTCAGAGCTTGCTTTTTGCTTATGTGGTTATTTCGCCGTATAAATTATGTCAAATGTTCTTACGAATGCAAGCATTCGACGTACATATTGCCATAACTTGCACGGCTCTGAATAGTTATATATAATCTTATAGACCGCAATGCTGCATAGTTATAGAGAGACAGCATGAAAAAGGAGAGCAGGGGTACTTATGAAAAAACAAAATGAAAACGGACGGATCCCCGAGGATCGTCTGAGCAGAGCAAATAAGCGTAAGAAAAACAACACCATAGCATCCATTCTGGTCATGACCGGATGCCTGCTGGTGTTAGTACTGGTAACGTATGTTGCGGGAATCCTGTATTCCTGGATCGACAGCAAGTTCCAGAATAATGCCAACGATCTGGCGGCAGCAGCGGAAGCCGGAAGCCAGACGGAAGAGAGCACACAGGAAGTGGTGAAGACCTATACGCAGGAGGAAGTGGATGCCCTGATCGCTGAAGCAAAGCAGCAGGCTGAGGACGAGGAAGAGAACAAGATCCTCTCCGGGATCCGTGATGGTCTGACCTCCGGCACTACCATGGTAGAGACCCTGCGTCCTTACTATCCCAATGAACTGGTCGTTGTGAGCAACGGAACCTTTAATTTCGTACCCATTCGTGATGATTTGCAGAAAAATGATTATGTATTGGAGAACCTGAACATTCTCGAGGACGGAGAAGTGCAGTATATGCAGGACGGTCAGGTAGTATCCCACAAGGGAATCGACGTCTCCAAGCATCAGGGCAATATCGACTGGACCAAGGTAGCCGCAGACGGTGTGGAATTCGCATTCATCCGTGTAGGCCTCAGAGGCTACGGCACTGAGGGTAAGCTGGTGGAGGACGAATACTTTGAGCAGAATGTCAAGGGAGCATTACAGGCAGGAATCAAAGTAGGTGTCTACTTCTACTCTCAGGCCATCACAGACGAGGAACTGTTGGAAGAAGCCAATCTGGTACTGGAAAAGGTAAAACCTTATAACATCGAACTGCCCATCGTCTTCGACGTGGAAAAAGTCAGCGGCGGCAAGGGCCGTGCCAACGAACTGAGCGTGGAAGAGAGAACCCGCCTGACCGCCCTGTTCTGCCAGACCATCCAGGATGCCGGCTACAAGCCCATGATCTATCACAACATGGAGATGGGAACACTGATGCTGGATCTGGGACAGCTGGAACAGTACGATAAGTGGTTCGCTTATTATAATGATGATCTGTATTATCCGTATGCCTATAAGGTATGGCAGTACAGCGAAAAAGGTGCTGTGGACGGTATTAATGAGGAAGTGGATCTGAATATCTGGTTCGGGGACTTCTAAAGGGTGATTACGATGAAAGAGAAGATCTAGATGAAAGACTGTAGAAGGACATTACTGGACGAATTTGTGAAGCTGTCGAAGGATTGGGACAACAATAATATGTTATATAATTCTCTTATGTTTTCTAAATTATATCCTGGAGATGTTGAAAATAGCGTAGCAGATGCTTCACTGATGCCGAAGCAGAGTGATAAAAAGATGAGAAATGATATCATGACAAGCTGGTGGACTCCGACTAAAATCTTTTTATTGGGAAATAAGAAGGAGTTAATGCAAAAATCAAGGAAAGAATTGGAGGAAGTCTTATTGGAACTGATTCCTATGGGGAAGGATGAAGAGCAACTCCGAGGAAGCTTATCAAAAATTCGGCATGAAAAAACAGGGGAAAAAATAGAAAAAGACGTTATAGATGCATTTATGGGGTTCCTTGGATCAGTTTATGCCGTGGGCAATATGACAAGTGCAGCAGTGACATCCAGGGGTGGTGCCTTGGATAATTGGGATGCAAAACTGAAAAACATACATGAGAATGACATAAAAGAAGAAGCCAAGTGGGTTGATTATGTAAAGACCAATAAATTTGAGTGTTATTTTGTGGATAAGGACCCGCATAAAGAAATAATACCATTTTGGAGTTATGGTCCCAGTAAATTAGCAAACGCAACGGATAAGGATTGGAAGGAATATTTCGAAAACGCAAAAAAAATGATTGAAGAAAGAGACAAATTGAAAGCCTGAATAGATATTCATTCACTTGCGAATATAGCTCCTATAATACAAATAATGATACTTTTTAAAAGTAAGACTTTAAACGAGACGGTTGCGGCCGTCTCGTTTTATGTAGCCAGAAATTTTTTATAACCTTATCCATATCCCCATATCCAAAAATCATTTTATTTTCTAAATATACTACCACTTATTTACAAAAACATTGATTTTACAGTACTTTGCAGGAACTGTTATCTCAACTCTATAGAATGGACTTTTCCTATTCTTTGCTGCCGCAGCTTCAAAAATATGTGATCCCGGTGACACTCAGAGAAGGTACGGGAAACAGACGGCTGGCAGTGAAGTATTTGAAGGAACTGATTAACGGCTCTGAATATACATAATATGCAGAGCAGGCGTGTCTTCGCGGATTATGAAACGGCTCGCAGACATGGTAGTAAAAAGTGTGAGGAAGAGCATATTGCGATTCCCCGGTTTTCACCACATAATATATTACAGCCAGAACTTCCCGGCAGGGAGGAATGCATAGGAATAAGCAGCGGGAACAGCATGCATAAAGCCGGTGGAGAATGTCTGACATGGGATTCTTGCGAGATTCCTGCGGAGGAAGAGGAGCGGGTGGATTCCCAGAGAAAGGACCGCTTTGAATATCAGTTTTTCCGAATCCCCTTTGGCATGGAGGCCGTAGAAGGGAAAGATTTCTCGGACATCTGGAGGCAGATTTTCCGGAGATGGAAGAGGTGCAGGATGAGAAGTAGAGAGCACAGCGGGTTCGCGGGTGAGGCAGAAACTATATGGGACAAAGTATATTAAGGAGTCTGAATGAGCAGAAGCTATAAGCATACGCCGGTATATGAGGCGAAGGGGAACAGAAGCAAGGAGCGATCCCGCTTCCAGAAAGCTCGACAGATATCAGAAGTGCTACCGAAGGAAATGAGAAAAGGAGGAAGGATATGCATTATGTTATCGGCGACATACATAACGACCTGAAGAAACTGAAACAGATCCTAAAGCAGATCAATATCACCAGGGATGATGAACTGATCGTCCTTGGTGATGTGTTTGACCGGGGTGGAGAAACTGCGGACCCCTTCGGGGTATATTGTGCCCTTGCCGGCTTGCAGGGAAGGTGCTCCTGGATACGAGGCAACCACGATGACTGGCTGGCAAATTACACTTATGAGTATTTTAATACTCCGGAGAAAAAACGGCACAAATTAGCTCCCTACGGTTACAATAGTTTTGAACTGCTGCGACAGCGTATTACCGAAGTAGACATGCGGAACATTGCTGATCTGATCAAGGGACTGCCGCTACAGAAGGAACTGGAGCTGGAGGGAAAGAAATATCTGTTTGCCCATGCCATGACTTCTCATCCGGATGTCCGGGAGGAGGACCGATATTACATGCGGGGGACGATGGATATTGACTGCTTTTTCTTTGAAGGTATCGATGGATATATCTCCATGTGCGGTCATACACCCACGGACAGCATTGTGTGGAAGAAGGACAGAAGATATCTGGACGAGCCGGGCAATTCCATCTGGTGCAACGACAGACATAACGTATATCTCTTAGATTGCGGATGTGGCTTTGCCGGTGGAAGACTTGCCTGTCTCTGTCTGGAGACAAAAGAGCGATTTTACGCCTGAAAACGGGAGGAGGATATTTATGTACAGGAATTATTTCTACATCGACCGGGTGGAGATCGTATTGTATCAGAAACCCCGAGATATTGTCCGGAGTACGGAAGGAAAGCTTTTGTTTCGGGACTTGAAACCTTATTTACAGATATTCGGATATTTTTCTGTAGTGGACAGAGACAACTGGTCCGGTGAAATGTATAAGTACAGAGATAACATACCGGAGAAATACGATGACAGGCCCGTATATGGAATCGGTATGGAGGATAATCCCGATGCGGATACATTGCCGCCAAAGCGGCTGGTGATCGTGCTTTCAGAGAATGAAAAGGAAGAATCATGAAAAAGTTTATCTCTTTTCAGATACATGAGGATTACGGAAAGATCTTCTGGATCAGAGATGATCTGTATCGGGAAAACTACCATAATGTGATCGAACCGTTGATCTATTATCCGGGAAATCGAAGATTCCTGAGTCCTCCCATCTGCGGATGCGACGAGAATCGGATTTAGAATCCTTCCTTCTTACGAACTAATCTTAACTCTCTTCTCTTAATGGCATTATCCCATTCCATGCGTTCCCCGTCGTTTTCTAAAATGAGGCCGGGAACCGGAGTGGGCTTTCCATCGTCGCCCATGGCTACCATGACAAAATAAGCCCGGTTGATGGGGTGTCTGGTGCCGTCCTGCTCCTCGCGGTAGGTATCCACGCGTACTTCCATAGAGGTATGTCCTACATGGGTGACCTTGCCAATCAGTACGATAATGTCATTCAGATAGGCACCGGATTTGAAATACAGGTTATCGATGGCTACGGTGGTGGCATCTCTGCCGCAATGTCTTCTGGCGGTGGCACCGGCTACTTCGTCGATCCATTCCAAAAGTCTTCCGCCGAACAGTCTGCCGAAGCCGTTGATATCCGGATGAATGACTACGTGCAGCTGATGGGTCTCGGAATCGGAGACTTTTTTTGCGGGAAGTGTACTCGTCTTTTTTTCTGTATTTTCAGTCGTATCTGCTGTATTCATAGTTGTAAAACCTCACATATATTTTGAAATCTAAAATTCTTCACTCAAAACGACGCAAACAGTAAGTGGGGCAGCGTCTGCACATATATAAAGATAGTATAGCACATTTTGGAAAAAAATGCCATCCGTATATGATTTTCGGTTTTGGGATATTCTATTGTGTGCAGAAAAAGATCATTTGCAGATCCTTTGATAACTGCCGGGAGCAGAACTTTGCGAAAGGGGAACGGAGATGCTGATCAGACAATTATTGCTCATAGTAACCGGGGCCAGTTACGGCCTGCTGTCGGCAGCCGGAGTGTTTACAGTGCTGGTGGCGGTGGGGCTGATCCCCCGGTTCGCAGGCAAGACCCATACCGCACGTTATGTACTTCTCTATGAGGAAATGGTCATTTTCGGGACGCTGGCGGGATGTTTTGTTACGATTTTCCCAGAGTACAGTCAGTGGGGAAATTATCTGCGGGAACACTTCCCGGAACAGATGAGGCTGTGGACGGCAGCGGGCATTGGAGCACAGGCGGTTTTCGGGCTGTTTGCCGGAATGTTCATCGGCTGTCTGGCGCTGGCCATTGCTGAGATGCTGGACAGTATTCCTATTTTTGCCAGAAGAATCTCTTTCCGCCACGGGCTGGGCGGGGCCATTCTGGGGATGGCAGCGGGAAAGATCTGCGGGTCACTGTTTTATTTTGCCACAGAACTGCATCGGACCGTGCAATAAGCAGGGGAATTCTTCCGGAGGAGCAAGCACACAAATAATATGGACAATCTGGGAAAATATGTCTATGCAGAGCAGAAACGGCAGGAAGGGACAGGGTATATGAAGCAGCAGACGGTTTATCTGAAATGTGACAGAAGTGCGGAGGTGCAGGCACAGGATGTTTTCCTGAAAGATGTGGCAGAGATTCGCTGTCAGGATCCGGTATTGCAGGCAAAACTAAAAGCCATCAAAATTTATCATTTTCCCAAGGACGGCGAAAAACGATGTGTGATCAGTTGTCTGAAACTGGTAAGTCTTATGGAAGAAATCTGTCCGGAGATCGATGTGCAGGTGGTTGGAGAGACAGATGTGCTGGTGGAATGGATCTGTGTGAACAGACACAAAGGCTGGCAGCAGTGGATCAAGGCTGCTTTTGTGTGCCTGATCAGCTTTTTCGGTACAGCCTATACGATCATGGCTTACCATAATGATGTGGGGATCAATGAGGTTTTCACGGAAGTGTACCGGATGGCCATGGGTGCTGAACCCGGAGGCTTGAATACGTTGGAAGTATTCTATTCTCTTGGGCTGGCAGCTGGCATTATCGTTTTCTTCAATCATGTCGGTGGCAGGCGCCTGACCAAGGATCCTACCCCCGTCGAAGTCTCCATCAAAAACTACGAGACCGACGTGGATAAGACCCTGATCGAACAAGCAGGAAGAGAAGGAAAAGAGCTGGAAAGCTGACCTTCCCTTATTTTAGCGGAATCATTTCGGAATAAGAGGTATTCCCCTGGGAATCCTTCATGAAGAAGATGCATACGTAATTTTCCGGGTGATTCAGCGGCTGTACCACGGTATGATAATCACCGGTCAGATCCACATCGAAGCCCATCATCCAGCCGGATTTTTCCCAGTCGAAGAAGTTCAACAGATTACCGTTATCATCCCGGGTCACGTAGCTGCATCTTGCCATTAAGGACATAGTCTCATAGTCATCCAGATGGATCAACTGCTTGCTGGCACTCTGCAATTCCGCATCGTCATGATCCAGAGGAATCGCACTACGGATGATACCATCGGGATATTCGTCGCTGACGACGATCTGTACTTTCGCCGTCTGGGATTCCCAGTTGTCAGTATAATTCATCAGCACCGCATGTGCCAGATAACGATTCTCTGTGTCGCTGATATCGGTCTCTGTCAGGATCATGGGAATATCGGAGAGACCGTCCTGATCCTGCATGTAGACAGCGTTATTTTTGTAAGCAGCATGTAAGAAACCATTTTCATCCAGAGTCACACGGGTACTTCCCTGAATGAAGAGATACATATCATCGGCACGTTCGTCTTCCTCCGCGGTAATATAGCCTTCGTCCCTGGCTTTGCAGAGGATGTAGTAGCCGCCGGAGGCAAAGTTCGCCTGCTGTTCGGGGGTCAGCTGCAAGGTAATGTCGGATTCATCGTAAGCACCGTCGTTCTGGGTGGTGACGGAAGTCTCCGCATTGGAGATCTCTCGATCTGCCAGCAGGGTGTCACCGTTTTCAATGGCGTAAAAGTCTTCCAGAAAACGGGTGTAATTGGGAGCAAAGTCCAGATAATATAACATTTCAATGCAGGCATCCCGGTAATCCGTATCCGTCTGGTAAGGATAGCAGATAGAGATTCCTCCGGCATTGTCCATGTTGGTGTCGGAATAGACGATACAGTTTTCTACGGCCTCTGTGGCAGCCTGTGCGGCTTCAGAATCATTCCCCACCAGTTCTAACAGATGCAGGACATCCACCATGCCGTAATTCATATCGGAGGAGTAAGTACCGAAGTCTCTCACCCGTGCACGGTTACGCACCAGTCTGGGGTAATTCTGCACATCCAGAGAAGTGTCCAGTTCCGCAAAATAATCGTTCAGAGCTTCTTCGGCTTCAGCATAGGCGCTCAGATCGACGCAGGAGAGCGTCAGGTCGGAATACAGATTCGGATAGATGTCGAAGACGTATTCCCCGTAATCCATGTAGGAATCCACGATATATTCCCCCATGACATCGCCCGGGATCACCTCATCGGACAGCTCTGACAGGAAATCGTAATTCCAGCCCCAACCGGGTTCGGTCTCCTGGGAGGCAATCATATAGTTGGCGTAGGGAGCCAGCACGGAAGCCACTTCCAGGGAACTCATCAGGCAGGCATCAAAGCCGATCCATTCCAGTTTTGTCATGTGTGCACCCACGGAATCTTCCAGCGCCTCGGACAGTTCATCCAGCGTCAGAAGGTCACGGAAATTCTCATCTACGCCGTAGCCCAGCACTGGTCCGCCGCCGTGATCCCAGAGGATCAGGCTGTAGGAATCTGCCGGGAAGAAATCAAAACCGTAATTTAAAAAGCTGCTCAAAGTCAGGGGATCCCCCATGTTTTCCGCCGGATAGGTATCCACGGGGACGAAACCGGTGTCGGTCAACAGCAGGACGGTGCATTCGTCACTGGACAGGCCGCGGTCCTGCCATTCGGATGCACCACCGGCATAGACCAGAATATTATTGTGCGCTGTGTCCACTCCGGCCGTTTCCATCTCGTCCAGATCCAGACTGGCATTACCGTAATCGGATTCCAGATCTGAGCCTACCAGATAGACCATGATGGTCTGGACCTCACCGATAGCATCCAGCGAGTCGTAATCCATCTGGGGAATAGGGGTGGAAGACGGCTGTGATTCGGTATGGTAAGTACCATGACCGTGAGGCGAGGATGCCTGCGAATTGTTTTGTCCGGCATACTCCAGGATCTGTGCAAATACGCCCATAGGCGTGGTACGGATGCGGCACCCGGTCAGAACCACGGGGACCAGCAGCAGACCCCAAAGGGCCCGTAACTTTTTCCTTGTTCTTTTTTTCATAATAATCTCCCTCATGAAATAAAATTTATACTCATCGCCCATTATCGCATGAAAAAAAGAGAGCGTCAAACAGTGTAATTGCTTACAATCTGAAAAAATACCAAAGAAAAAACAAAATTCTGGTTCTTTTTTTTTCGTAAAAAGATGGGGAGCCGGAATCCGGTGGACAGTCAGAACCACAGGAAAGAAGAAAAGACTTTTTTACAGGAAAACGGTGTGGACCTCATGATCCGGGTACATGACACCGGAATCGGTATGGCCATCACGGATCAGCTGGTACAGCTCATGGGCGGAGAAATCGTCGTAGAGAGTCTGAAAGATAAGGGCTCGGATTTCACCGTGTTTTTTCAGCTGCCTCTGGCAGAGGAAGGCAGTATCGAAGAGAAAACGACAACAGAGAATCGGGAACAGAATGCGGATAACGCGTTCCGCGGCCGCAGGATCCTGCGACCGCGGAGGTCTATTTCGACGGTATTGGATGGCTTCCGGTGGATGTGACACCGGGGTATTATTATGACGCGGTGAAATTGCAGCAGATGGTGGCGACACCGGATATGGTGCACAAGACACTGGCAGAAGATCATAATCTTATGGATGCGGAACAGATCATGGATACCGGAAATGATATGGATACCGCCGTGGCAGAGGTTGCGGAGCTGTTGAGAAGTCTGTTTTTATGGAAGAAAACTGTGTTAAAAGAAAATTTGTAAATAGAAGCATACATAAAAAGAGTGAAAAAGGACATTCTGTTATCAGAGAGAGCAGTCACAGAGTCTGCCTGCCGTGCAAGCGGCCGGGCGGCGGAAAGGCATGGTACATCTATGAAACAGGAAGACACAAAACAGGGCAATCAGCAGAAGATGCAGAAAGAGACCCCGCATATGTCCGGGAATCCGGCACAACCGGATGTACAGCAGAAGCAGGAATACGAACAGTATGTCAAATCGGTGACTCCCACCCACAATCTGTGGGCACAGATGGGAAAAGCGTTTCTGACCGGTGGGATCATCTGCTGTATCGGGCAGGGAATCCTGAACTATACCGGCAATGTGCTGGGAATGGATCCCCAGACGGCAGGCAGCTGGTGTTCCCTGATCCTGGTGTTTGCATCGGTGGTACTCACGGCATTGCATATTTATCCCAAGATCGTCAAATGGGGAGGTGCAGGAGCCTTAGTACCCATCACCGGCTTTGCCAATTCCGTGACAGCCCCGGCGGTGGAATACCAGAAAGAAGGCCAGGTATTCGGTATCGGCTGCAAGATATTCACCATTGCAGGACCTGTGATCCTGTACGGAATTTTCGCCAGCTGGGCATTGGGACTGATCTGCTGGGTGCTGCAGATGTTCGGGATCCAATTGTAAGTTGAACTGAAATAGAAAACAGTGTAAAATGACTTTGTCCGGACGCGGTTTCGGGCAAAGTTTTTTTATGAAATGTTAAAGGAGAGATTACCATGCAGATAGGAAAAGAGATGGCGATCCCGTCCATCCTGAAGATCGGAAACGGGGCATTAGGTAAGATCGGTGGTTATTTAAAAACGGAAGGTCTGGATCAGGTAGTGTTATTTTTCGGTAACGGACTGATCGATATGTTCGGAGAGCTGGTCATGAATTCACTGAAGGAAGCGGACGTGAATGTTCTGGAATACAATGAATTGGATACGGTGGATATTGACGATATCATTACGCTGGCTTTCGCAATTCCCAACAAGGCAAAGGCGGTGATCTCTATCGGTGGAGGCAAGGTCATCGATGCCGGAAAATATGCGGCATTTCTGCGGAACCTTCCTTTTATCAGTGTGCCGACTTCCAGTTCAAGCGACGGCTTTTCCAGTGCCAGCGCATCTCTTCTGGTGCAGGGAAAGCGTACTTCTGTCCCTGCCAGACTGGCTTATGGCATTATCGTGGATACCCAGGTGATCCGTACCGCTCCGGAGAAGTTCATTTACTCCGGCATCGGAGATATGATTTCCAAGATCACGGCACTCTATGACTGGATTTTCGAAGAAAAGGCCGGCTGCGGTGAGGTGAATGATTTTGCAGTGATGATCGCAAAGAAAGCGGTGAACAGCTTCGTTCGTACCCCTTATGAGAGCATCAAGGACGAGCTGTTCCTAAAAGAACTGCTGGATTCTCTGGCCATGAGCGGTATTGCCAACGAGATTGCCGGCAGCAGTGCCCCTACCAGCGGAAGTGAGCACCTGATTTCCCATGCATTGGATAAGATCCTGGAAGTGCCGCAGCTTCATGGCATCCAGGTAGGTATTGCCACCTATATCATGGCAAAGGTACAGGATCACCGTTACATCCGTGTCAGCACGGTACTTAAAGATACCGGATTCTGGGATTACGTGGCAACCTTACATATGAAGAAGGCCGATTTCCTCAAAGCCATCGACATGGCTCCCACCATCAAACCCCACCGCCATACCTATCTCCACGAGGAAGAATACCGCGAAGCAGCAAAGAAACTGGTGCTGGAAGATGAAGTCCTGAACCGGGTACTGAAGGATTGACGGAGTTTATAAAGAGTTTATACTTTTTTTCTTGCAAACATAAAAGATTGCGTTATAATGTTAGATGGCTAACAAAAATGGTTAGCTATCTAACATTTTTATTTACGCGAGCAACGAGCCAAAGTCCGTGCTTGCACGAGACCTTGGCGACTGCCGCGATAACTTGAGAAACTCGCGAAGCGTGTTTCTCATAGTTTGCGCGAGTAGAGAGGAAAATCCCATGCTGGCATGAGGATTTGACGAACACCGCATTAGAGGCATAGGAGATAAGGAGGCAGGATGAACGAGGAGACAAGTGTACTGACGAACCGTCAGCTTGGATTTGAGATCAAGGCCGCCAACAACATGATCCGCCGGAAGATCGATGCGATCTTTGCTCAGATGGAAGGAAATGAAATCAACGGAATGCAGGGGCCGCTGTTGGGATATCTGTATCACAAGAGCCGGAACGGCGATGTATATCAGAAGGATGTGGAGAAGGAATTCCGAATCCGCAGATCCACGGCAACGGTAATGCTCCAAAGTCTGGAACAGAAGGGCTATATCGTCCGGGTGGCATCCACGGAGGATGCCCGACTGAAAAGGATCCTGTTGACGGAGAAAGCAATCGAGCATCACAATCTGATCGAAGAGCAGATCCGGGATTTCAACCGAGAGCTGGAGAACGGTATTACCGAAGAAGAGAAGCAGACATTCTTAACTATTTTAGATAAGATGATGCAGAATCTGGGACAGGACAGCAGGCGGACCGGACGTTGTAACGGGCCATGCCGGAACGAGTGATGCTGGCAGTCATGCATAACAGAGAGGTTACAAAACATTTATTATAGGATAGAAAAATACAAGAAAGGAAACCAGCTATGATCAAAACATTAGCAAAACAGATCAAGGAATATAAGAGTGCATCTCTTGTAACTCCTATTTTCATGATCCTGGAAGTAGCCATGGAAATGGTGATTCCGCTCCTGATGGCATCCATCATTGATGACGGCGTGCAGGCGGGAGATATGAAACATATTTTTGTCATCGGTTGTTACATGATCCTGGCAGCTATTGTCGGATTGTTCGCCGGTGTCATGGGTGGTAAATACGGTGCGAAAGCATCCACCGGTTTTGCCAGAAATTTAAGAGAGGCCATGTATGAGAACATTCAGACCTTCTCTTTCTCCAACATTGATAAGTTCTCCACGGCAGGACTGGTCACCCGTATGACCACGGATGTTACCAATATCCAGAACGCTTACCAGATGCTCTTACGTATGTGCTTCCGCGCACCGGTCAGCCTGATCTGTGCTATGCTGATGGCGTTCCTGATCAATGCAAGAGTGGCAAGCATTTATCTGGTGGCGGTAGTGTTCCTTGGAATCGTTATCATTTTTATTATGAGAGCAGTGTCCAAGTATTTCAGTGAAGTATTCAAGAAATACGATGATTTAAATGCCAGCGTACAGGAGAACGTAGCCGCACAGCGTGTGGTAAAGGCTTATGTGCGTGAGGACTATGAGATCGACAAGTTCCATAAGGCCAGCTACAACATCTACAAGATGTTCAAAAAAGCAGAATGTACCATGACTTATGTATGGCCGGTAATGCAGTTTACCGTATACGGCTGTATCCTTGGAATCAGCTGGCTTGGCGCTCACATGATCGTTGCCAGCCAGTTGACCACCGGTGAACTGATGAGCCTGCTGACCTACTGCATGAGTATCCTGATGAATCTGATGATGTTAGCCATGATCTTCGTTATGATGACCATGAGTGCAGCCAGTGCAAGGCGTATTGCAGAAGTACTGGAAGAGAAGGCAGATATCACCAATCCTGAACAGCCTGACTACGATGTGACAGACGGTAGTATCCGTTTTGATCATGTGACCTTCCGCTATAACAAACAGAGTGAGAAGCCGGTACTGGATGATTTGAACTTTGAGATCAAAGCCGGAGAGACCATCGGTATTCTGGGTGGTACCGGTAGTTCCAAGACCAGTCTGGTGAACCTCATCAGCCGTCTGTATGATGTAAATGAGGGTACGGTCTATGTCGGCGGTAAGGATGTCAGAAGCTATGATCTGGAGACTCTGCGTAACGAAGTATCCGTAGTATTACAGAAGAACGTGCTGTTCTCCGGTACCATCTTAGAGAATCTCCGTTGGGGCGATGAGAATGCTACTGAAGAGGAATGCATCCGTGCCTGTCGTCTGGCCTGCGCCGATGAATTCATTGAGAAGATGCCAGAGAAATACAATACCTATATTGAACAGGGCGGAAGTAACGTATCCGGCGGACAGAAGCAGAGACTGTGTATTGCCAGAGCACTGCTGAAAAAGCCGAAGGTACTGATTCTGGATGACTCTACCAGTGCCGTGGATACCGCTACCGATGCGAAGATCCGTAAGGCATTTGCCACGGAGATCCCCGGTACGACGAAAATCATCATTGCACAGCGTATCTCCAGTATTCAGGATGCAGATCGTATCATCGTTATGGATAACGGTAAGATCGATGCATTTGCACCTCACGAAGAACTGCTTCGTACTAATGAGATCTATAAGGAAGTATATGAAGCCCAGACCCAGACGGGTGGCGGCGACTTTGATGAGAATGGAGGTGAGTCATAATGCCAGGACCTATGGGCGGCGGAATGCGTGGACCCGGCAGAAGAATGCAGGGCGGTACACGTATTGAGAATCCGGGAAAAGTATTTAAACGACTGATGGCATATATCTTTAAAAATTATGGCATTCACTTTATCTTTGTGTTGATCTGTATTGTACTGAGCGTTGTGGCAAGCATTCAGGGTACTCTGTTCATGCAGAGACTGATCGATGACTATATCATGCCCATGATCGGACAGAAGACTCCTGACTTTGGCAATCTGTTCCGGGAAATTGTCCGTGTGGCTGGTTTTTATCTGGTCGGTGTGGCGGCCACTTATGCTTACAACCGTATCATGGTAACCATAACTCAGGGAACACTGAAGAATCTCCGTGATGATCTGTTCGAACACATGGAAAAGCTGCCGATCAAGTATTTTGATACCCATTCCCACGGCGATATCATGTCCATTTACACCAATGATATTGATACTTTACGTCAGATGATCAGCCAGAGTATCCCGCAGGTATTTTCCAGCTTCATCACCGTAGTCGGTACCCTGGGAAGTATGCTGGTATTAAGTGTGCCTCTGACAGCAGTCAGTCTGATCATGGTGGCACTGATGATGTTCGTCACTGGTAAGGTAGCGGGCTTAAGCGGAAAATATTTCGTAAAGCAGCAGAAGAATATCGGTAAAGTCAACGGTTACATTGAGGAAATGATGGAAGGCCAGAAGGTAGTCAAAGTATTCTGCCATGAAGATAAGAGTCTGGAGGAGTTCAAGGCTCTGAATGATGAACTGTGCGACAGCGCATACAATGCGAATAAGTTCGCAAACCTGATGGGACCCATCAATGCCCAGCTGGGTAACTTAAGCTATGTGGTATGTGCCATCGTCGGTGGTGCCATGGCGCTGGGTGGTTTCGCAGGACTGACGCTGGGTAAGCTTGCCAGCTTCTTAACTTTTAACAAGAGCTTCAACATGCCTATCAGCCAGGTCAGCCAGCAGCTGAACAGTATCGTTATGGCACAGGCTGGTGCCAAGAGAGTCTTCGATCTGCTGGATGAGCCGGTAGAGACCGACGAGGGATATGTGACCATCGTCCGTGCCAAGAAGGTAAACGGCAAGATCGTGGAGTGTACCGAGAGAACCGGTATGTGGGCATGGAAGCATGTGCATCAGGCAGATGGTTCCGTAGATTATATTGAATTACAGGGTGAAGTAGTATTCGATGATGTGGACTTCGGCTACAATGATGACAAGATCGTGCTGCATAACATCGAGATGTATGCAAAGCCCGGTCAGAAGATTGCATTTGTAGGCTCCACCGGTGCCGGCAAGACCACGATCACGAACCTGATCAACCGTTTTTATGATATTCAGGATGGTAAGATCCGTTACGACGGCATCAATATCAACAAGATCAAAAAAGCGGATCTGCGGAAGTCTCTGGGTATCGTATTGCAGGATACCCATTTGTTCACCGCTACCGTTATGGACAATATTCGTTTCGGTAAGCTGGATGCTACAGACGAGGAAGTCATTGCCGCAGCAAAACTGGCTAACGCGGATACCTTTATCCGTCAGCTTCCGGATGGTTACAACACAGTCCTCACCGGTGACGGTGCGAACTTAAGCCAGGGTCAGAGACAACTGCTTTCTATTGCCAGAGCAGCCGTAGCGGATCCTCCGGTACTGATCCTGGATGAGGCTACCAGCTCTATCGATACCCGTACCGAGAAAATTGTACAGGACGGCATGGATAAGTTGATGAAAGGAAGAACCACTTTCGTCATCGCCCACAGACTTTCTACTGTCAAGAACAGTGACTGCATCATGGTTCTGGAACAGGGCCGCATCATCGAGCGCGGCAACCACGATGAACTCATCGCCCAGAAGGGCAGATATTATCAGTTGTATACCGGTAATGCGATCGCTGAGGGGTAAGTGAATAGATATGCTATACCAAAAAACAGTGCCTGGATTGGCACTGTTTTTTATATGAAGTATTTTATAAAAATGACTTAACCCGAGATCAACACCCAGGTATCCCGCCAGCGTAAGTATTTTACTACAAAATCCACATCCACCGGCTGACCCGAAAGTACCGGATAGAACAGCAGGAACAGACCGAAGGCCAGCACGGCATAGGCACAGCAGATGACTGCAAAAGTGCGGTTGGATACCCGCTTTTTCAGCTGCATCAGGCTGTACACGATCATCAGTACCACAAACGGTGTGCTGGGGAAATAGTGGTAGATGAAGGTGATTCTGGTGACGAAGAACCAGGGCAGATATTGCGCCAGGTAGCCAACCACCAGAAATGCGGCAGCATGATATTCTCTGCGGGACAGGGGAGTTGTCGCAGAGGAAGCGTCAGCTTTGCCTGTCAGGGCACGCAGGAAACTGCTGTGGGCGACAAGCAGATACAGCACATACAAAAATGCCGGAATGCCGACCCACCACACCAGAGGATTACCGAAGGCACTGATCCCTTCCTTGACGGCATCAGTCACATAACCGGAATAATACCAGATCGGGCGGACCATAGTGGGCCACTGATACCAGGAAGAGGAATAAGGATGCGTTGCCTCCAGGCCGCTGTGATAGTTGAACATGGAAGTCTGGTTGGTCAGCATACGGTCAAAAAGTCCCGGATGGGAATTGTCTACAAAGGGCAGGTAGGACAACAGATAGATTACGGCCGGAACCAGCACGAAAAAGGTCAGGCAGAAGTCGATCGTCTTTACCGTATAATCCGGGAATTTCTTTACAATCTGCTGATGCTCCATGCCGTTGGTGCTTTTTCCGGGATGGGCTTTGGCATAGAGGTATTCCCGGTAGCGTCGCAGCAGATGCGCAAAAAACAGCAGGGCCAGTCCACAGCCCGCATAGATACCGGTCCATTTGCTGGCAATTCCCAGTCCCATGCAGATGCCGCATAAGCCCAGAGGCACAAAGGTCTTATACAACGGTGTATCGTAAAAACTCATAGAACAATAGTAGTACATAAAATAGTACATTGCAATCACAAAGAACGTGATATAAACATCGATGGTGGCAATCCTTGTCTGCGTAAAATGCATAAAATCAAAGGCAAACAGGAAGCAGGCCAGAGCTGCTGCAGGTGTATTCCTTGTCATTTTTTTCCCCAGCAGGTAGATAAACGGCAGCATGGCAATGCCGAACAGAGTACCCATGATACGCCAGCCGAAAGGATTCATTCCAAAGATGGCAACACCCAGGGCGATGAAGATCTTGCCCAGAGGCGGGTGGGTATTTTCGTAGGTCGGCAGGCCGTGAAGGAACTCGTAAGCCGTGCGTGCGTGATAGATTTCATCGAAATACATGCTGTTGCGGAAGGAATAGCGTTCCGGGTACAGATCGCTTTCGTCAAACAGTGTAGGGTAGGCATCTGCGTTCAACGGGCGTGTGATGTTGCCATTCGCGTCCAGGAAGACCAGTTCAATCAGAGAGGCATCATTATCCGTCAATGACAGACGCAGATATCTGGTTGTGGCAGACACATCAGAAGTACCGTTTTCTGTGGCCTGTGTCAGCAGATCCTGCAGGGAGACATCCTGCCAGGTGAAGACATTGTTTAAAATGATCTCACCGAGATAAGTCCAGGAGCCTTCGGCATTACTTTTGACATCCATCCCAAAATGTCGCTGGTGCCAGGGAGCCAGATAACTGGCCATAGTCACAGGCAGCGCATCTTCGGGGAATTCCAGCTCGATGGCCTGTAATTCTCCCGACATATCATAAGTTGTTGTCGGAGCTTTGCGGTCTCCCAGATCATAGAGGGCAAAGCAACTGTACAGAATACCGATTGCCAGCAACAGGCACAGATCCGGTTTCGTGAAATGGATTCTCTCTTCGGAAGGAATGGGCTCCAGGGGAGAGAGAAAATATTCTCGAAGTCTTTGTCCGAGTCCTGCGGCAGATCTTGTGGAAGCAGTATGCCCGGAAGCTCTGCGGCCTGTTGCGGTCTGCGTCTTCGCATTGGTGGCAGTCCCTGTTTCATCGTGAACATAATATTTCCAGATGATCTTATAGAAATAATACAGGCAGCACAACATTCCGGCAGATACCAGCAGAATGATGGGAGCCTTGCGGTCATAATTCTGCGGATCGTAATGGTACAGCACATTGGCGGTGTTGTAAAAATGCAGCACTGCAAATCCACTGAAGCATTTCCAGAGAGGTGTAGAGGGCCGGTACAGGCAGCAGAAAAGCAACAGTGCCAGACCGGGATACATATAACGCTCATGCATACGGACGGAGAACAGGAACATCGTCAGGATGATAAAGGCACCGAGACAGAAATATCTTGAAGGCTCTTTCCGGCAGCGGGCTGCAATAAGGAAGGTAAAGAGTACGATCAGCAGGATCACGATAGTGCCCCAGGTCTTACAGGGCAGGAAGAGGAAAATCGTGTTCTGGTCGACCCAGTTCATTCCTAATAGTCCCCAGAAATTGTAGGCATTGATGGCTGCATATTCATAGGATCCCAACGTTGAAGTATATTGTGAGATCGCAGCGGTTAATCCGAAAGGAGCGCACAGAAGGAGCATCCCGCAGATGACAACCAGACCACCGCACAAATTATAGAAGAATTTCCGCCAGGAAAAATCCTGTAAGAACACATGGTCCCAGATCCCTGTCAGCAGTACCGGCGTGAAGATCAGCATCTGTGGCTTTAACAGGACACCCAGTCCGTAGACAGCATAGGCAGGAAGCAGGTTTCCCTTCATGAGGAACAGGCACATAAGGATGATCATCAGCGTGTATACGGAATCCACCTGTCCCCAACAGGAAGAATTCAGAATGACCGCCGGCTGGAACAGATACGCAGAGGCAGCAAAGATTCCCTGCAGATCGGAAAAATGCAGTCGCTTTACCGCCTCTCTGTGGAGTAGAAACCCACAGGCAATATCACAGAGAATTGCGGGTAATTTTAACAGTAAAATATGCAGATCGGAATAATAAGGAATCTGCAGCAGAGATCGTAACGCTCCGATCAGATACAATACATACATGAAACCGGGCGGATAGTCCGTAAACATCTCGGCAGAATAGAACTGCCCTGGCCCTAAAGTGAAAATCCGGTCAGCCCAGGCTGCAAAACAGGCGATATCATTACTGAAGCCGTGGGTGGTGTATGCAAGGAGCAGGCGCAGAAGCAGGGCACCGCCAAATACAAGAAACAGAAGAGAACGCCGGTTGCCTGTATTGTGGAAATGAGAACTGTTCTGAAAGCCAGTATAGCAGACACCGCACAAAAGCAGTGAAAGCAGTGCAAAAAGATGTATCATAAGATTTTATTCCCCCAATAGTTTCTTATTTAAAATCATACCTTAAAAATATCAAAAAATAACTCTTTCGTAAAGACGAATGCGGAAAAATAAGGTATAATCATTAACAAATTATAACGATTCTTGCAGGAAGGGGAAACTGGCATGAAAAATAAAAAAGCGGAAAATGCGATCACAGCAGTGCTGGCGGCAGCGGTACTGGTGACCGGAGGAATGAGTCTGCATTCTTATCTGTCAGAGCAGAGAGCAAAAAATGAATACGATGCCATCCGCCAGGAGGTGGTGGCAGAGCCTGCGGCGGGGGAAACACAGGAAGAGATTGCGGAGAAAAATTATCCGGAGCTACAGATCGACTTTGCCGAACTTATCAGGAACAACCCGGATTTTCGTGGATGGCTCTATTTCCCGGCATTGGACATCAGTTATCCGGTGGTACAGGGGGAGGACAATGACTATTATCTGAAGCATTCCTTCGAGGGGGAGAGTGTGAATGCTGGATGCATTTTCATGGACTGTGGGGCTTCAGCAGACTGGTCAGACAGGAATACCTTTGTATTCGGACATAATATGCGGGATGAGAGCATGTTTGGGGCTTTTAAAAATTTGCTGAAGGGGACGGCAAGCTGCGAGGAGAATCCTTACTTCTATATATACACGGAAGATAAAGTCTACATTTATGAGATTTTTTCCTATTATGAAACAAAGAGTACCAGTGACCGTTTTGCCACGTTTACCTCAGATGCCTCCTATGATGATTATGTGCAGTGGGCCACGGAACATTCCCTGTATGCTTCAGATGCAGACTTAAGTGACAGGGGAAATATCGTATCCCTATCTACCTGCTACGGCTCATCCGGTACAAAAAGGCGGGCTCTGATCCATGGAGTACTGACAGAAACTGCCGATTATTAGGAATATAGTACTACAAACAGATAAGCAGAGGACAAGAATAAGCAAAAAATCACATTTTTAATAAAAAATCTGAACCCTTTTTGAAAGCACTTCCGTCTTAATAGTTGTAAAGAGGAACGAAAACGTTGTAAAACGTGAAAAACATTGGATTTCATTGAGGGAGAAATCAGATGAGCAGATTTAGCAAGTATGTAAGGGAAAAAGTAGTAAAGGTTCTGGTAGCAGCACTGGTAGCAGGTTCCGTCGCAGGGAACGAGGGGATTACTGTGCAGGCAGCAGGTGCGGATTTAAATGATCCATTTTCATTTGTATTATATACAAATGAATTTGTATCCTCAAATCTGGACCATATTGAGGGAAATGCCGCAATTAGAGAATTAAAGGTTTCCATGGTAAGCTATGGGGGAAAATCTTATCTGGGAGATCTTTCTGCTCCGAATCAGATTCTTAAATATACAGCGTCAGGCAGAACAGACGAAAAGGAACTGATAATTCCGCTTACTAATTCTGACGGAACACAGAACTCTGTTGAGCGGGAAGTGACTGGACAGGGTTATAATATTATAGCTGGTGAAAATAAATTATATACTGGAAATCTTCTGAAGAACTGTGAGGTATGGGATACAGATATTGCATCTGAGATCAGCAATGTCCTGGCAGGTAATATGGTACAGAAAAGCAACGACTTGTATGCTTTGGCGGATGAAAATAACGATACACAACTGGTATTGAATGTAACAAGTGCTGAGTTAAATACCAGGATGGAAGACTATGACAAAGAGATCACCGGCGCAGCTTTTTATGGAAAAACAGTTGTGGTAAATGTAAGTGATTCCGGAACTGTGAATATTACCGGCTGGATGAATGCGCATGGTGCAAAAAAGCAAGCATTGGAACATCAGCTGTGGGCAGACAGAATTATTTGGAACTTTGGCAATGCAACAGAAGTTAATGTAAATTCTATTTTCGGATATATTCTGGCTCCGAATGCAACTGTCTATAATGGCGGAACTGTTGTCGGAGGCATCATAGCGGATAAGTATAAGCAGGGTGGAGAGATTCACTGTCCGTGCGAACCGGATGAGCCGGAACCTACGCCTACGCCGGTAGTAACCGAGGAACCTACGCCGACGCCGACGGTACCGGTGGTAACCGAGGAGCCTACGCCGACACCGACGGTACCGGTGGTAACCGAGGAGCCTACGCCGACACCGACGGTACCGGTGGTAACCGAGGAGCCTACGCCGACACCGACGGTACCGGTGGTAACCGAGGAGCCTACGCCGACACCGACGGTACCGGTGGTAACCGAGGAGCCTACGCCGACACCGACGGTACCGGTGGTAACCGAGGAGCCTACGCCGACACCGACGGTACCGGTGGTAACCGAGGAGCCTACGCCGACACCGACGGTACCGGTGGTAACCGAGGAGCCTACGCCGACACCGACGGTACCGGTGGTAACCGAGGAGCCTACGCCGACACCGACGGTACCGGTGGTAACCGAGGAGCCTACGCCGACACCGACGGTACCGGTGGTAACCGAGGAGCCTACGCCGACACCGACGGTACCGGTGGTAACCGAGGAGCCTACGCCGACACCGACGGTACCGGTGGTAACCGAGGAGCCTACGCCGACACCGACGGTACCGGTGGTAACCGAGGAGCCTACGCCGACACCGACGGTACCGGTGGTAACCGAGGAGCCTACGCCGACACCGACGGTACCGGTGGTAACCGAGGAGCCTACGCCGACACCGACGGTACCGGTAGTAACCGAGGAACCTACACCTACGCCGGTAGTAACCGAGGAGCCTACGCCTACGCCGGTAGTAACCGAGGAGCCTACGCCGACACCGGTAGTAACCGAGGAGCCTACGCCGACACCGACGGTACCGGTGGTAACCAAGGAGCCTACGCCGACACCGACGATACCGGTAGTAACCGAGGAGCCTACGCCGACACCGACGGTACCGGTGGTAACCGAGGAGCCTACGCCGACGCCGACAGTACCGGTGGTAACCGAAGAACCTACGCCTACGCCGACGGTACCGGTGGTAACCGAAGAGCCTACGCCGACACCGACGGTACCGGTGGTAACCGAAGAACCTACGCCGACACCGACGGTACCGGTGGTAACCGAAGAACCTACGCCGACACCGACGGTACCAGTAGTAACCGAGGAACCTACACCAACAGCAACACCT